>NZ_JBFATL010000008.1:0-225641 GCF_040678315.1 Streptomyces sp. NPDC052721 | reverse complement strand
TTCAGCCGGCGCGCGGCCGTGCGGAACGTACCGTGCGGCTCCTCGGCGGTGCCCTCCGAGCGGGGGAAGAACTCGTACCACGAGCCGTACAGGGCACGTTCACGCTCCACCAGCAACGGCATCGGATCCGACGCGGTGACCAACTCCCGCAGCGGATACCGGGCCAGGACCGACTCCACCTCCGGCGCCAGGGCCGCCGCCAGGCGCCAGGCCGCCGGGCGGTTCTCGTCCCGCAGGGCCGCCACCGCGTCCAGGACGACCTGCCGCCGGTCCTCCGGGACCCCGCCGGCCGCACGCTCGTACAACAGCGCGCCCTCGGTCAGGACCAGATCGGTGTCGATGCCCGCCGGGATCTTGATCCGGGCGTGGTGCCGCCAGGTGGCGACCGGGTCCGACCAGGCCTCCACCGTGTAGGTCCAGTGGCCGGGTTCGCCCGCGGTGACGGTGGCGCCCCAGCGGTCGGTGCCCGGGGCGAGTTCCCGCATCGGCGTCCAGGGACCCGGCCGGCCCGCCGGGTCCCGCAGCACCACGTTCGCCGCGACGGCGTCGTGGCCCTCCCGGAACACGGTGGCCGACACCTCGAAGGACTCCCCGGTCACCGCCTTGGCCGGCCGGCGACCGCGCTGGACCACGGGACGTACGTCGAGGACGGGGATACGGCCCACGGTGGTGGCCGCGTCCGGGGAGGACCGTTCCCCGGCGGCGGCGGCGGCGGACGGACCGGCCGCGCCGGCCGGCGTCACGCCTTTCCTGCCCGTCGTCTTCTTTCCTGCTGCCTTGGCTTCGCTGCTTGTCGGGGGTGCTGACGAGTGGTGCGTGGCGGGCATGACCGCTCCTGTCCGCTTCAACGAGGGTATGGGCGGATGGATATGGGGAGGTGGGTCCTGCGGAGGTGCTGTGGTGCTCCTGTGGGGTGCGTACCGCAGGAGCCTTCCCACCCGGTTCGGGTGGGCAATCCGGCACTTTGTTAACTACTCACGCGTACGTCCACCCACAAGACCGGCCCCTTTTTCCCGAGTGCCCGGTGACCGGGTCTTGACGCCCCCTCCGACACCCCCGACGGGTACGTCCCCACCGACCGCGCGGTAACCACTACCGTCGAAGAAGACGACGAGACGTACAACGCCGTGCGTCTCATCCCGCGACGCGTCGAGGTGGCATGTGAAGGCGATCCGTCGGTTCACCGTCCGTCCCGTTCTCCCCGACCCCCTGCGGCCCCTGAGCGACCTGGCGCGCAACCTGCGCTGGTCCTGGCACGCCGAAACGCGCGACCTGTTCCAGTCCGTCTGCCCCGAGGGCTGGGCCGGCGCCGGCGGCGACCCGGTGCGGCTGCTCGGCAGCGTCCCCCCGGCCAGGCTGGCCGAGCTGGCCGGGGACCGGCGGTTCCTGCGCCGCCTCACCGCCGCCGCCGACGACCTCGACGACTATGTGACCGGCGACCGCTGGTACCAGGAACAGGCCGACGGTCTGCCCGCCGCCGTCGCCTACTTCTCGCCCGAGTTCGGCATCACGGCCGCGCTCCCGCAGTACTCCGGCGGCCTCGGCATCCTCGCCGGCGACCATCTGAAGGCGGCCAGCGACCTCGGGGTGCCGCTGATCGGGGTGGGGCTGCTGTACCGGCACGGGTACTTCCGGCAGACCCTCTCCCGGGACGGCTGGCAGCAGGAGCACTACCCGGTGCTCGACCCCAACGAACTGCCGCTCACCCAGCTGAAGGAGGCCGACGGCACCCCGGCGCAGGTCTCCCTCGCACTGCCCGGCGGCAAGGCGCTGCGCGCCCGGATCTGGCTGGCCCAGGTGGGCCGGGTCCCGCTGCTGCTGCTCGACTCGGACGTGGAGGAGAACGACTTCGGCGAACGCGGGGTGACCGACCGGCTCTACGGCGGCGGCAGCGAGCACCGGCTGCTCCAGGAGATGCTGCTCGGCATAGGAGGCGTGCGGGCCGTACGGACGTACTGCCGGCTCACCGGGCACCCGGAGCCGGAGGTGTTCCACACCAACGAGGGACACGCGGGCTTCCTCGGCCTGGAGCGGATCGCCGAACTGTGCGCCGACGGGCTGGACTTCGACTCGGCGCTGGAAGCCGTGCGGGGCGGCACGGTGTTCACCACGCACACCCCGGTCCCGGCCGGCATCGACCGCTTCGACCGGGAGCTGGTGGGCCGGCACTTCGGCCCGGACGCCGAACTGCCCGGCATCGACGTGCAGCGCGTCCTGGCACTGGGCATGGAGACCTACCCGGGCGGCGAGCCGAATCTGTTCAACATGGCGGTGATGGGGCTGCGGCTGGCCCAGCGGGCCAACGGGGTGTCGCTGCTGCACGGGCAGGTCAGCCGGAACATGTTCGCCGGGCTGTGGCCGGGATTCGACGCCGAGGAGGTGCCGATCACCTCCGTGACCAACGGGGTGCACGCGCCGACCTGGGTGGCGCCGGAGGTGCTGCGGCTCGGCGTCCGGCAGATCGGCGCCCAGCGGGCCGAGGACGCGCTGAGCGTCGGCCGCTCCGAGCGCTGGGACGCGGTCGCGGACATCCCCGACCAGGAGATCTGGGAGCTGCGCCGCACCCTGCGCGAGCAGCTGGTGCTGGAGGTACGGGAGCGGCTGCGGGCCTCCTGGCGGCAACGCGGGGCAGCGGACGCGGAGCTGGGGTGGATCGACGGGGTGCTGGACCCGGACGTCCTGACGATCGGCTTCGCGCGACGCGTCCCGTCGTACAAACGCCTGACGTTGATGCTCCGCGACCGCGACCGCCTGATGGAGCTGCTGCTGCACCCGCAGCGCCCCGTCCAGATCGTGGTCGCGGGCAAGGCACACCCGGCGGACGACGGAGGCAAGCGCCTGGTGCAGGAGCTGGTCCGCTTCACCGACGACCCGCGGGTCCGCCACCGGATCGTCTTCCTCCCCGACTACGGCATGGCGATGGCGCAGAAGCTCTACCCGGGCTGTGACGTCTGGCTGAACAACCCGCTGCGCCCCCTGGAGGCCTGCGGCACCTCCGGCATGAAGGCGGCGCTGAACGGCTGCCTCAACCTCTCGGTGCTGGACGGCTGGTGGGACGAGTGGTTCCAGCCGGACTTCGGCTGGGCGATCCCGACCGCGGACGGCGCCGGCACCGACCCCGACCGGCGGGACGACATCGAGGCGGCCGCCCTGTACGACCTGCTGGAGCAGCGGATCACCCCCCGCTTCTACGAGCGTGGGCGCGGCGGGCTGCCCGACCGCTGGATCGAGATGGTCCGCCAGACCCTCTCCCTGCTCGGCCCCAAGGTGCTGGCCGGCCGCATGGTCCGGGAGTACGTCGACCGGCTCTACGCCCCCGCCGCCCGGGCGCACCGCGCGCTGACCCCGGACACCGCCCGGGACCTCGCCGAGTGGAAGGCCCGGGTGCGGGCCGCCTGGCCGGGCGTGAGCGTCGACCACGTCGAGACGACGGCGACGACGGCCACGGCGGAACTGGGCGGCACCGTGGGCCTGCGGGTCCGGGTCGGCCTCGGCGAACTGAGCCCGGACGACGTGGAGGTGCAGGCGGTGTCCGGGCGGGTGGACGCGGAGGACCGCATCACGGACGCCACGGTGGTCCCCCTGAAGCCGGCCGGCACCCCCGACCTGGAGGGCCGCCTGCTGTACGAGGGCCCCCTCTCCCTGGACCGCACCGGCCCCTACGGCTACACGGTCCGCATCCTCCCCACCCACCCCCTCCTGTCCTCCGCCGCAGAACTGGGCCTCCTGACGGTGCCGTCGCAGGAGGTGGTGGAGGGGGCGGGGATGGTGTTGCGGTGAACCTGACCGGCGGGGCCAGCGGACGGCCCGGCGGCGGTGAGCTGTGGCTCGGTCAGTCTCTGGAGAGGCCCCCGCACAGCCTCCGCAGTACCGCCCCGCACCGTCGCGCGTACGCGTGCTGCAGTCCCCGGGTCGCCGGGCCGCCCGCGCGGGCGTACCACTTGGCCGGCCTGCTGAAGGCCGCCACCGTCAGCCAGACCGTGCCGTCGCCGGTGCGGTCGACCACGAAGGCCTCCTCGCCGCACTCGGGGTGGCCTTCGAGGGTGCCGTAGGCCCAGCCGGCCCGCCGGGGCTCCTCGGCCGTCCAGATGATGCGGCAGGGGGCCTTGATGACGCCGGCCAGGGTGACGGTGACGTCGACGCCGGGGGCGGCGCGGTCGGCGGTGGCGTCGATGCCGACGCCCAGCGCGCGGTGCATCTCCCAGGTCAGGACCGCCTCGGCGGCTCGCTGGAACACCTCCTGGCCCTCGCCGAGACGGGTGCGGACCAGCATGGGGTGGAAGCCGGGCGGGCAGAAGGTGAGATCGTCGCGGGTCGCGCCGACCGGCTCATAGGTGAAGGGCGCCGAGGACATGGGTCACAAGGGTAGGGCGGCACCCGGAAGGACCGCTTCCCGGGTGCCGCCCCCTCACGAGCCGGCGCGGACTAGCTGACGTTGACCGCCGTCCAGGCCGCCGCGACCGCCCTGTACTCGGTGCTGGTGGAGCCGTACAGCGCGGACGCCGCGTTCAGGGTCGCCGTGCGGGCGGCCTTGTAGTTGGTCGTCGACGTCATGTACGTGGTCAGCGCCTTGTACCAGATCTGCAGCGCCTTGGCGCGGCCGATGCCGGTGACCGCGGCGCCGTTGTAGGTCGGCGAGTTGTAGGTCACGCCGTTGATCGTCTTCGAACCGCTGCCCTCCGCCAGGAGGTAGAAGAAGTGGTTCGCGACGCCGGACGAGTAGTGCACGTCCTTGCTGCCGACGGAGGAGGACCAGTAGTCGGCCGAGCCGCCGTCCTTGCTGGGCTTGTCCATGTAGCGCAGCGGGGTGCCGTCGCCGTTGATGTTGATCTTCTCGCCGATGAGGTAGTCGCCGACGTCGGACGAGTTGTTGGCGTAGAACTCCACGCCCGTGCCGAAGATGTCGCTGGTGGCCTCGTTCAGGCCGCCGGACTCCCCGCTGTAGTTCAGGCCGGCGGTGTTGGAGGTGACGCCGTGGCTCATCTCGTGCCCGGCGACGTCGAGCGAGGTCAGCGGGTGGGTGTTGCCGCTGCCGTCGCCGTAGGTCATGCAGAAGCAGCTGTCGTCCCAGAACGCGTTCACGTAGGCGTTGCCGTAGTGCACGCGGGAGTAGGCGGCCTTGCCGTCGTTCTTGATGCCGCTGCGGCCGAAGGTGGACTTGTAGAAGTCCCACGTCGCCTGCGCGCCGTAGGCGGCGTCGGCGGCGGCCGTCTGGTCCGTGGACGAGCTGGAGGCGGTGCCGGTTCCCCACACGTCGTCCGCGTCGGTGAACAGCGTGCCGGTGCCGGAGGTCTTGTGCGCGAGGTTGTACGTCTTGTGGCCGCCGCGCGTGGTGTCGTACAGCTGGTACGTCGAGCCGGACAGGGTCGTGTTGAGGGTGACCGTGCCGGAGTACAGGCTCTTGCCGGTGCCGGTCTCGATGCCCTGGTACTCGTAGAGCTTCTTGCCGGTGGCCGCGTCGGTGATGACGTGCAGCTGGTTCGGGGTGCCGTCGTCCTGGAGGCCGCCGACGACCGTCTCGTAGGCGAGGACGGGCTTGCCGGAGCCGGCCCAGATCACCTTGCGGGCGCCGTCCGCGGTGGTCTTGGCGGAGCCCAGCGTCCTGGCGGCGGACACCGCCTGCTTCTCGGCCTTGGCGGCGGTGATCTGCGGCTTGAGCGAGGCCACCTTGATGGCCGACTTGGCCGCCTTGGTGACGCCCTGGGTCTTGCCGGACTTGGCCGTGTGGACGATCAGGTCGCCGCCGAGCACGGGCAGGCCCGCGTAGGTGCGCTCGTAGCGGGTGTGGACGGTGCCGTCGACGTCCTTGACGACGTCCTTGACGACCAGCTTCTCCTGGGCGCCGAGGCCTATCTGCCGGGCGGTCCCGGCCGCGTCGGCCTGGGCCTGCTGGATCAGGGTGGTGCGCGCAGCGGCGGACAGCGCGGTCGGGGCGGCGGCGAGGGGCCCCGCCGTGGGCTGGGCGGTGGCACTGGTGGTGACACCGGTGGCGAGCAGGGCTCCGGCGGCGACAGCGGTGGCGATGGCCAGAGTGGTGCGCTTGTGACGCGCGTAGAGGGGGCTCACAGAAGCTCCTTCTCGTGGGGGAGTCCGGGCAGCGTGGGGTTACTGGCCGGAGTGTGTGGCGTTGTGAAGTTGCTGTGCTGCTGCGGCGGGTGGAGAGAGAGTGACATCAAGGGCGCGTACATGTCAGGCCCTTGACGTGATGTTGGCCGAAAGTCAACTGTCCGAGAAACGTTTCGGGCGTGTGAACCGGGTGCTGTCCGAGGGTGCTCGACCCCCGGACAGCGCCGTGATCCCGGGCCCGTGGCGTGCGGTTTACGGGAAGGTCAGCTTCCAGCCGTTGAGCGTTCCGGTGTCGTAGGTGGCCTGATCCTGCACCCGCAACTTCCAGGTGCCGTTGGCCGGTTCGGCCGAGGCGTTGACCGTGTACGTCTCGTTCACGTCGTCGGCGGAGTCCGAGGAGCTGAAGTTCTTCAGCCGGTAGGCGGTGCCGGACGGGCCGACGAGGTCGATCACCAGGTCACCGCGCCAGGTGTGGGTGATGTCGACGCTCACCTGGAGGTTGCCCGGCGCGTTCCCGCTGCGGCCGGAGACGGTGATGCTCGACGTGACGGCGGCGCCGTTGTCCGGCACCGACACCGGCGTGGTGCTCTCGTACGACGTACCGCCGCCGCCCCCGCCGCCGGAGCGCGAGCCGACCCCGACGCCCGCCCAGGCGTCCTGCACCGCCTTGTACTCGGCGCTGGTGGTGCCGTACAGCTCGCCGGCCGCCGCGAGCGTGCCGGTGCGGGCGCCCGCGTAGTTGGTCGTGGACGTCCACTTGGTCGTCAGCGCCCGGTACCAGATCTGCAGCGCCTTGTCCCGGCCGATGCCGGTGACGGCAAGGCCGTCCGCCGTCGGCGAGTTGTAGCTGACGCCGTTGATCACCTTGGCGCCGCTGCCCTCGCTGAGCAGGTAGAAGAAGTGGTTCGCGGGTCCGGAGGAGTAGTGCACGTCGATCCCGCCGATGCCCGAGTACCAGCTGTCCTTGGACGCGCCGTCCTTGCTGGGCTTGTCCATGTAGCGCAGCGGGGTGCCGTTGCCGTTGATGTCGATCTTCTCGCCGACCAGGTAGTCGCCGGGGTCGGTGGCGTTGTTCGCGTAGAACTCCACCCCGGCGGCCATGATGTCGCTGGTGGCCTCGTTCAGGCCGCCGGACTCGCCGCTGTAGTTGAGGTTCGCGGTGGCGGAGGTGACGCCGTGGCTCATCTCGTGGCCGGCCACGTCGATCGAGGTCAGCGGCTTGGCGTTGCCGGAGCCGTCGCCGTACGTCATGCAGAAGCAGCTGTCGTCCCAGAACGCGTTCACGTACGCGTTGCCGTAGTGCACGCGGGAGTAGGCGCCGACGCCGTCGTTCTTGATCCCGGTGCGGCCGAACGTGCTCTTGTAGTAGTCCCAGGTGAGGGCCGCGCCGTAGTGGGCGTCCGCGCCCGCGGTGGCCGCGTTCGACGTGGTCCCGTTGCCCCAGGTGTCGCTGGTCTGCGAGAACAGGGTGCCGGTGCCGGAGGTGCCCCGGTTCAGGTTGTACGTCTTGTGGCCCCCGCGCGCCCCGTCGGTGAGCGTGTACGCCGAGCCCGACTGGGTCGTGGTCAGGGTGACCTGCCCGCTGTACTGGGTGTTGCCGACGCCGATCTTGACGCCCTGGTACTCGTGGAGCTTCTTGCCGGTGGCCGCGTCGGTGATGACGTGCAGCTGGTTCGGGGTGCCGTCGTCCTGGAGGCCGCCGACGACCGTCTCGTACGCCAGCACGGGCTTTCCGCTCGCCGCCCAGATCACCTTGCGGACGCTGTCCGCGGCCGGCTTCGTCCCGCCGAGCGCCTTCGCCCGCTGGACGGCCTGCTTCTCGGCGGTGGCCTTCGACACGGCCGGGGTGAGACCGGCGACCTTCAGCGTGGCGTTGGTGGCCCGGATCACGTCCATGGTCTTGCCGGACCTGGCGGTGGTCACCACCAGGTCGCCGCCGAGCACCGGCAGGCCCCCGTACGTGCGCTCGTAGCGGGTGTGCAGGGTGCCGTCGGCGTCCTTGACGACGTCCTTGACGACCAGCTTCTCCTCGGAGCCCAGGCCGATCTGCCGGGCGGTGGCGGCGGTGCCGGCGTCGGCGTGGCGTATCAGCTCGGCGCGCTGCGCGGGCGTGAGCCTGACCGCCGCGTGGGCCGGGTCGGCCTTGCCGGCCTGCGGCGTCGCCGGGGCGGCGGTGGCCGCGCCGGACTGGACGGCGGCGGCGATCAGGGCGGCGACACCGGCGAGGGCGACGGTGACGGTGCGGCGGTGCGCGGTGGGGCGGTGCGGGGTGTGGGAGGTGCGTCCGCGAGAGGAATTGCTTCTCAACACTGACTCCTTCTGCGTGACCGCGGGTCGCGCGGCCGGGGAGACCGGACGGTGGGTTGGGGCGTCCGGGCAGAACAGGGCGTTACGCGAAAGCCACGTGCAGGTGCGGAGCCGGCTCACACAGACGCGCAGAAACTGTGGGGTTGCTGTGAGTCGGCCAGGGAAGAGTGGCAGGAGATCTCGCCACTTGTCAGGACCGCGTCACCAATTTGGCCGGAAATGGTTCGTTGACCGGGTGTTCGTGTTCGGTATCCGGACTGTCGGGTAGGTGGATCGCCGCTCGGGGCGGTGGCGGATCACCGCTCGGATCAGGCGGTGGCGGATCACCGTTCGGGGGCCCGCCCGTGCCAGGTCCGCCACAACGCCGCGTATGCCCCGCCCGCCGCCACCAGCTCCTCGTGCGTGCCCAGTTCGGTCAGCCGGCCGCCCTCCATGACCGCCACCCGGTCCGCGTCGTGCGCCGTGTGCAGGCGGTGGGCGACGGCGATGACCGTACGGCCCTGAAGCACCGCGGCGAGGGCGCGCTCGGTGTGCCGGGCCGTGGCCGGATCCAGCAGGGCCGTCGCCTCGTCCAGGATCAGCGTGTGCGGATCCGCCAGGACCACGCGCGCGAGGGCGAGCTGCTGGGCCTGCGAACCGTCCGTCGGCCGGCCGCCCTCGCCCAGCCGGGTGTCCAGCCCGTCCGGCAGACCGCGCACCCAGTCGCCGGCGCCGACGGCCGCGAGCGCCGACCACAACGCGGCGTCGTCGGCGGTGGGTTCGGCGATGCGCAGGTTGTCCCGCACCGTCCCCAGGAAGACATGGTGCTCCTGGGTGACCAGCACCACCTGCCGGCGCAGCAGCTCCGGCGCCAGCTCGGCCACCGGCACCCCGCCCACCGTCACCGTGCCGGAACCGGGCCGGTCGATGCCCGCGAGCAGCCGGCTCAGGGTCGTCTTCCCGGCGCCCGACGGCCCCACCACGGCGAGCCGCTCCCCGGGCCGCACCGTCAGGTCCACCCCGCCCAGCACCTCGCCGCCGCGCTCGTACGCGTACCGCACCCCGCGCACCTCGATCCGGTCGTCCGCCGGCACCGCGGACGCGCCCTCGCTCTCGCCCCGGGGCGCCTGCGCCAGCCCCTCCACGCGCGCGAACGAGGCGCCGCTGCTCTGGAGTTGCTCCACCCGTATCAGGATCTGGTCCAGCGGCTCCGTGAACTGCCGCAGGTACAGCGCCGCCGCCACCACCGCGCCCACCCCGACCGTCCCCCGGGCGTGCAGCCAGCCGCCGAGCAGCAGCACGCCGACCACGGGGACGGTGTACGTCACCTCGACCGCCGGGAAGAACACCGACCGCAGGCGCAGGGTGTACAGGCGGGTGCGGCGGGCCGCCTCCAGCGCGTCCCGGCTCGCCGCGGTCCGCCGTTCCCGCAGCCCGAACGCCTCCACGGTGCGCGCGCCGGCCGCCGTCGCCGCGACGATCTCCGCGACCTGCGAGGTCGCCGCCCCCTCGGCGAGATAGCCGTCCCGGGCACGCCGCAGGTACCAGCGCAGCGCCAGCCAGATCGGGGTGAGACCGAACAGGCCGAACGCCCCCAGCAGGGGGTCGAGCGCGAACACCGCGCCCAGGACGAAGACCGCCTGCACGGTGTCGACCAGCAGCTCCGGGCCGACGTCCCGCAGTGTCGTGCCGACGGTCGCCACGTCCGCCGTGCCCCGCGCGGTCAGATCGCCGGTACCGGCCCGCTCGACCACGGACGCGGGCAGCGCCAGGACCCGCTCGACGTACTCCTCGCGGACCCGGGCCAGCGTGCGCTCCCCGAACCGGTACCCGACGTACCGCGCCCAGCGGGCCAGCAGGGTCTGCGCCAGCGCGCACACCACGATCCAGGACGCCAGCCGGTCCACCGTGCCGGCCCCGTGCCCGTCCCGCACCGCGTCGACGATCCGGCCCACCAGCCAGGGCCCGGCCAGCCCCGCCGCCGCGGCCAGCGCGTTCAGCCCCAGTGCCCCGGCGAACGCCCACCGGTCGGCCGACACCAGCCGCACCGTGGCCCGCCGCACGGCAGCCCGGCCGGCGACGGGCAGCAGGGCATCACCGGAGGTCATCGCGGGGCTCCTTCGCGGGTGGGGTCGTCGCGCCCGTCATGTCCGTCGCGCCCGTCGTGCCCGTCGTGCCCGTCGTGCCCGTCGCGTCCGCCGTCTCCCCGCCGTCCCGTGCGACCAGCGCCCGGTACGCCGGTTCCTCCGCCAGCAGCCGCGGGTGCGGGCCGGTCGCCGCGACCTTGCCGTCGGCCAGGAACACGACCGTGTCCGCTCGGGCCAGGACCAGCGGGGACGTCGTCGTCACCAGCGTGGTGCGGCCCTCCCGTGCCGCCCGGAGCCGGTCGGCGACCGTTGCCTCCGTATGGGCGTCCAGGGCCGAGGCCGGTTCCACGGCGAGCAGCACCTCGGGGTCGGCCAGCAGCGCCCGGGCGAGGCGCACGCGTTGCCGCTGACCGCCGGAGAGGCTGCGGCCCTGCCCGGCCACCGCCGAGTCCAGGCCGTCCGGCAGGCCCCGGACCACGTCCTCGGCCGCCGCCGCGTACACCGCCCGGCGCAGTGCCGCCTCGTCGGCCGGGCGCGCCGCGGCCAGTACCTCCCGGAGCGGCCCGGCGAACAGGTCCGCCTCGTTGTCCGCGACCAGGACGCGCCGCCGTACGTCCGCCAGCGGGATCGCGTCGAGCCGTACCCCGCCCCAGGTGGCGTCGGTCGGCCCGTACCGGCCGAGCCGGTCGACCACGGCGGCGGCCTCGGCGGGCCGGGCGGCGGCCAGCGCGGTCAGCCGGCCCGGCTCCACCCGCACCCCGGACGCCGGGTCGTGCAGCTCGGCCGGTCCGGAGGGCGCCGGCAGGGTGCCGGTGTCCGGTTCCGGTTCCAGCCGCAGCAGCCGTACCGCCCGGCGCGCGGCCACCACGCCCCGGTTGAGGTCGTAGGCCATCCGCACGAAGAAGGCGACCGGCCCGATGAGCACCGCCACATAGCCGTAGACCGAGACCAACTCGCCCACCGTCAGGGAACCCTGAGCGGTGAGCCGGGCCGCCTGCCAGGTCACCACGGCGAGGAACAGGGTCGGCAGGCCCACCCCGAGCGCCTGCACCCAGCTGGCCACCGCGCCCACCCGGTACCCCTGCGCCCGCAGTCGCCGCGAGTCGTCTCGGAAGGCGTCCGCGAACAGTCCCTTGCCGCCCAGCCCGTTGAGGACGCGCAGCCCGCCCGCGAGGTCGCCGATGCGCGCGGTGAGCACCCCCTGCAACTCGCGGTACTGGCTCTCCGCGCTCTGCAGCCTCAGCGCCGGCGGCCCGGTGAGCAGCGCGATCACCGGCACCCCGAGCAGCACCACCGCGGCCAGCGGCGCGGAGATCGCCAGCAGCAGCCCGGCCACCACCCCGTAGACGACGATCGAGCCGACCCCCGGCCCGACCACGGTCAGCGCCTGCGCCAGGGTCTGTACGTCCCCGACCCCGATGGTGACGACCTCCCCGGCCCCGGCCCGGCGCGGCAGCGCGGCCCCCAGCCGCACCACATGCCCCACGACCACCTTGACCGTGCGGAAGTTGGCGTCCATCCGGACCCGCGTCATCACCCGGTGCCGCAGGATGCTCACCCAGGCGTTCAGCGACCCGACGACGAACATCAGCCCGGCCCAGCCGGCGAGCACCCCGAGCCGCCCCGGCAGCAGCCCGTCGTCCACGGCCCGCGCCATCAGGTACGGCTGTGCGGCCAGCAGCACCATCCACGTACTGCCCAGCAGCGCCCCGGCCGCCGAGCGTCCCCGCTGGCACCGCACCAGCCACCACAGAAACCACCAGCCGCCACGGGTGTCGGGCGTGCCCGGATCCTCGTACGCGTCGATCATCCATCCCCCGATCCGCCCGGCCGCCCCCTCGGCGCGCCCGGCCATTTTCCCCGAGGCGCCCCGTCCGGCGGAACACGGCGACCCGACCGGGTGACAGGGAACCCACGTCGCCGGCCCCTGCTCAGGCGGGCCCCACGACCAGAGCCGGAGCGGGACCGGGCCGAAACTCGGTGGGCGTTGTCAGTGGTGGTCCGTACGCTCGCGGTTGATGGCCACGACACGTGAAACCACCGACCGTTCCGCCGTACGGACCCTGCTCCGGCTGTGGCCGTACGTCCGTCCCGTACGCGCCCGGCTGTTCAGCGCCGCGTTCGTCGCGGTCGTCGCCTCCTGTACGGGGCTGGTGATCCCGCTCGTCCTGAAGTGGATGGTCGACGGGCCGGTCGCCGACCGCGACCCGGCGGGCGTATGGCTCGGCGCGCTGTACCTGCTCCTGCTCGGCATCGCCGAGGCGGTGCTGTTCGGCATACGGCGCTGGCTCGTGGCCCGGCCGCTGTCGCACGTCGAGGCGGAGATGCGCGCCGGCCTGTACCGGCATCTGCAACGGCTGCCGGTGGCCTTCCACGACCGCTGGGCGTCCGGTCAGCTGCTCTCGCGCGGCACCACCGACCTGATGCTGCTGCGCATGTTCCTCGCCTTCCCGCTGACGTTCCTCCTCGTCAACGGCGTCACCATCCTCGCCGGCCTGGTCATCATGCTGCTCCAGGACTGGGTGCTGGGACTGGTCATCCTCGGCCCCGCCGTCCCCGTGATGTGGACGTGCGTGGTCTTCGAACGGCGGTACGCGCAGGTGGCGCGGCGCGCCCAGGACCAGGTCGGCGACCTGACGACGGTGGTCGAGGAGAGCGTGCTCGGCATCCGCGTCATCAAGGGCTTCGGCCGCCACCGCAGCCAGGCGCGCGCCTTCCGGGAACTCTCCGGCCGGCTCCGGGGGACGGAGCTGCGCAAGGCGCGCCTGCTGGCCACGATCTGGGGTGTCATCGTCACGCTGCCGGAGGTGGCGATCGGGGCGGCGCTGGTGCTGGGGGTCCTTCGGGTGGCCGACGGGGAGCTGTCCGCCGGGACGCTGGTGGCCTTCCTGAGCACGGCGCTCGCCCTGCGGTGGCCCGTGGACTCGATCGGGTTCCTGCTGGCGATGAGTCAGGAGGCGGCGACCGCCACGGAACGGTACTTCGAGGTCATGGACGAGGTGCCGGAGGATCAGCTGGACGGGGACGCTCGCCCGCGCTCGCGGGGTGCCGTGCGCCGTGCCGCCGCGCCGGGACTCCGGTTCGAGAACGTGTCGTTCCGCTACCCCGACGCGCCCCCCGATTCCCCGCCCTTGCTCACCTCCGTCGACCTGCACATCCGCCCCGGTGAGTCCATGGCCCTCGTCGGAGCCACCGGCAGCGGGAAGACGACGCTCACCGCGCTCGTCCCACGGCTGCACGAGGTGACCTCCGGGCGGATCACGCTCAACGGCGTCGACATCGCCACGATGTCCCGCGAGGAACTGCGCGGCAGAGTCGCCGTGGCCTTCGAGGAACCCACGCTGTTCTCCGCGAGCGTCGGAGAGAACGTGCTCATGGGCGCCCGGGACGCCGCGGGGAAACCGGAACTCGACCGGGCCCTCGCCATCGCCCAGGCCGACTTCGCGCACGCGCTGCCGCAGGGCACCGACACCCGCGTCGGCGAGCAGGGCCTCAGTCTGTCCGGCGGCCAGCGGCAGCGCCTCGCGCTGGCCCGCGCGGTGGTCGGCCGGCCCGAGTTCCTGGTGCTGGACGACCCGCTGTCCGCGCTGGACGTGCACACGGAGGCCGCCGTGGAGGCCGCGCTGCGCCAGGTGCTCGCCGACACCACCGCGCTGATCGTGGCCCACCGTCCGTCCACGGTGCTGCTCGCCGACCGGGTCGCCCTGCTCTCGGGCGGCCGGATCGCCGCCGTCGGCACCCACCAGGAACTGCTGCGCGAGAACGCCGAGTACGCCCGTCTGATGTCCGGGGAACAGGAGGACTCCCGTTGACCACCACGACCCCCTCCACTCCCGCCGTCAGCGACGACGACCGCGACGGGCCGGCCCGCCCCCGAGGCGGAGGCGACCCGAGCGGCACCGGCGACCACTTCGACCGGGACGTCCTGCCCAGCCCGCCCGGCGCCACGGCGGCCCTGCTGCGCTCGCTGCTCGCGCCCATGAAGGCCCGGGTCACCCTCACCACGCTCCTGCTGCTGCTCCAGCAGGCGGCGGTGCAGGCGGGCCCGCTGCTCGTGGCGTACGCCATCGACACCGCCGTACCGGCGTTCCGGGACGACCGGCACGGACCGCTGTTCGCGGTCGCCGCCGGCTATCTGCTGTGCGCGCTCGCCTCAGGTGTGCTCCAGTTCGCGTTCATCGAGACCTCCGCCCGGGTCAGCCAGGACGTGCTGCTGGACCTGCGCGGGCGGATCTTCCGGCATGCGCAGGCGCTGAGCGTCGACTTCCACGAGCGGTACACCTCGGGCCGGCTGATCTCCCGGTCCACGACGGACGTCGAGTCGCTGCGCGAACTCCTCGACGAGGGGCTCCAGGAGCTGGTCACCGTCATCCTGTCCTTCGTCTACATCTCGGCGACGCTGCTCTGGCTCGATGCCGGCCTCGGCGCGGTCGCGGTGGCGTCCTTCCTGCCGCTGTATCTGCTCGTCCGGCTCTACCGGCGGCGCGCGGCACGGGTGTACGGGGCGCGGTCCACGGCCATCGCGGCGGTGATCGTGAAGTTCGTGGAGACGATGAACGGCATCCGGCCGGTGCGCGCCTTCCGCCGCGAGGCCGCGAACGACGCCGAGTTCGCCGTGCTGAACGCGCGGCACGAGCGCACGAACGGCGACTCGCTGCTGGAGATGGCCCGCTATGTGGTCGGCTCCCGGCTGGTGGCCAACACGGCGGTCGCCGGGATCGTGCTCTGGGGCGCCTACCGGGTGGCGTCCGGCTCGCTGGAGCTGGGTGTGCTGGCGGCGGCCGTGCTGTATCTGCGCCGGCTGTACGACCCCATCGACCGGCTCGGCATGTTCCTGAACTCCTACCAGTCGGCCGCCGCCTCCCTGGAGAAGATCGCCGGGCTGCTGGCGCAGACGCCGTCCGTGCCGGAGCCGCAGCACCCGCGCGAACTGCCCCCGCGGAAGAGCGAGTTCCCGGGGCGCGAGGTCGTCTTCGACGGGGTCCGGTTCGGCTACCGCACCGGCGGCGAGGTGCTGCCACGCTTCGACCTGACCCTGCCCGCCGGACAGACGGTCGCGGTCGTCGGCTCCACCGGCGCGGGCAAGTCGACCCTGGCCAAGCTGCTCGCCCGGTTCTACGACCCCTCCGCCGGGCGCGTGCTGCTGGACGGCGTGGATCTGCGCGAGCTGTCGATGCCCGAACTGCGGCGCGGCGTGGTCATGGTGACGCAGGAGGCGTTCCTGTTCTCCGGCACGGTCGCCGACAACATCGCGATCGGCCGGCCCGAGGCCACCCGGGAGGAGATCGAGCGGGCCGCGAAGGCGATCGGCGCGCACGAGTTCATCAGCGCGCTGCCCGACGGCTACGACACCGACGTCCGCAAGCGCGGCGGCCGGATCTCCGCCGGCCAGCGCCAACTGGTCGCGTTCGCACGGGCGTTGCTCGCCGACCCGGCCGTGCTGATCCTGGACGAGGCGACCAGTTCGCTGGACATCCCGGGAGAGCGGGCGGTGCAGCGGGCGATGGCGACGGTGCTGCGGGGCCGTACCGCCGTGGTGATCGCACACCGGCTCTCCACGGTGGAGATCGCGGACCGGGTGCTGGTGATGGAACACGGCCGGATCGTCGAGGACGGCCACCCGGACGAACTCATCAGCGGCACGGGCCGGTTCTCGGACCTCCACAAGGCGTGGCGGGACAGCCTGACCTGACGTCGCGGGGTCCAAGCATCTGCCGAAACCCGCTTGCCCGCGCCTGAGCGCCGGTGGCAGGGTCCCGGCCATGCCTACCTTCTCCGCGTACGACGGGACCCGGCTCGTCTACCACGTGGCCGGGGACGGCCCTCCGGTGGTCTGTCTGCCCGGAGGCCCGACGGATTCCGCCTACCTCGCGGACCTCGGCGGGCTGTCCGCGCACCGGCAGGTGATCAGGCTGGACCTCCGGGGCACCGGCCGGTCCGCGACACCGGAGGACACCGCCTCCTACCGCTGCGACCGGCTCGTCGACGACGTCGAGGCCCTGCGCGAACACCTGGGCCTGGAGCGGATGGATCTGCTCGCGCACTGCGCCGGCGCGAATCTGGCCGCGCTCTGGGCGAGCCGCCGTCCGGACAACGTCGGCAAGCTCGCGCTGATCACGCCGAGCGTCCGGGCCGTCGGCCTCACGATCACCGGTGACCTCCGGCTCCGGACCGCGCGGCTCCGCCGGGACGAACCGTGGTTCCCGGAGGCGTTCGCGGCCTTGGAGGCGATCGTGGCGGGCGAGGCCACAGCCGACCGCTGGAAGGCCGTCGCACCGTTCTCCCACGGCCGCTGGGACGAGGCGGCCCAGGCCCGTCAGGCCACCGAGGACGAGCGGATGAACCCGGAGATCGTGGCTGCCTTCGGTGCCGAAGGCGCCTTCGACCCGGACGCCACCCGCACCGCGCTCGCCCGCTTCACACGGCCCGTCCTCGTCCTGGCCGGCGAGGTCGACCCGGGAGCCCCTCCCGGCACCATGGCCGAGTTCGCGGACCTCTTCCCGGACGCCGGGCTCGTCGTCCAGCCCGGCGCCGGACACTACCCGTGGCGCGATGACGCCGACCGGTTCGCGGCGACCGTCGCGGCGTTCCTGGGACCGGCGACCGCCCCGTCGTCATAGCCCCGGCCGGGGGCTCACGCTCAGGCCACCCGCAGCAGCAGCACCGCCCGCGCCGGGACCGTGATCTCCGTCCCCGCCCGGTGCACCGTGCCCGGCGCCTGGTCCTGCTCCTCCACCGAGGTGTCCACGACCACTTCGTACCGTTGCGCCCACGGCGGACCGGGCAGCACGAAGCCGGTCGGACCGTCGCCCGCGTGCAGCACGGCGAGGAAACTGTCGTCCACGACCGGCGCGCCCCGCTCGTCGCGGCCCGGGATGTCCCGGCCGGACAGATACATGCCGAGCGTGGCGGCGGGCGCGTACCAGTCGCCCTCGGTCATCTCCGCGCCCCGCGCGGTGAACCAGGCCAGGTCGCGCAGCCCGTCCGCGGTCTGGGCCCGGCCGGAGAAGAAGGCCCGCCGGCGCAGCACCGGATGCCGGTGGCGCAGCGCGATCAGCCGCGAGGTCAGGTCGAACAGTGCCCGCCAGCCGGGCTGCTCCAGCAGCGACCAGTCCAGCCAGCTGATCTCGTTGTCCTGGCAGTAGGCGTTGTTGTTGCCGCGCTGGGTGCGGCCGAGTTCGTCGCCCGCGACCAGCATCGGCACCCCGGTGGACAGCAGCAGGGTCGTCAGCAGGTTCCGCAGCTGCCTGCGGCGCAGGGCCCGTACGCCCTCGTCGTCCGTCTCGCCCTCGGCGCCGCAGTTCCAGGAGCGGTTGTCGTTCGTGCCGTCCCGGTTGTTCTCGCCGTTGGCCTCGTTGTGCTTGGTCTCGTACGACACCAGGTCGCGCAGGGTGAAGCCGTCGTGCGCGGTGACGAAGTTGACGGAGGCGTAGGGGCGCCGGCCGCCCCAGGCGTACAGGTCGCTGGAGCCGGAGAGGCGGTAGCCCATCTCGCGCACGTCGGGCAGGGCGTGCCGCCAGAAGTCCCGGACCGCGTTGCGGTAGCGGTCGTTCCACTCGGTCCACAGGGGCGGGAAGGCGCCGACCTGGTAGCCGCCGGAGCCGATGTCCCACGGCTCGGCGATCAGCTTGACCCGGCGCAGCACGGGGTCCTGGGCGATGACCGCCAGGAACGGGGAGAGCATGTCGACGTCGTGCATCGAGCGGGCCAGCGCCGCCGCGAGGTCGAAGCGGAAGCCGTCCACGCCCATCTCGGTCACCCAGTAGCGCAGCGAGTCGGTGATCAGGCGCAGCACCTGGGGCCGTACCACGTGCAGGGTGTTGCCGCAGCCGGTGTAGTCGGCGTACCGGCGGGCGTCGTCCTGGAGCCGGTAGTAGCCGCGGTTGTCGATGCCCTTCAGGGACAGCGTGGGGCCCAGCTCGCCGGCCTCCGCGGTGTGGTTGTAGACCACGTCCAGGATGACCTCGATGCCGGCCGCGTGCAGCGCGCGCACCATCCGCTTGAACTCGCCGACCTGCTGTCCGGTCGTACCGGAGGCCGCGTACGCCGCGTGCGGGGCGAAGTAGCCGATGGAGTTGTAGCCCCAGTAGTTCCTCAGGCCCCGGCGCAGCAGGTGGTCCTCGTGCGCGAACTGGTGCACCGGCAGCAGCTCGACGGCCGTGACGCCCAGCCTGACGAGGTGTTCGACCGCGGCCGGGTGCGCCAGCCCCGCGTAGGTGCCGCGCAGTTCCTCGGGGATGCCGGGGTGCATGCGGGTGAAGCCCCGCACGTGCAGCTCGTAGATCACCGAGTCCGCCCACGGCGTCTTGGGGCGCCGGTCGTCGGACCAGTCGTCGTCATCGTGGACGACGACCCCCTTCGGGACGTACGGCGCCGAGTCCCGCTCGTCGCGCACGGTGTCGGCGACCGACTGGTCCGGCCAGTCCCGCACGTGCCCGTACACCTCCGGCGGCAGACCGAACTCGCCGTCCACCGCCCGGGCGTACGGGTCCAGCAGCAGCTTGGCCGGGTTCCAGCGGGCGCCGGTCCACGGGTCCCAGCGGCCGTCCACCCGGTAGCCGTAGCGCTGACCAGGCATCACACCGGGCACGAAGCCGTGCCAGATCTCGTGCGTCAGTTCGGCCAGCGGGATCTGCGTCTCCCGGCCGCCCTCGTCGAAGAGGCACACCCGGACCGCCTCCGCACCCGCCGCCCACAGCGCGAAGTTGGTGCCCGCGACCCCGTCCGGGCCGACCCGGAACCGGGCCCCCAGCGGGGTCGGCGCACCCGGCCACACGGCCGGGACGGGCGGTACGGCCCGCCGGGCGCCGTTCACCGCCGCCGGTTGCCCGCTCCCCGCGGGCGGCCCCCCGGCCGGTGCCCGCTGCTCGGCTGCGCTCGTCACTGCCGCCCCTCTTCCCAGTGGCTCGCCCGCGGGACGCGACCGGCCGCGCCGAGCGGCCGGGGCGTTCTCGGCACCCCGGCCACCCGGTCCGACCGCGCCCCGACGGCTCCGACGCGGGCCGGGGATCTCCTGCGGGGAGACCCCCCAACGTGTCGTCCTTCCCTCTGTTCTGCCCAGCGCGTGGCTCGCACTCACGTTTCCCCGGAGCGGGCCCGGTCGTTGAGCCTCGCGTGAGGCACGTAACTGGACGCGCACGGCGCGTGGGGGCCGCGCTGGCCGCCGCACTGACATGGGCGGGGCTGCTCGCGGGCTGCTCCATGGACGGCTCGGGCCCCCTGGGCACGGGCGGGGCGCTGGGCAAGCCCCCGGCCCCCGAGGACGTCATCCGGGTGACCCCCGACGACGGCAGCAAGGCCGTACGTCCGGGCGACCGGCTACAGGTACGGGTGCCCGGCGGGCGCCTGGAGAAGGTGACCGTGGTCAAGTCGCAGGACGCGCAGGAGACACCGGTCCCGGGGCGCATCAGCGAGGACGGGCTGACCTGGCGGCCCGACGAGGACCGGCTGGCGCTGGCCGCCAGGTACACCGTCGACGCGGTCGCGCTGGACTCGCACGGCCGCCGCTCGGCCCGGCACACCACCTTCACCACCTACGTCCCCGACCAGCGGTTCATCGCCTACGTCAGCCCCGAGAACCGCGCCACCGTCGGCACCGGCATGATCGTCTCGCTCTCCTTCAGCCAGGAGATCACCGACCGCGCCGCCGTCCAGCGCGCGGTCCGGGTCAGCGCGCGGCCCCCGGTCGAGATCCGCCCGCACTGGTTCGGCAAAGGCCGCCTGGACTTCCGTCCCGAGCACTACTGGAAGCCCGGCACCGAGGTGACCGTCGACCTGAACCTGCGGGACGTCCAGGGCGCCCGCGGGATCTACGGCCTGCAGGACAAGACGTTCTCCTTCACCGTCGGCCGCAGCCAGATCTCCGTGGTCGACGCGGCCGAGCACACCATGGACGTCCGGCGCGACGGACAGCTCCTCGCCACCGTCCCCATCACCGCGGGCGCCCCCAAGCACCCGACGTACAACGGGAAGATGGTGGTGATGGACATGCTGGAGGTCACCCGCATGAACAGCCAGACGGTCGGCCTGGGCGCCGAGTACGACATCCCCGACGTCCCGCACGCCATGAAGCTCACCGACTCCGGCACCTTCCTGCACGGCAACTACTGGGCGCCGGACGCCCCCGGCCAGGTCAACGTCAGCCACGGCTGCGTGGGCCTCATGGACGTCAAGGGCGGCAGTTCGGACACCCCGGCGGGCTGGTTCTTCGACCGCAGCCTCGTCGGAGACGTCATCGAAGTGGTCAACAGCAAGGACAGGACCGTCGCTCCGGACAACGGCCTCGGCGGGTGGAACATGGGCTGGACGGAATGGAAAGCGGGCAGCGCGGTGAAGTAACCAGGTGAGGGGGCGGGGCGCGCGCTGCGGGTGCCGGGCGGAAGTTGCGACGGAACGGTGACATTCGCCTGACACCCCGCTCAAATCCTGGCAGTTAATATGCGCGCACAATGTGGTGGGGAGCGGGCCTGACCAGGTCCGCTGGAGGGGAGAACAACGTGAACACGCGGCCTGTGGCGGGGGCGTCGGCTCGGGGGCGGCGAGGCCGTGGGGGACTGGCACTCATAGCCAGTGCCCTGGTGCTGTCGCTCTCGGCGTGCGGCGGGGGCGACGACTCGGGGTCCGGTTCCGGGAAGGGCAAGGGCGCCGGCAGCCAGAAGGGTGAACAGTCCACGGCCGCGGTCAGCATCGCGCCCGGGCCCGGTGCCACCGGCGTCGACACCAGCGGGGCGCTCAAGGTCAGCGTCGCCCGGGGCAAGCTGACCGAGGTCACCGTCAAGGACGCCAAGGGCGCGAAGGTCGAGGGCGCGATATCCGGCGGCGGCGCCTCCTGGACGCCGTCGACCCATCTGGCCGCCGGCACCAAGTACACGGTGCACGCGGTCGCCAAGGACTCCGAGGGCCGCGAGGCCGCCGAGGACTCCACCTTCACCACGCTGACCCCGAAGAGCACCTTCGTCGGATACTTCACCCCCGAGGACGGCTCCACGGTCGGCGTCGGGATGCCGTTCTCCATACGCTTCACCCGGGGCATCACCAGCCCGGAAGCGGTGGAGAAGGCCATCCGTGTCAAGACCGAGCCGGCCGTCGACGTCGAGGGCCACTGGTTCGGCAACGACCGCCTGGACTTCCGCCCCGAGAAGTACTGGAAGGAAGGCACCAAGGTCACCGTCGACCTCGACCTGGACGGCGTCGAGGGCCGCGACGGCGTCTACGGCAAGCAGCGCAAGACCGTCGAGTTCACCATCGGCCGCAACCAGGTCTCCGTCGTGGACGCCAAGAAGCACACGATGAAGGTCACCCAGGACGGCAAGGTCATCAAGACCATCCCGGTCACCACCGGCAAGCCCGGCTACGACACCTGGAACGGCCAGATGGTCATGAGCGAGAAGCTCACCGTCACCCGTATGAACGGCGAGACCGTCGGCTACGGCGGCGAGTACGACATCAAGGACGTCCCGCACGCCATCCGCCTCACCACCTCCGGAACCTTCATCCACGGCAACTACTGGGGCGGCGGCGCCTTCGGCAACTACAACGCCAGCCACGGCTGCGTCGGCCTGCGCGACGTGCGCGGCGGCTACGACAGCTCCGTCCCGGCGGCCTGGTTCTTCAACCACTCGATGATCGGTGACGTGGTGGTCGTCAAGAACTCCCACGACCGCACGGTGGCCCCCGACAACGGCCTCAACGGGTGGAACATGTCGTGGGCCGAGTGGAAGAAGTGAGCCCCGTCTGACGTAAGGGCCCGGTGCTGTGACCTACGGCACCGGGCCCCGTGCCGTTAGTGGCCGTTAACCTGACCCCCATGACCGTCACTCTCGAAGTCGCCGAAGGCGTCGGCACCCTGCGGCTCGACCGGCCTCCGATGAACGCGCTGGACATCGCCACCCAGGACCGGCTGAAGGAGCTGGCCGGGGAGGCCACGGACCGCGCCGACGTGCGCGCCGTGGTGATCTACGGCGGCGAGCGGGTGTTCGCGGCGGGCGCGGACATCAAGGAGATGCAGAACATGGACCACGCGGCGATGGTCCGGCGCTCCCGCGCCCTGCAGGACTCCTTCACCGCCGTCGCCCGCATCCCCAAGCCCGTCGTCGCGGCCATCACCGGCTACGCCCTCGGGGGCGGCTGCGAGCTGGCCCTGTGCGCCGACTACCGCATCGCCGCCGACAACGCCAAGCTCGGCCAGCCCGAGATCCTGCTCGGCCTGATCCCGGGCGCCGGCGGGACCCAGCGGCTGCCCCGGCTGATCGGCCCCTCCAAGGCCAAGGACCTGATCTTCACGGGCCGTCAGGTGAAGGCCGACGAGGCCCTCGCCATCGGCCTGGTGGACCGCGTCGTACCGGCCGCCGAGGTGTACGAGCAGGCGCACGCCTGGGCCGCGCGGCTCGCCCGGGGCCCGGCCATCGCCCTGCGCGCGGCCAAGGAGTCCGTCGACACCGGCCTGGAGGCCGACATCGACACCGGGCTCGCCGTCGAACGGAACTGGTTCGCGGGTCTGTTCGCCACCGAGGACCGCGAGCGCGGCATGCGCAGCTTCGTGGAGGAGGGGCCGGGCAAGGCCGAGTTCGTCTGACCGCCGACCGTGTGAGCGTTCCGCCGACTGCCGCGGGTCGCCTTGCAATTGACGCGTCGTCTCCTTCGGGTCCCTCGATGGGGCGGTTTATGGGAGCCTTAACGCAGCCTTAAGCCTGCCTTGTCGAGGGAGTCCGACGATTGCCAGGAAGTGAGCCGTCGCCGCAGGTCAACCGAGTTGTGTCGGACATCGACATGTCAATGGCATATGCCGATCGGAGGGTGCGGGGCGGGGGCGTGCGGGGGGCGTATTCCACCGGAACGGCCCCCAAGACGGCTCCGGACGGCCATCATGGGGGCATGGCGGGGCTGGAGGGCATCGAACAGCCGCGGGGAGACAGCCGTGCGGCCGCGGCACGCTGGTCACCCGCGGTCGAGGACGAACAGGGGCTCAAGGCGCTCGAACTGTTCGGGAACCCGACGGAGGCGGAGGTCCCGCTGCCGTCCCGCCCGGAGTCCGCGGCCACCGCCCGCCGGCTCACCCAGGTCGTCGTCCTGCGCACCTGGCGGCTCACCCCCAAACTGGCCGAGGACGCCGTCCTGCTCGTGTCGGAACTCGTCGGCAACGCCGTACGGCACACCGGCGCCCGCGTCTTCGGCCTGCGGATGCGCCGCCGCACCGGCTGGATCCGGATCGAGGTCCGCGACCCCTCGCGCGGGCTGCCCTGTCTGATGCCGGTCCAGGAACTGGACGTCAGCGGACGCGGACTGTTCCTCGTCGACAAGCTCGCCGACCGCTGGGGCGTCGACCTGCTGCCGCGCGGCAAGACGACGTGGTTCGAGATGCGGGTCGCCGACCGCTGAGGTTCGGCAGAGCCCCGTGCGTCATCTGTGCCGCGCGAAGCTCCGGCGCCAATCGCCCGATTTCTTACCAATCACCCCTTAAATGGTGCGGGTGACCTCTACCCACCGCCGTGATCTGCTCCGCACCGGCGCCGGGGTCGTCGTCGGCGGTGCGTTCGCCGCCGGGTGCGGCACCGGCCAGGCCGCGCAGCGCCCCGCCCCGGCCACCCCGGCGCCGCCCTCCGCGAAACCCCCGGCGGGACCCCACGCCTACCCCGGCCACCCCACCCAGATCACCCACGGCCCCCGCACCCGCCCCCAGGTGGCCCTCACCTTCCACGGCCAGGGGGACCCCGCCCTCGCCCGCGCCCTGCTCGACACCGCCGAACAGCGCGGTGCGCGGCTCACCGTGCTCGCCGTCGGCGCCTGGCTGGACCAGCACCCGGACCTCGCCCGCCGCATCCTCGACGGCGGACACGACCTCGGCAACCACACCCAGCGGCACATCGCCATCAACACCCTGCCCGAGGCGGAGGCCCGCCGGGAGATCACCGACTGCGCCGCGCGGCTCAAGCGGCTCACCGGCTCCATCGGCACCTGGTTCCGCCCCTCCCGTGCCCCGGCCGCCTCCCCGCTCGTCACCCGGCTGGCCCGCGCCGCCGGCTACCCGCACGTGCTGTCGTACGACGTCGACTCGCTCGACTACACCCGCCCCGGCGCCGCCGCCGTCACCCGCGAGGTCCTCGCCGGCGTCCGCAACGGATCGGTGGTGAGCCTGCACTTCGGATACCCCGACACGGTCGCCGCCCTCCCCGACGTCCTGACCGAACTCGGCCGCCGCGGACTGCGCGCGGTCACCACCACGGAGCTGCTGAGCTGATGCGAACCACGAAAGCCGTCCGCCTGCTGGCCGCCGGTGCCGCCGTCACCGCCCTGACGCTGCTCTCCGCGTGCGGCGGCGGGTCCCGCGACCACGCGGACGAGGCCGTCGGCAGCAAGGCGCCGGTCCAGCCGAAGGTGAAGAAGCCACTGGTCAACGTGTTGCCGGGGATGCCGCCCGTGGACGACCCGGCCGACCTCTACGCCGCCGACCGGCCGAACCGGCTCTCGCCCGTGGTCAAGGACTTCCCCTCCCGGGTGTACGTCCCCAACACCAACTCCGACACCGTCACCGTCATCGACCCCGCCACCTACCGGGTCGTCGAGACCATCCCGGTCGGCCGCCAGCCCCAGCACGTCGTGCCGTCCTGGGACCTGAAGACGCTGTGGGTCAACAACGACCTCGGCAACAGCCTCACCCCGATCGACCCGCGGACCGGCCGGGCCGGCGAGCCGGTCGCCGTGCACGACCCGTACAACCTGTACTTCACGCCCGACGGCAAGTACGCCGTCGTCATGGCCTCCATGGACCGCCAGCTGGTCTTCCGCGACGCGCACACCATGAAGGTCGTCAAGGCCCTCCCGGTCAGCTGCTACGGCGTCAACCACGCCGACTTCTCCATCGACGGCCGCTACTTCATCGTCTCCTGCGAGTTCAGCGGCGAGATCCTCAAGGTCGACACGGCGCGGATGAAGGTCGTCGCCCAGGAGAAGCTGCCCCTCCACGGCGCCATGCCGCAGGACGTCAAGATCTCACCGGACGGCAAGCTGTTCTACATCGCCGACATGATGGCGGGCGGGCTGTGGATCCTCGACGGCGACAAGTTCACCCGCCCCCGGTTCCTCGCCACCGGCAAGGGCACCCACGGCCTCTACGTCAGCCGCGACTCCCGCGAGATGTACATCTCCAACCGCGGCGAGGGCACCATCTCGATCTTCGACTTCACCCGGAACCGGCTCACCAAGAAGTGGCGCCTGCCCGGCGGCGGCAGCCCCGACATGGGCGGCGTCTCCGCCGACGGCAAGGTCCTGTGGCTCTCCGGCCGCTACAACTCCGAGGTCTACGCCATCGACACCCGCACCGGCGCCGAAGTGGCCCGCATCAGGGTCGGCAGCGGCCCGCACGGTCTCGCCGTCTACCCCCAGCCGGGCCGCTACTCACTGGGGCACACCGGCATCTTCCGCTGAAGCAGCAGCTCCGCGCCCACCGGACGGTACCCGGCGGCCTGGAACGCCCGCAGGCTGCGGGCGTTCCCCGGGGCGACCTGCGCCCACAGCGGCTCCGTGGCCAGCTGCCGGGCGGCGGTCACCAGCAGCCGCCCGAGCCCCCGGTGCCGGGCGTCCTCGGCCACCTCCACCGACACCTCCAGCCGTCCGGCGACCCCGCGCCCCATGACCAGCACCCCGCCGTCGGCCACCCAGGCCCGCACCTCGTCCCGGCGCCCGTGGGCGTACCGGATGCGTGGGTGGTCGGCGTCCTCGATCTCCGTCAGCGCGAGCGGGGGTTCACCCGGCAGCGGGTCGCCCACCAGTACCGCGTCGATGGTCTCCGCCCGGCGTCCGGTCCGGTCCAGGAGGGCGGTCAGGAAGCGCGGGTTCATCGTGGCCGCCAGGGGATCGCAGTCCAGGCCGCGCAGCGTCCCGTGCACCCACCGCGGGTCCTCGTCGGTGAAGACCACCGAGTGCGCGGTGAAGGACAGCACCCCGGCGTCCCGCGGTGAGGGCTGCGCGACGACCGTCGTACCGCCGTCCGCCGGCGGGAAGACACCGGCCGCCACCGCGTCGAGAATGTCCCGCAAGGTCTCCAAGGCCCGCTCCTTGAGTCTCCACCCACTGGAAGGCCCAGACTCGCAGACATGATCGAGGACGGCACCGGACTTTTCACCATCGGCGAGCTGGCCCGCGCCACCGGACTGAGCGTGCGCACCATCCGCTACTGGTCCGACGCGGGCGTGCTCACCCCGGTGACCCGGTCGCCCGGCGGCTACCGGCTCTACGACGCCGGCGGCGTCGCCCGCCTGGAGCTGATCCGCACTCTGCGCGAACTGGGCCTCGGCCTGGCGGACGTGCGCGCAGTGCTGGCCGGCGAGCGGACCGTGGCCCAGGTCGCGGCCACGCACGTGGCGGCGCTGGACGCGCAGATCCGGTCGCTCAGGGTGACCCGTGCGGTGCTGTCGACCGTGGCGCGACGCGGTTCGACCGCTGAGGAGATGACACTCGTGAACAAGCTGGCGCGACTGTCCGCCGCCGAACGGCAGCGGATCATGGAGGAGTTCGTGGCGGAGACGCTGCACGGGTTCGACACCGTGGACCCGGACATCCGGGAACGGATGCGGCGCACCGCCGTCCACCTGGCGGAGGACCCCACGCCCGAGGAGGCCGACGCCTGGGTGGAACTGGCCGAGATGCTCCAGGACCCGGAGTTCCGGGCGCAGATGCGCCGGACCGTCGAGTTCAACGCGGCCGACGGGCGGCCCGGCGAGCCGCGCGGGCGGTCGCCGTGGTTCGCCAAGCGGCTCGTGGAGCTGGTGGCGCCGGCCCGCGAGCGCGGTGTCGACCCCTCCGGGCCCGGCGCGGAGGAGGTGCTGGGCGAACTGTTCGGCGACGCCGACCGGGCCGACGTCCTGGAGCGCATGACGGCCGGCTTCGACGAGCGGGTGGCCCGCTACCGGGAACTGCTCGCCGTGGTGAACCGGCAGCCCGCGCCACCGCACGCCGAGGACTTCGCCTGGGTGGTCGCCGCACTCCGCGCTCGTGCGGGCCGTTAATCTGACCAGCGTCAGTACGCCAGCACGGCATGAGAAACACGACCAAAAGGGGCGGATCGGTGGCGGACATCGAGGAAGCACGCAAGCAGTTCCAGCGGATCGACGCGGACGGTGACGGATTCATCACCGCAGCGGAGTTCAAGTCCGCCCTCGCGCAGCAGGGTGACTGGAACGTCACCGAGACGGTCGCGGAGGCCGTCATCAAGACCCGCGACCTCAACGGCGACAAGGTGCTGTCGTTCGACGAGTTCTGGGCCTACCTGAGCAAGTGACCCGCCGGCGACAGGGGGTGCCCGCCCCGAGCGGACCGGGCGCCCCCTTCGTCATACCGTCACACCGTGCGCCGGATCCGCACGCTCCAGCGCCAACGGCAGATCGAAGCACGTGCCGACACGGTCGCCGGTGAGCACCGACGCGACCGGCCCCGCGGCCGGCACCCGTCCGTCGCGCGACAGCACGGCGTGCGTGGTGCCCGCCGGCAGCTCCTCCAGATGGTGGGTGGCCAGTACCGTCGCCAGCGCCGGGTGAGCCGCCCGCAACTCCTCCAGCGCCTCGGTCAACTGCTCCCGATGCGGAATAGTCCAGGGTTCAGCGAGGTTGACCCGGGAACATTCGCATGCGTGTGCATAGATCATCCGGAGGGTCAGCCATGAAGATCGGCATCATCGGCGCGGGGAACATCGGCGGCAACCTCACCCGGCGGCTCACCGCCCTCGGCCATGACGTCTCCGTCGCCAACTCCCGTGGTCCCGAGACGCTCCGCGACCTCGCGGCGGAGACCGGCGCCACCCCGGTCCGGGCCGAGGAGGCGGCCAAGGGCGCCCAGGTCGTGGTCGTCACCGTGCCGCTGAAGGCGGTCCCGGACCTGCCCGCCGGCCTGCTGGACGGCGCGGCCGAGGGCGTCGCGGTGATCGACACCGGCAACTACTACCCGCGGCAGCGGGACGGCCGGATCGCGGCCATCGAGGACGAGGGCCTCACCGAGAGCCGCTGGACCGAGCAGCACCTCGGCCACCCGGTGATCAAGGCGTTCAACGGCACCTACGCCCAGGACATCCTGGACCGGCCCCGCCCCGCGGGCGACCCCGAGCGCATGGCCCTCCCGGTCGCCGGCGACGACGAGGCGGCCAAGCGCATCGTCCGCGACCTGATCGACGAACTCGGCTTCGACACGGTCGACGCCGGCACCATCGCCGACTCCTGGCGCCAGCAGCCCGGCACCCCGGTCTACGGCCTCCGCGCCGGCACGGAAGCGGTACGCAAGGCCCTCACGGAGGCCTCCCCGGAACGCCCGGCGGACTTCCGGGGCTGACCCTGGTGAGGCGAGTGGGGACCATGAGCCCGTCACGCGCTCGTGGCCCACTCCTTCAGTGCCGCCCTGCTCGCGAAGTTCGCCACGTCCTTGTCGTGCGGTTCGCTGGTGTACTGGTGGAACCGCCACCTGGCCTTGATGCGGGGCTTGCCCGCGGTGACGTAGTCGGCGATCCACAGCCCGTCCCCGGCATAGGACGTGGTGTCGATGTTCAGCCAGAAGTGGCGGTTGCAATAGAGCACCACCCGGTTGTCCGGCCGTAATTCCTTGAGTTTGCGGATGAAGCGGTCCTTCTCCGCGTTGCTCGCGTGGGTGCCGTCGCCGGTGGTTTCCCAGTCGACGGCGAGGAGGTCGCCGCGGCGGTCCGGGGCGTGGCTGAGGAAGTACTCGGCCTGGGCGGTGAGGTTGCCGGGCCACAGGAAGTGGTAGAAGCCGACGACCAGGCCCGCGTCGCGTGCGTGCTTGGTCTGGGCGGCGAGTCTGGGGTTGACGTACGAACGGCCTTCCGTCGCCTTGATGAAGACGAAGGAGAGACCGTTCGTCGCGTAGGAGGAGGACTGGTAGGCGCTTACGTCGATGCCATGCAGCATGTGAAGGTTGTCCCCCGTGAGCGCCGTTGCGGAACCTCAGCCTCGGGTGGTCACCGAACTCAGCAGCGACGCGGGCTTCGCCGACCAGTCCGAGGTGATCAGGCTCGCGTGGTTCTTGGCCAACAGGGCCAGGCGCGCGACGGCTTCGGCGTCCGTCGGGTTGGTGGAGGAGATCGCCGGTGACACGTTGTGGGCGTCCGTGGTGATCAGGATGTAGTGGTTCGCGGAGTGGAACGAGGTGTCGTAGCCGTTGTCGACGTACGTGGCAGCGTCACCGTCGAAGAACACGAACCAGGGGCGGATCGAGGCGTCGTAGCGGCTGGTGCGCGGATCGCCGTCCGCGGCGCCGAGGACGACCGGGAAGGCCTGGGCCGCCGAGATGTTCCCGGCCGCCTTCAGGTCACGCAGGTGGTCGCCGTACTCCTCGTCCGTCCAGTAGCTGTCGAACGGGTTGGACTGCTCCACCGTGCCCGGGATCAGGTCGAAGACGAACTTGCCCTTGAGGGAGTCCCGGGAGGGCCAGGCGTTGGCCTTCGCCGCCGCGTCCAGCGTGCCGTACGTCCCGCCGAGCAGATCGGCCGGTTTGTAGACGCTGCTGCCCAGCTTCCGCGCGACGAGCGTGTCGAACTCGTCCGGTCCGAGGCCCGCCTTGTCGTTGAAGCCGACCTTCATCTCGACCTTGACGACGATCGGCGGGTGGTCGGGGTGGAGCTGGTTCCAGGCGGCCATGTTGTCCAGGCAGCTGCCGAGGTCCTGGTTGCGGCTCTTGCCGTACAGCTCGCCCGGGGTCTTCGCCGCCTCGCAGTTGTTGTCGTTGCCCAGCGGGTTGCTGTGGCTGACCCGCCAGCGGCGGCTGATGCTGTCGACGTAGACGTCCAGCTCCAGCAGCGAGGCGCCGGAGTCCAACGCCTGTGCGAAGTACGTGTACTTGGCCTTGTCGTACGCGTTGTGCGTGCCGATGGCCGTCGTCTCGGAGAACTTCGGCGACGCCGCGTGAGCCTTGCCCGGCACCACCAGTAACAGAGCGGCGGCCCCCATGAGCGCCGCCGGCCGTCCCATCCCGCGTATCACCGAACTCCCTTTCGCTGCCGTCGAGTCGGCGGCAGCGTAGGGCCAAACGGTTACTGTGCGGTAGCCCCTGAGGGAACATCAGGACGGACCCGCGGGCGGGAGCGGCGGGGAGCGTTCGACGGCACCGGACGGGCGCCCGCCGTGACGCAACCGGTCACCGCACCGCCGGTGCCGGGCGGTGACCAGGCGACCGGATCAGCACTCGATGATGTTCACGGCCAGCCCGCCCCGGGCCGTCTCCTTGTACTTCACGCTCATGTCCGCGCCGGTGTCCTTCATCGTCTTGATGACCTTGTCCAGGGACACCTTGTGGGAGCCGTCGCCGCGCATCGCCATCTTCGCGGCCGTGACCGCCTTCACCGCGGCCATGCCGTTGCGCTCGATGCACGGGATCTGGACCAGACCGCCGACCGGGTCGCAGGTCAGGCCGAGGTTGTGCTCCATGCCGATCTCGGCCGCGTTCTCCACCTGCTCGGGGGAGCCGCCGAGCACCTCGGCGAGCGCGCCCGCCGCCATGGAGCAGGCGGAGCCCACCTCGCCCTGGCAGCCGACCTCGGCGCCGGAGATGGAGGCGTTCTCCTTGAAGAGCATGCCGATCGCGCCCGCGGCCAGCAGGAACCGCACGACGCCGTCCTCGTCGGCGCCCGGCACGAAGTTGATGTAGTAGTGCAGGACCGCCGGGATGATGCCGGCCGCGCCGTTCGTGGGGGCGGTCACGACCCGGCCGCCCGCCGCGTTCTCCTCGTTCACCGCCATCGCGTAGAGCGTGATCCACTCCATGGCGTGCGCCAGCGGGTCGCCCTCGGCGCGCAGCTGGCGGGCCGAGACGGCCGCGCGGCGGCGGACCTTCAGACCGCCGGGCAGGATGCCCTCGCGGGACATGCCGCGCTCCACGCACGCGCGCATCACCCGCCAGATCTCCAGCAGGCCCGCGCGGATCTCCTCCTCGGTGCGCCAGGCCCGCTCGTTCTCCAGCATCAGCGAGGAGATCGACAGGCCCGTCTCCTTCGTCAGGCGCAGCAGCTCGTCGCCCGTGCGGAACGGGTATTTCAGGACCGTGTCGTCCAGCTTGATCCGGTCCGCGCCCACCGCGTCCTCGTCGACGACGAAGCCGCCGCCCACCGAGTAGTACGTCTTGGAGAGCAGCTCCTTGCCGTCGGCGTCGTAGGCCCACAGCGTCATGCCGTTGGCGTGGTACGGCAGGGCCTTGCGGCGGTGCAGCACGAGGTCCCGGTCGAAGTCGAAGGCGATCTCGTGCTCGCCCAGGAGCCGGATCCGCCCCTCCGCCCTGATCGCCTCCACGCGCGCGTCCGCCGTCTCCACGTCCACCGTGCGCGGCGAGTCGCCGGTCAGGCCGAGCAGGACGGCCTTCGGGGTGCCGTGGCCGTGGCCGGTGGCGCCCAGGGAGCCGTACAGCTCCGTCCGGACGGCGGCGGCCTGCTCCAGGAGGCCTTCGTTGCGCAGGCGGCGGGCGAACATCCGCGCCGCGCGCATCGGGCCGACCGTGTGGGAGCTGGACGGGCCGATGCCGATCGAGAACAGGTCGAAGACCGAGATGGCCACGGTCACTCCTCAAGACAGCAGGGGGGCGGCGGGGCACCCTGTGCGGATGCCCCACCGGGGACTTACTTGTTCAGGCCCGGGTACAGCGGGTGCTTGTCGGCGAGCGCCTTCACGCGCGCCTTGAGGGCCTCGGCGTCGTAGGACGGCTTCAGCGCCTCGGCGATCACGTCCGCGACCTCGGCGAAGTCCTCGGCGGTGAAGCCGCGGGTCGCCAGGGCCGGCGTACCGATGCGCAGACCCGAGGTGACCATCGGCGGGCGCGGGTCGTTCGGGACGGCGTTGCGGTTGACCGTGATGCCGACCTCGTGGAGGCGGTCCTCGGCCTGCTGCCCGTCCAGCTCGGACGCGCGCAGGTCCACCAGGATCAGGTGCACGTCCGTGCCGCCGGACAGCACGTTCACGCCGGCCTCGCGGGCGTCCGGGGCCGTCAGGCGCTCGGCGAGGATGCGGGCACCCTCCACGGTACGACGCTGGCGCTCCTTGAAGTCGTCCGAGGCCGCGACCTTGAAGGACACCGCCTTGGCCGCGATCACGTGCTCCAGGGGACCGCCCTGGAAGCCCGGGAAGACGGACGAGTTCAGCTTCTTCGCGAAGTCCTTCCTGGCGAGGATGATGCCGCCGCGGGGGCCGCCCAGCGTCTTGTGGGTGGTGGAGGTGACCACGTCGGCGTACGGCACCGGGTTCTCGTGCAGACCGGCCGCGACCAGGCCCGCGAAGTGCGCCATGTCGACCCACAGGTAGGCGCCGGCCTCGTCGGCGATCCGGCGGAACTCGGCGAAGTCCAGCTGCCGCGGGTACGCCGACCAGCCCGCGATGATCACCTTGGGACGGTGCTCCTTGGCGAGCCGCTCGACCTCGGCCATGTCGACCAGGCCGGTCTCGGCGTCCACGTGGTAGGCGACCACGTCGAACTGCTTGCCGGAGAAGTTCAGCCGCATCCCGTGGGTGAGGTGGCCGCCGTGCGCCAGGTCCAGGCCGAGGATGGTGTCCCCGGGCTGGGCCAGCGCGAAGAGGGCCGCCTGGTTCGCGGAGGCGCCGGAGTGGGGCTGCACGTTGGCGTACTCGGCGCCGAACAGCTCCTTGACCCGGTCGATGGCGATCTGCTCGGCGACGTCGACGTGCTCGCAGCCGCCGTAGTAGCGGCGGCCCGGGTAGCCCTCGGCGTACTTGTTGGTCAGGACCGATCCCTGGGCCTCCATCACCGCGAGCGGCGCGAAGTTCTCGGAGGCGATCATCTCCAGGGTCGACTGCTGGCGGTGCAGCTCGGCGTCGACCGCGGCGGCGATCTCCGGGTCCAGCTCGTGCAGGGGCGTGTTCAGGACAGTCATACGGCTACGACTCCTCAGCCGGCGGAAAAGGCGGTGTACTCGTCGGCGGAGAGCAGGTCGGCCGGCTCCTCCGCGACGCGTACCTTGAACAGCCAGCCACCCTCGAAGGGGGCGGAGTTCACCAGCGACGGGTCGTTGACGACGTCCTCGTTGACCTCGGTGACCTCACCGGTGACCGGCGAGTACAGGTCGGACACCGACTTCGTCGACTCCAGCTCGCCGCAGGTCTCGCCCGCGGACACCGTGGAGCCGACCTCGGGGAGCTGGACGAAGACGACGTCACCGAGCGCGTTGGCCGCGTGCTCCGTGATGCCGACCGTCGCGACGCCGTCCTCGGCGGCCGACAGCCACTCGTGCTCCTTGCTGTAGCGCAGCTGCTGGGGGTTGCTCATGGCCTGAATTCTCCTGTACACGCGAGGGTGCTGATGACGGGGGGACTACGGAAACCGCTGGTGAGCGGGCGAATGTGCGCAGGGTCACGCCCCGGCCACGGGACCGGGGTCCCGAGGAGGCGCGACCGCGCCCAGTGTCTACTTCTGACGCTTGTAGAACGGCAGCGCCACGACCTGGTACGGCTCGTGGGTGCCCCGGATGTCCACGCCGACGCCCTCGGTGCCCGGCGCCGCGTGCGCCGCGTCGACGTAGGCCATGGCGATCGGCTTGCCGAGGGTGGGGGAGGGGGCACCGGAGGTGACCTCGCCGACCACCTCGCCCCCGGCGACGACGGCGTACCCGGCGCGCGGCACCCGGCGGCCCTCGGCGACCAGGCCGACCAGGACCCGCGGCGGGTTCTCCTGGGCCCGCGCGGCGGCCTCGGCGAGCGCCTCGCGCCCGACGAAGTCGCCCTCCTTCCCGAACTTGACCACGCGGCCGAGCCCGGCGTCGAAGGGGGTGAGGGAGGTGGTCAGCTCGTGCCCGTACAGCGGCATGCCCGCCTCCAGGCGCAGCGTGTCCCGGCAGGACAGCCCGCAGGGGACCAGGCCGGCGCCCTCGCCCGCCTTGGTCAGCGCCTGCCACAGCTCGACGGCGTGCTCCGGCCTGACGAACAGCTCGAAGCCGTCCTCGCCGGTGTAGCCCGTGCGGGCGATCAGCGCCGGGACGCCGGCGACCGTGCCGGGCAGGCCGGCGTAGTACTTCAGTCCGTCGAGGTCGGCGTCGGTGAGGGACTTCAGGATGCCGGGGGACTCGGGGCCCTGCACGGCGATCAGCGCGTACGCGTCCCGGTCGTCCCGGACCTCGGCGTCGAAGCCCGCGGCGCGCTCGGTGAGCGCGTCCAGCACCACCTGGGCGTTGGAGGCGTTGGCCACGACCATGTACTCGGTCTCGGCCAGCCGGTAGACGATCAGGTCGTCCAGGATGCCGCCGTCGGCCTGGCAGATCATCGTGTAGCGGGCGCGGCCGACCCCGACGGAGGCGATGTCGCCGACCAGGGCGTGGTTCAGGAACGCGGCGGCCTGGTCGCCGGTGACGGTGATCTCGCCCATGTGGGAGAGGTCGAAGAGCCCGGCCCTGGTCCGCACGGCGAGGTGCTCGTCGCGCTCGGAGCCGTAGCGCAGGGGCATGTCCCAGCCGGCGAAGTCGGTCATCGTCGCACCGAGCGCGCGATGCACGGCATCGAGCGCGGTGTGGCGGAGTTCAGTGCTGCTCATCGGACGGTCGTCTCCCAAGGCGAGCGGACAGGCGAGGAACGTTCCTCCCCATCTGTCATCGGAACCTGAGAGGTTCGCCACGACCGCCACAGGGACGATCACGGCTTGCACCGTGGGTGGAGCCACTGACACAGCGGCCCGCTTTTCAGATGTGCCTCGCCCGCGCGGTAACGGGGCCTGAGAGATTCAAGGGAGGGACTTGCTCCTTCGGCGTCCCAGCCCGGGGCTGGGAACTCTCCCGCGCGGATTCAAGCGGCCGGTATGCAGTTGGCGGGCACATCATTGCACGCCCCACCCCGCCCATCCAGAGCGCGCTCCTTGTGACCGGGCTGTGGCACAACGCACACGAACCTCCTACTGTTGCCCATTACCTTCTCTTTACATACAACGGGCATGGGGATGACCGAGCCCACTGGGGAGGACGATCACGGTGAACAGGACATCGGCCTACGCCACCGACACCGGCATCGCGGTGCCGGGACAGCCCTCCGCCCTGGCCCGCGAGCGCGGCGCGGACCGCCCCGCCCCGGTCGTGCGCGACCTGCGCGACCGCGGGGGCCGCAGCCCGCACGCCCTGCTCTTCGGCCCCCGCGACCTGGTGGTGATCACCGGTCTGCCCGGCAGCGGCAAGTCCACCCTGATGCACCGCGCGGTCACCGGCCACCGCGTCGACTCCCAGGACACCCGCGACCGCTGGGACGGCCGGGTCCCCCGCTTCGTCCCGTACGCCCTCTACCGCCCCCTGGTCCGCCTCGCCCACTACGCCGGGCTGCGCCGGGCCCTGCGCACCGGCGAGGGCGTCGTCGTGCACGACTGCGGCACCCAGCCCTGGGTGCGCGCCTGGCTGGCCCGCGAGGCCCGGCGCCGCGGCGCCACCCTGCACCTGCTCCTCCTCGACGTCAGCGCTGAGACGGCCCGGGCGGGCCAGCGCGAGCGCGGCCGGGGCGTCTCCCGCTACGCCTTCCGCCGCCACCGCCGTACCACCGCCCGGCTGCTGCGCGCGGTGGAGAAGGGGGAGCTGCCCGCCGGCTGCGGCGCGGCGGTGCTGCTGGACCGGGACGCCGCGGACGTCCTGAGCCGGGTCGGCTTCGCGCGGTGAGGCACTGTCACCGCCACCCGCTAGCCTTCTTGCTCACAGCAGTGGTTCCCAGCAGGCGGTAGGCAGATGGACTTCCCGGCGGACATTCCCGCGGACTTCCCGGCACAGGCACACCCCCACCCGCACGGCGGTTGGCCCGGCAACGAACTGGAGGAGGTGCTGTCGGCCTCCCTCGGCATCCCCTCGGCGGGCGGCCGGATCATCGAGGTCCTCGGCCGGAGCTTTCTGTGGATACCGCTGCCGGGCGGCGGGGGCCCGCACAGCGGCCCGCTGGACCTGCCGACGATGGACATCGACGGCCAGGTCTACGTCCCGGTGTTCAGCTCCGAGGAGCAGCTGCGCCAGGTGACCGGTTCCCACATGTCGTACACCATCGCCCCCGCCGTGGAGTTCGCGCGCGGCCTGCCGCCGCAGGCGGGCATCGCGGTGAACCCGGGCGGTGTGGTCGGTGTCCCGCTGCCGCCCGACGCCGTGGCCGAGCTGTGCCGCGCCGGCCGCACCCCGCTCGACGGCCCCAACACCGGCGCCCGGGTCCGCCTCTTCGAGCCCGACTGGCAGGACGACCCGGTCGACTTCCTCTCCGCGGCCTCCGCCGAGTTCGCCGAGACCGGCGTGGTCCTCACCGCCCGCCGCTGCCTGGCCGCCATCGAGACGGCCGACCCGGTGATGTTCGTGGGCGTGGAACTCTCCCAGTGGGAAGGCGACCTGCGGGCCCTGCCCCTGGACGCCCTCGGCAGAGCGCTCGGCAAAGTCCCGGTCAAGTGGCCGGTCAACCTGATCCTCATGGACGTGGCCGAGGACCCGGTCTCCGACTGGCTGAAGACGAACGTCCGGCCGTTCTACCAGTACGGCCACTGAAGGCATCGCAGGGGCGCGGGGAACTGCGCGACCAGTCACCCGCAACCCGCGCCCGCGCACGAACCCAAAGCCCCGGGCTGCCAGGCGCTTAAGCTGTCTCCAAACGAGGGGCAAACGAAGAAGGGCCGGTACAACAGGTGAGCGCGAGCCACAGCGGCAGCGTCGAGCACATGCTGCGCCAGGTCACCCCCGGACGCTACGACGCCTACGAGGCCCTGCTCCGCGCCCTCGCCACCCCCTCCTCCGGCCAGATCTGGATGCTCCTGTGGCACGGCCAGGCCGGCTCCCCGGACGCCCAGTACGGGGACATGGAGGTGGACGGCTGCCACTACGCCCCCTGCGTCACCTCCGCCCAGGAGCTGTCGGCCAGTGGCTGGAACCGTTCGTACGAAGTGGTCGACGGCCTCGATGTGGCCCGCACCCTCTACCCCGACCACTACGGCCTCTGGCTCAACCCGCACGCTCCGGGCGGCGGCGTCGGCATCCCCTGGCTGGATCTGCGCCGCATCGCCACCGGCCTGGACCGCCAGCCCGCCGGCCCGCTCCGGCTGTCGGAACCCGGCATCGAGATCCCGCAGTTCTACGCCCTGCTCGCGCAGAACGCGCACCGCACCCCCGCGCTCCGCTCGCTGCGCCGCGCCTGGGTGCAGCCCGCGCTCGGGGCGCCGTATCTCGCCATCGGCCTGGACGTGTACGAGACCTCGCCCGCCGCGGTCGACTCGGTGCGCGCGATGATGCAGCAGTCCATCGGCGCGGTCCCGGAGGGGCTGCCGGTGTCGACGGTCGCGATGACCGACGACTACGACCCGGTGGTGATGTGGATGCGGGCCAACGCGCGCCCGTTCTACGACCGCGAGGCGCACGCCCCCGTGCCGCAGCCGCAGCTTCAGGCCCCGGTCCCGCCGCAGGCCCCGGCCGGCGGGTACGGCTACCCACCGGTGCACGGCGGTTACTGACAACTGAGCGGAGTGGCCGGGACTTTGAGACCGGGTCGCAGAATTTACACGGACGACACACTTCTGCGCGCGTAGACATCGCCGGATCGCCCCGAACCGCGCAGTTTCGCCGTTCTGCCCCAACTGGCCCGCGTCCGATGCCCGTTACCCACTGATCGGATAACGGAATCCCCTGGACTGCATCACGGTTGCGCATACTTTCGCCGTCAGCTCTGGCGGGTGATCGCAAAGACGCTGAAGACTCCCGACTCAGACATGAGGTCGAGACCTCATGCTCGATGGCAAGTCGACAAAGCCGCAATCCGCGGCAGGCGCAGGCCGGTCACCACCGGCGAGAGGGGTCGCTCACCGTGACCGCACCGATCGAGACCACCGGGGCGGCAGCCGAGGCACAGCCGGAGGCTGTGCTGGAGGGTGCCGGTAAGGGGCAGATCGAGGGTCGTTCCCTGGGCCAGATCGCCTGGACCCGGTTCAAGAAGGACAAGGTCGCCGTCGCGGGCGGCGTCATCGTGATCCTGCTGATCCTTCTCGCGATCCTCTCCCGCCCCATCCAGGCCGCGTTCGGGCTCGACCCCAACGCCTTCAACCAGGACCTGATCAGCCCGGACACCTCGCTGCCGAAGGGCAGTTTCGGCGGCATGAGCGCGGATCACCCGCTCGGTGTGGACCCGAAGTTCGGTCGGGACATCGCCACCCGCGTCCTGGAGGGGTCCTGGGTGTCGCTGGTGGTCGCCTTCGGCGCCACGATCCTGTCCAACGTGATCGGCGCCATCATGGGCGTCATCGCGGGCTACTACGGCGGACGGGTGGACTCGATCATCAGCCGGCTGATGGACACGTTCCTCGCCTTCCCCCTCCTGCTGTTCGCCATCTCCATCTCCGCCACCCTCCAGGGCGGCGCGTTCGGCCTGGACGGACTGCCGCTCCACCTGAGCGTGCTGATCTTCGTCATCGGCTTCTTCAACTGGCCCTACCTGGGCCGGATCGTCCGAGGCCAGACCCTCGCCCTGCGCGAGCGCGAGTTCGTCGACGCCTCCCGGGGCATGGGCGCCAAGGCCCCGTACATCCTGTTCCGGGAGCTGATGCCCAACCTGGTCGGCCCGATCATCGTCTACTCGACGCTGCTCATCCCGACCAACATCCTCTTCGAGGCGTCCCTGAGCTTCCTCGGCGTCGGCATCCAGCCCCCGCAGGCGTCCTGGGGCGGCATGCTCCGTGAGGCGGTCAACTTCTACCAGGTCGACCCGATGTTCATGATCGTCCCTGGTCTCGCCATCTTCGTGACCGTCCTGGCGTTCAACCTGCTGGGTGACGGTCTCCGCGACGCTCTCGACCCGCGCAGCCGCTGACGCCTGCCGCGGAGAGCCCGAAAATTTTCCGATCAATGGAGGGGAAAGCGCCCATCATGCGAAGGTCAGCGCTGGCCGCGATCGCGGCCATCGGCTCCGCCAGCCTGCTTCTTGCAGGTTGCAGCAAGGCCGATGACAACAAGAACGAGAACGGCACCAAGTCGGCCGGGGCCAACGCCGCGACCAAGGGCGTCGTCAACGCGTCCGACAAGAAGGGCGGCACGCTCACCTACGAGCTGTCCGACGTCCCGGACTCGTTCGACCCGGGCAACACGTACTACGCGTACATGTACAACCTCAGCCGGCTGTGGGCCCGCCCGCTGATGACCTTCAAGCCCGGCCCCGGCGAGGAGGGCAACGCCCTCGTCCCGGACCTCGCGGCGAGCAAGGGCGTCCCGAGCGACGGCGGCAAGACCTGGACGTACAAGCTGCGTTCGGGCCTGAAGTACGAGGACGGCACGCCGATCACCTCGAAGGACGTCAAGTACGCCGTCGAGCGCTCCAACTTCGCGCGTGACGTGCTCTCCCTCGGCCCGAACTACTTCCAGCAGTTCCTGGCCGGCGGCGACAAGTACAAGGGCCCGTACAAGGACAAGAGCGACAAGGGCCTGTCCTCCATCCAGACGCCGGACGACACCACGATCGTCTTCCACCTGAAGCAGGCCTTCCAGGAGTTCGACTACCTGGTCGCCGCCCCGCAGACGGCCCCGGTGCCCAAGGCGAAGGACACGGGCGTCGACTACGTCAAGCACATCGTCTCCTCGGGCTCGTACAAGTTCCAGAGCTACGCGGAGGGCCAGCAGGCCGTCCTCGTCCGCAACGAGAACTGGGACGCGAAGACCGACCCGCTGCGCAAGCAGCTGCCGGACAAGATCGTCGTCAAGCTGAAGGTCAACCCGGAGACGATCGACAAGGACGTCCTCGCGGGCAACGCGATCGACCTCGGCGGCACGGGTGTCCAGGCCGCGACGCAGGCCCAGGTCATCACCGACCCGTCGAAGAAGGCCAACACGGACAACACCTACGGTGGCCGTCTGGTCTACATGGCGATCAACACCAAGGTCGCGCCGTTCGACAAGGTCGAGTGCCGCAAGGCCGTCCAGTACGCCATCGACAAGGTCTCCGTGCAGACCGCCGAGGGCGGCCCGATCCGTGGTGAGATCGCCTCCACGGTCCTCCCGCCGGACATCCCGGGCTACGCCAAGTCCGACGTCTACGCCACCAAGGACAACAAGGGTGACGTCGCCAAGGCCAAGGAGCAGCTGAAGGCCTGCGGCAAGTCCTCGATCTCGACGAACATCTCGGCCCGTTCGGACCGTCCGCAGGAGATCGACGCCGCCACGGCGATCATCAACTCGCTGAAGAAGGTCGGCATCAACGCCAGCCTGAAGCAGTACCCGTCCGGTAAGTACTTCACCGACTACGCGGGCGTGCCGAAGTTCACCAAGAAGCAGAACATCGGCCTGGAGATGATGCAATGGGGCGCCGACTGGCCCTCCGGCTACGGCTTCCTGCAGCAGATCCTGAACGGCAAGGCGATCAGCCAGTCCGGTAACACCAACCTGTCGCAGTACGACAACAAGGACGTCAACGCCCTGCTGTCCAAGGCGATCGGCACTCAGGACGACAACGAGCGCAACAGCCTCTACACGCAGATCGACAAGAAGGCCATGGACGACGCCATCCTCGTCCCGCTGACCTACTTCAAGGTCCTGCTGGCCCGCCCGCAGAACTACACCAACCTGGTTTCCACGGCGGCCTTCAGCGGTCAGTACGACTACCTCAACATCGGCGTCGCGTCGAAGTAGCAGCCCCGGAAGGCAGGTGAAGGCATTGGTGCCCGCGGGCTTCGCGGCCCGCGGGCACCAGCGCCGATCCCCGTGATCTCGTACATCCTCCGCCGGACGTTCGCGGCAGTGATCCTGCTGCTGGTCGTCTCCGCGGTCACCTTTGCCATCTTCTTCCTGCTGCCACGGCTCGCCGGCCAGACAGCGGATCAGCTGGCGCAGCAGTACATCGGCAAGAGCCCGTCGAAGGCGGACATCGCCGCGGTCAAGCACAACCTCGGTCTGGACCAGCCCGTCTACGTCCAGTACTGGCACTTCATCAAGGGGATCGTGGCCGGCGCCGACTACAACCTCGGGCCCACCACGGTGCACTGCGACGTGCCGTGCTTCGGCTACTCCTTCAAGGACCACGTCGCGGTCTGGCCGCAGCTCACCCAGCGCATTCCGATCACCCTCTCGCTGGCCGCGGGCGCCGCCGTGCTGTGGCTCGTCTCGGGCGTGGCCATCGGTGTCATCTCCGCGCTGAAGCCACGCTCGGTCTTCGACCGCACCTTCATGGGCGTCGCACTCGCCGGTGTCTCGCTGCCCATGTTCTTCACGGGTAACCTGGCGATCCTGCTCTTCGTCTTCAACTGGCCGATCTTCGGACGCGACTACGTCCCGTTCACCGAGAACCCCGAGCAGTGGGCCAACACCCTCTTCCCGGCCTGGTGTTCGCTGGCGCTGCTGTACTCCGCCATCTACGCGCGGCTCACCCGCTCGGGCATGCTGGAGACGATGAACGAGGACTTCATCCGCACGGCCCGCGCCAAGGGCCTGCGCGAGCGCAACGTCGTGGTCCGGCACGGTCTGCGCGCGGCCCTCACCCCGATCATCACCGTGTTCGGCATGGACCTCGGTCTGCTGCTCGGCGGCGCCGTGATCACCGAGAGCGTCTTCTCGCTGGGCGGCATCGGTCAGTACGCGGTCCAGGGCATCACCGACAACGACCTGCCCAAGATCCTCGGCGTGACGCTGCTCGCCGCCTTCTTCGTCGTCATCGCAAATCTTGTGGTGGACGTGCTCTACGCCGCCGCCGACCCGCGGGTGAGGCTCTCGTGACCGAACTCTCCAAGACCGGCGCCGCGGTGGGCGAGCCCACCGAGTCCGGCAAGGCCCCCGAAGCCTTCCTGGAGGTCCGCGACCTCAAGGTGCACTTCCCGACCGACGACGGCCTGGTGAAGTCCGTCGACGGGCTCAGCTTCTCGCTGGAGAAGGGCAAGACCCTCGCCATCGTCGGCGAGTCCGGCTCCGGCAAGTCCGTCACCTCGCAGGCCATCATGGGCCTGCACCGGCTCGGCACCCGCGGCAAGAACGTGCGGATGTCCGGCGAGATCTGGCTGGACGGCAAGGAACTGGTCTCCGCCGGCCCGGACGAGGTGCGCAAGCTCCGCGGCCGTGAGATGGCGATGATCTTCCAGGACCCGCTGTCCGCGATGCACCCGTACTACAAGGTCGGCGACCAGATCGTCGAGGCCTACCGGGTGCACCACGACGTCAGCAAGAAGGTCGCCCGCGCGCGGGCCATCGAGATGCTCGACCGCGTCGGCATCCCCGAGCCGGCCAAGCGCGTCGACGGCTACCCGCACGAGTTCTCCGGCGGTATGCGCCAGCGCGCCATGATCGCCATGGCGCTGGTGAACAACCCCGAGCTGCTCATCGCGGACGAGCCGACCACCGCCCTCGACGTGACCGTCCAGGCGCAGATCCTCGACCTGATCCGTGACCTGCAGAAGGAGTTCGGCTCCGCGGTCATCATGATCACCCACGACCTCGGTGTGGTCGCCGAGATCGCCGACGACGTCCTCGTGATGTACGGCGGCCGGTGCGTGGAGCGCGGTCCGGCCGGCGAAGTCTTCGAACAGCCGCAGCACCCCTACACCTGGGGCCTGCTCGGCTCGATGCCCCGCATCGACCGCGAGACCTCCGAACGGCTCATCCCGGTCAAGGGCTCGCCGCCGAGCCTCATCAACGTCCCCTCGGGCTGCGCCTTCCACCCCCGCTGCCCGTACGCGGACATCCCCAAGGGGAACGTCACCCGCACGGTGCGCCCCGAGCTGGAGCAGGTGAGCACCGGGCACTGGTCCGCCTGCCACCTCTCGGCCGAGGACCGCCAGCGGATCTGGACCGAAGAGATTGCGCCCAAGCTGTGAGTGAGACCAAGAAGACGGACACCGTCGCCGAGGCCGCGGTCCCGAAGCAGGCGTCGGCTCCCGAGGAGCGGGACGTGCTGCTCAAGGTCGAGGGGCTGACCAAGCACTTCCCGATCAAGAAGGGCATCCTGCAGCGCCAGGTCGGCGCCGTGAAGGCCGTCGACGGCATCGACTTCGAGGTGCGCAAGGGCGAAACCCTCGGCGTGGTCGGCGAGTCGGGCTGCGGCAAGTCGACCATGGGCCGGGTCATCACCCGCCTCCAGGACCCGACCGGCGGGAAGATCACCTTCGAGGGCCAGGACATCACGCGGCTGAGCACCGGGCAGATGCGCCCGCTGCGCCGCGACATCCAGATGATCTTCCAGGACCCGTACGGCTCCCTGAACCCCCGGCACACCATCGGCTCCATCGTCTCGGCGCCCTTCCGGCTGCAGGGCGTGGAGCCCGAGGGCGGGGTGAAGAAGGAGGTCCAGCGGCTCCTCGACCTGGTCGGCCTCAGCCCCGAGCACTACAACCGCTACCCGCACGAGTTCTCCGGCGGTCAGCGCCAGCGCATCGGCATCGCCCGCGCGCTCGCTCTCAAGCCGAAGCTGGTCGTGGCCGACGAGCCGGTCTCCGCGCTGGACGTGTCGATCCAGGCGCAGGTCGTGAACCTGATGGACGACCTCCAGCAGGAGCTGGGCCTGACCTACGTGATCATCGCGCACGACCTCTCGGTCGTCCGGCACGTCTCGGACCGCATCGCGGTGATGTACCTCGGCAAGATCGTGGAACTCGCCGACCGCACCTCGCTGTACGAGTCGCCGATGCACCCGTACACCAAGGCGCTGATGTCGGCGGTGCCGGTGCCGGACCCGAAGCGCCGGGGCCAGAAGAGCGAGCGCATCCTGCTCCGCGGCGATGTGCCCTCGCCCATCGCCCCGCCCTCCGGCTGCCGCTTCCACACCCGGTGCTGGAAGGCGACGCAGATCTGCCAGACCACCGAGCCCCGGCTCGTGGAGCTGCGGCCGGGCCAGCGGGTCGCCTGCCACCACCCCGAGAACTTCGCCGACCAGGCCCCGCAGGACACGGTCCTGCTGACGGCGGCGAAGGAGGCGTCGGAGCTGGTACCGGACGCGGTTCTCTCCGAGGGTCCGGCCGAGAAGGAACCGGTGCCGGAGAAGGCCACGGCTGCCGAGGAGACGGCTGCCGAACAGGCGGCGGTCTCCGAGAAGCCGGCGGCTTCTGAGGAGGAGTCGGCTTCTGGGGAGGCGGCTGCTTCCGAGGAGGGGGCCGCGTCCGGCAAGGCGGCGGTTTCTGAGGAGGAGTCGGCTTCCACGGACGAGACGGCTTCCGAGGAAGAGGCGGTTTCCGCCAAGGCGGCTTCCCAGGAGGAATCGGCTTCCGAAGAAGAGGTGGCGGCTTCTGAGGCGGCGGCTTCCGAAGAGGTGGCGGCTTCCGGTGTGAAGACCGGTCCCGGCGCGAAGGTCGCGGCCGGGAAGACCGCGCCCGAGGCCGACGCCCCCGCCGAGGAGCCCACCGCCGCCACCGGTGCCGGGGCCGACGATCCGGCGGAGGGGTCGGGTGACACGGGGGGCGTCGCCGAGGAGACCGGCCGCGAGGCCGAGGCCACCGGCAAGGCGTCCGGCGCCGACTCTCAGGAGTCAACCGGCAAGTAGCACATGACGACTAGGTAAAGTCATGCACATGCCTGAGCGGGAGAGTGCAGAGTCGTCCGTGTCCGACCACTGATCGGCACGCTCGAAAGGGACGACACATGGCACTCTCCCGTTCGGCACGTCTGGGGGCTGTCGCCACCGCGGCAGCCTCCTTCCTCGTCGTCGCCGCCTCCTCCGCCCCGACCCCCGGCGCCCCCGGCATCGGCGACCCCTACTTCCCCCGGCTGGGCAACGGCGGCTTCGACGCCCGCCATTACGACCTGGACGTCGCCTACGCCCCGGACACCGGCCGCCTGGACGGCCGTACGACCCTCACGGCGCGCGCCACCCAGAAGCTCTCCTCCTTCGACCTCGACCTCCAGCAGCTGGAGGTCACCGGTGTCCAGGTCGACGGCAGATCCGCGCGGTTCACGCGCGACGGCGACGAGATCACCGTCACTCCGCGCCACCCGCTCCCCGAGGGACGGGACTTCACCGTCTCGGTGACCTACGGCGGCGTACCGCAGGCCCTCGGGGGGCCGATCGTCTTCGGCTCCGACTACGGATGGATGAAGACCCCCGACGGCGTCTTCGTCGCCTGCGAACCCAACGCCGCCTCCACCTGGTTCCCGTCCAGCGACCACCCCGCCGACAAGGCCACCTACGACATCCGGATCAAGGCTCCCCGGGGCCTGACCGGCGTCTCCAACGGCCGGCTGGTGTCGACGTACGACAAGGGCGGCTCGACGTACACCCACTGGCGGGAGTCGAAGCCGATGGCGACCTACCTCGCCACCGCCACCATCGGGAAGTTCGACGTGCGCACCGGGCGCACGCCCGGCGGCACCCCCATCTACGTCGCCGTCGACCCCGTGCTGAAGAACAGCAACAACGTCGACGTCTACGCCGTCACGGCCGCCGCCACCGACTACTGGTCGCAGGTCTTCGGGCCGTACCCCTTCGAGGAGACCGGCGCGATCGTCGACGACATGCCGGAGGCGGGGTTCTCGCTGGAGGTGCAGAGCAAGCCCGCCTACTCGGCCGTGCGCAACGAGTCGACCATCGTCCACGAGCTGGCCCACCAGTGGTTCGGCGACTCGGTGAGCGTCGCGCAGTGGAAGGACATCTGGCTCAACGAGGGCTTCGCCACCTACGCCCAGTGGCTGTGGGCCGAGCACCAGGGCACCCGCACCGCCCACGACTCCTTCCTGGCCGGCTACACCTCCCGCCCCGCCGACTCCGCCTTCTGGAAGATCAAGGTCGCCGACCCCCAGCGGGACACCATGTTCGCCTCCGCAGTCTACCAGCGCGGCGCGATGACGCTCCAGATGCTGCGCGAGCGGATCGGCGACACGGCCTTCTTCAAGCTGATCCCGGCCTGGACGAAGCTCCACCGGTACGGCAACGCGGACACCGCCGACTTCATCCGCCTCGCCGAGCGCGTCAGTGGGCAGCAGCTCGACGATCTCTTCGACACCTGGCTGTTCACCACAGGGAAACCCGCGCTGTGAGCCTGGCTTTGTAAGGTGCGCGCACTCCGACAGGTGAGAATGTCAGGGTGCAGCTCCAGCAACTCTTCAGTCCCTCCGTCCAGCACACGCTCGATGTGATCGGCATCTTCGTCTTCGCGATCTCCGGCGCCCTGCTGGCCGTACGGAAGAACTTCGACGTCTTCGGCATCGCCGTCCTCGCCGAGGTCACCGCGCTGGGCGGCGGGCTGTTCCGCGACCTGGTGATCGGAGCCGTGCCCCCGGCCGCCTTCACGGACCTGGGCTACTTCGTCACCCCGCTGCTCGCCACGCTCGTCGTCTTCTTCCTGCATCCGCACGTGGAGCGCATCCAGGCGGCGGTGCTCGTCTTCGACGCGGCCGGCCTCGGCCTGTTCTGTGTCAGCGGTACGACGAAGGCGTACAGCTACGGCCTCGGCCTGACCGCGTCGGCGACGCTGGGCCTCGCCACCGCCGTGGGCGGCGGCGTCCTGCGGGACGTGCTGGCCAACGAGGTGCCCTCGCTGCTGCGCTGGGACCGCGACCTGTACGCGGTCCCGGCGATGGTCGGCGCCACGATGGTCGTCCTGTGCATCCGCTACGACGTCCTGACCCCGCTCACCAGCGGGCTCGCGGTGATCACTGCCTTCGTGCTGCGGCTGCTCGCGATGCGGTTCCACTGGCGAGCGCCGCGTGCGTGGAACCGCCGGTCGACGGTGACCGAGGAGTAGTCCCGCGAGCCGTCCCGACGACGGAGGTGTCCTGCCCCTCGGCGTGGCTCTGGCCCATCTGGAGGGTCAGCCAGCGGAACACGGTGTCGACCTGCGGGCGCCACAGCGCCATGGTGTGACCGCCCGCGCTGCGCGGCAGGAACACCACCCGCACGGTGGTCGGCGCCTTGGCGACGGCCTCCAGGGCCATGCCCGCCTGGTAGCCGTCGCCGGACTCGCCGGAGAGATACAGCGCGATCCGGGGCGGCACGGCCGCCTGCCTGAGCAGCAGACAGGGGTTGTTCGCGGCGCGCAGGGCGGGGGTCTGGGCGGCGAGGGAGTCGCGTTCGCCGATCGGGTCGTTGTAGCCGGACATGCTCACCGCGGCCCGGTACCGGTCGGGGTGGGCCACGGCGAGCTTCACCGCGCAGTGCGCGCCCGCCGAGTACCCGGCCACCGCCCAGCCCTGCGGGGCGGGCTGGGCCCGGAAGTTGTCCATGACCATCTTCGGGACGTCGATGCTGAGCCAGGTGTCGGCGTTGACCTGACCCGGGATGTTGGCGCAGCCCGTGTCCACGCCCGCCAGCAGGTTGGTGCGCGGCGCGACCAGGATGAACGGCGCCACCCGGCCGCTCCTCATCAGCGGCAGCAGCTGCTCGTGCGCCTTGAGCGACCCGAACCACGCCTTCGCGGAACCGGGGTAGCCCGGCAGCAGCTCCACCACCGGGAACTTCTTGTTCCGGTAGGCCGGTTCGCCGTACTGCGGCGGCAGCCAGACGTAGACCTCGGCGTTCACGCCGGAGACCCGGCCCTTGAGCTGGGTGACGCGGACTCCGCCGGCCGCGCGCATGCCGGGCCCGTCGGCGGCCGTGAAGGTCTGACCGACCTTGGGCAGCCGGGTCACCGTGATACCGCCGGTGCCGTCCTTGCCGAGGTCGGCGGCCTGCTGGACGTGGTCGCCGGTGCCGAGCAGGTCGGCCCAGTTGTCGTAGAGGTTGTTCTGGTTGTTGACCAGTACGAAGACCAGGGTGACGGCCGTGCCCTGGGCGAACAGCAGCATGAGGACCCGGGCCGTGATCCGCAGGGGTTTCGGCCCGCGCATCCGCGACCACAGGACGAGCGGCAGTATGAGGGCGACGACCGACAGCAGGACGGTCGTGTAGAGGAACGCGGTCCCGGTGAGGCTCATGTCCCCATAGAGGGGAATCCGCAGCAGCGGGTTGTGGACGAGTCCGGACACTTACCGAGAAATTGCCGGAACCTCACCCGGGAGCGGGAGCGGATCAACCGCCGATCGCCTCACCGCACGACAAGAAAGCTACCGCTTAGTAGTTTTCTGCTGTACCGTGCAGCCATGCCAGAAGCAGCTTCCGCCCCCTCCCCAGCGCGGGCCCTGACCGGCGACAGCGAGTTCGACCGCGACACCGCGGTCACCCGGCGCGAGCCCGGCGTCTACGACATCGACCTCTCGGCCGGCTGGACCATCGTCAGCGCCGTCAACGGCGGCTATCTGCTGGCCGTCCTCGGCCGGGCCCTCGCGGACACCCTCCCGCACCCGGACCCCTTCTCCATCACCGCGCACTACCTGACCGCCTCCCGGCCCGGCCCGGCGGTCGTCCGCACCGAGACAGTCCGCACCGGCCGCACCCTCTCCACCGGCCAGGCCTCGCTCTTCCAGTACGACGACGAGGGCAACGAGGTCGAACGCATCCGCGTCCTCGCCTCCTACGGCGACCTCACCACCCTCCCCGACGACGTCCGTACGACCGCCACCCCGCCCGCGATGCCCCCGCTGGAGCAGTGCTTCGGCCCCGAGGACGGGCCTGCCCCGGTCGAGGGCAGCTCCGCCATCGCCGACCGGCTGATGCTCAAGCTCGACCCCGCCACCCTCGGCTGGGCACTCGGCGCGCCCTCCGGCAACGGTGAGATGCGCGCCTGGTTCGGCCTCGCCGACGGCCGGGACGCCGACCCGCTCTCGCTGCTCCTCGCCGTGGACGCCCTCCCGCCCACCGCCTTCGAGCTGGGCCTCAAGGGCTGGGTGCCGACCGTGGAACTCACCGTCCACGTCCGCCACCGCCCGGCCCCCGGCCCGCTGCGGGTGTCCATCACCACCCGCAACCTGGCCGGCGGCTTCCTGGAGGAGGACGCCGAGGTGTGGGACAGCGCGGACCGCCTGGTCGCCCAGTCCCGTCAGCTGGCCCGGGTCAGGCTCGGCTGAGCGGCTTGCGCCCCAGCCAGGCCGCCAGCCGCTCGTAGGGGCCGGCTCCCTCGGGGGCCGGCACCGGCGCCTCGAAGGGGCGGCCCTCACGCGGCCCCTCGGGCAGGGTCTCCCGCGCGGCGGCCAGCGCGAACTCGGCCGGCTCCGGATCGAGCGCGAGGGGATGGCCGACCGCCTCGGAGAGATCCCAGGTGTGCGCCACGATCTCCATCACATACGCGGACAGCGCGGCCCGCCCGGGGATCTCGCCCCAGGGCACGCGCACGGACGACGCCATCCGCTCCTCGCTCGCCCAGGCCTTCACGGCCTGCTCCCTGACCTCGTCGTACGCCTCCGCCCAGCGGTGGTCCGGGACGTCGGGGGCGGTCATCGGCTCGGACTGGCCGTCGGCGCCCTCACCCACGAGCGCGATCCGGCGGGTGCCGCCGACGACATGGCTCAGCAGCGCCCGCACGTCGAACTCGGTGCAGGGCGTCGGGAGGGTCAGCTGGTCGGTGCGTACGGTCCGGACGAGCTCGGCCGCCTGGGCGGTGGCGCGGACGTACAGGGGGCGGGGATCGATGGACATGCCAGGCCTCTCTCACATGGATGCGCGTCGGTGCTGGGAAGAGGCTCTCCGAAAAACCTGACAACCACTGTCAGGCATTGATCCGGCCACCCGTACGACGAGATCCTGGCGCGGTGAAGTCCGACCGACTGCTCTCGATCCTGCTGCTCCTCCAGACCCGGGGCCGCGTCCCCGCGCCCGAACTCGCCGACCGGCTGGAGGTGTCGGTCCGCACCATCTACCGCGACGTCGAGGCGCTGTCCGCCGCCGGCGTCCCGGTGTACGCCGAGCGTGGCCGGCACGGCGGCATCGAACTCCTCCCCGGCTTCCGTACCGACGTCACGGGGCTGACCGCCGACGAGTCCCGCGCCCTGTTCATCCTCGCCGCACAGGGCGCCCATGCCGCGCTCGGCCTCGACGCGGCCCTCGGCTCGGCGCTGCGCAAGGTGATGGCCGCGCTGCCGGCGCCGCACCGGCCCGCCGCCGAGGTGACCAGCCGCCGCATCCTGGTCGACGCCACCCGCTGGAAGAGCGGACCGCGGCAGGCCGTCGACCTGGACGTGCTCCAGGACGCGGTGTTCTCCGACCGGCGGCTGAGGCTGCGCTACCGGCACGGCGGGGAGCGGGAACCGCGGACGTACACCGTGGATCCGTACGGCCTCGTCGCCAAGGCCGGGGTCTGGTACCTGGTCGCCGACCGGCGCGGCCGGCCCCGGCTGTTCCGCGCCGACCGCGTGCGCTCGGCCCGTCTGCTGGACGAGCCCGTAAGGCGCCGGCCCGGGGTCGAACTCGCCGACGTCTGGGAGCTGTTGCGCCGGCAGGTGGAGGAGCGGGAGAACGAGATCGAGGTCACCGTGCGGGTACGGCGTGAACTGCTCGACATGTTCCAGCGCATGGTCGCCGCACAGCTGACGGCTCCGCCCGAGGACGACGGCGCGAGCGAGTGGGTCACCGCGCGGCTGGCCTACCCGGTGCTGCGCGCCGTACGCCAGCTCCTCGCCTTCTCCGACCGCGTGGAGATCCTGGACCCGCCCGAGGCCCGCGCGGAACTGCTGGCCGGGGCCCGCTCCGTGGCGGCCCTGTACCAGCAGGGCTGAGCGGCGGCTCCTGCGTCGGGGACGGCTCAATCCAGCCAGTGGCTGCGGCCGATGCTGATGAGCCGCAGCTGGCGGGTGGCGAGCCGCGTCACCCGCTCCCGATCCTCCGCCGGGGCCTCCAGCGCCTCCAGGAACAGGGAGGCGGTGATGAGCATCTGGTCGACGTAGAGGTGCGCGAGCATCAGCAGGTCGTCGTCGCTCCAGCCCGCCGCCTCCGGATCCTTGGCCAGCTCGGCCTTCACCTCCTCGGCGAACCGGTGCAGTTGGGCCCGGATCGCCTCGCGCACCGGCTGGACTCCGCCATGTCGCTCTCGGGCGATAAAACGGACATGTGCGGGGTACGCGTCTACATGACGGGCGATCAACTCGATGGCACGCGTGATGCGTTCCTCGCTGTCGCCCGTGGTGGACACCGTCGTCCGCACCATCGGATGCAGGCTGCCCAGCGCCTCGTCGACCAGGGCCACACCGAGGTCGGCGGTCGAGCGGAAGTGCCGGTAGAAGGCCGTCGGGGCGACACCGACGGCCCGGGTGACCTCGCGCAGACCCAGGCTGCTCAGACTCTGCTCCTCCAGCAGCGCGAGCGCCGCGTCAAGGAACGCCTGCCGGGTCTTCTGCTTCTGGGCCTGCCGGATACCGAGGGTGTGACTCATGTCATCCAGTTAACAACTGTTCTCTGGAATTGAGAAGCCGTCGGGAGCGCTAGACTCGAAGTCAGTGAACAACTGTTACTACAACTGTTTACCGAAACTTCACACCGGCTGAACACGAGGCCACCGGAGGGGGGATCTCATCCCATGCTGTTCCTCGTCGCCGCACTCATGCTGCTCGGCGTCGTGCTGGGCACCGTCGCTCACGCACCGCTGACCGTCACCGCCGTCCTGGCCGCCGTCATCGCCGTCTGGCTCGGCGTCTTCGCGATCCGCGAGCGCCACGGGCGCCGCCGCCACACCTCGGCCAACTGACCGCCCGACTTCGGCCAGCCGACCCCGGAAAGGACTTCAGGAGCTGAGCATCATGCACCTCACCGCACCGGCCACCGGCCGCACCCGCACCGACGCCCGCCCGCGCACCCGCGACGCCGACGGCATGGCCGTCGCGTCCTTCGTCCTCGGCCTCCTCGGCCTGCTCGTCCTCAACCTCTTCCTCGGCCCGATCGCCATCGTCCTGGCCGCGGTCGCCCTCTGGCGCGGTACGACCCGCCGGGGCCGCGCCTATCTCGGCCTGGCCCTGGGCATCGCCGACCTGGCGGTCCTGGTGACGGCGATGGAACTCTCGGGCACGGTGTCCTGGAGCCTGTGACCCACGCCGGCGTGCCACGGCAACGCGGCACGGCCGCCCCGCCACCCCCGCACGGCCGCCGCACCCGCTGACCGGCCGCCCCGCCGTAGCCGCCGCACCCGCCGTGGGCAATCGTTCCCCAGGGCGGAACGGGTGGGCACGGCCGACAGCGCCGGGTGCGCCGCCACCAAGCCCAGGTGCGGCCAAGGCGAGGCGCCCGAAGCCGACGGCACCCACTCAAGGCCGAAGCCAACTGCAGGGGAGCCGTAGAATCGCCTCACCATGGCTTACCTCGACCACGCCGCGACCACCCCGATGCTCCCGGAAGCGGCGGAGGCATTCACCGCCCAGTTGAGCATCACGGGCAACGCCTCCTCCCTCCACGCATCCGGCCGCCAGGCACGCCGCACGGTCGAGGAATCCCGCGAAATCCTCGCGGAAGCCCTCGGCGCCCGCCCCAGCGAGGTCGTCTTCACCTCCGGCGGCACCGAGGCCGACAACCTCGCCGTCAAAGGCCTGTACTGGTCCCGCCGCGACGCCGACCCGGCCCGCACCCGCATCCTGGCCAGCCCCGTCGAGCACCACGCCGTACTGGACGCCGTGCACTGGCTCGGTGAGCACGAGGGCGCCACGGTCGAGTACCTCCCCGTCGACTCCTACGGCCGCGTCCACCCCGAGGCGCTGCGCGAGGCCATCGCCCGCAACCCCGCCGACGTCGCCCTCGCCACCGTGATGTGGGCCAACAACGAGATCGGCACGGTCATGCCGGTCCGTGAACTGGCCGACGTCACCGCCGAGTCCGGCATCCCACTGCACGCAGACGCGGTCCAGGCCTTCGGCCAGGTCCCGGTCGACTTCGAGGCCTCCGGCCTGGCCGCCATGACCGTCTCCGGGCACAAGATCGGCGGCCCGTACGGCATCGGCGCGCTGATCCTCGGCCGCGAGCACACCCCCGTACCCGTCCTGCACGGCGGCGGCCAGGAGCGGCATGTGCGCTCCGGCACGCTGGACGTCCCGGCCATCGCCTCCTTCGCCGTCGCCGGCCGGCTCGCCGCCGAGCAGCGCGAGTGGTTCGCGCGCGAGATCGGCGCCCTGCGCGATCAGCTGATCGACGCCGTGCGGAGTGCCGTACCGGACGCGATCCTCGGCGGCGACCCGGCGCCCGGGGGCCGGCTCCCGGCCAACGCCCACTTCACGTTCCCCGGCTGCGAGGGCGACTCCCTGCTGCTCCTGCTGGACGCCCAGGGCATCGAGTGCTCCACCGGCTCCGCCTGCACCGCGGGCGTCGCGCAGCCCAGCCATGTCCTCCTGGCCACCGGCACCGACCCGGACCTGGCCCGCGGCACGCTGCGCTTCTCCCTCGGCCACACCTCCACGGAGGCGGACGTCGAGGCCGTGGCCAAGGCGATCGGCCCGGCGGTGGAACGCGCCCACGCGGCCGGGCTCACGTAGCCGCGCGGGGGGACGCAGACGCCCCGGCCTTCTCCCGCTCGGCGCGGACCGTACGTATGTACCGGTCCCAGTCCCAGAACCGCCCCGGATCGGTGTGGTCCGTCCCCGGCACCTCCACGTGCCCGATGATGTGCTCGCGGTCCACGGGTATGCCGTACCGCTCGCATATCGCCGCCGTCAGCCGCGCCGAGGCCGCGTACATCTCGTCCGTGAAGGACGAGGAGTCCTCCACGAAGCCCTCGTGCTCTATGCCGACGCTGCGTTCGTTGTACTGCCGGTTGCCCGCGTGGAAGGCCACGTCCAGCTCCCGGACCAGCTGGGTGACCCGCCCGTCCTTGCGCACGATGTAGTGCGCCGCCGCCCCGTGCCCCGGGTCCCGGAAGACCTTCACCGCGGACGCGTAGCCGCCCTGGGTGACATGGATGACCACCCGGTCCACCCGGTAGTCGGACGGCCGGTCCGCGAGCCGGTAGTTCGCCGTCGAGGCTCCCACCCAGCGCGCGCCCCGGAAGTCCACCGCGCCCGCCACCCGCGGCTTGTCCACCCCGGGCATCCGCCACCACAGCCGGGACAGCTCCTCCCGGGCCAGCACGGCCGTGCCCAGGGCCGCCGCGGCCCCGCCGACCAGCAGGGCCCGCCGTCCCAGCCGCCGGTCCGTGTCGTCCTTCGCCGTGCCCATGTCCGCCCCCGTCGCCGCCGGCATCGCCGGCCCCGTCGTCACCCTCTGCGATCGTCAACGGATATCAGGCCGACGCGGTTCCCGCGCCCCGTACCCTGGAAGGGCTATGACTGACACCCCGCAGCGCACCCGCCCCCTCCGCGTCCTCGCCGCCATGTCCGGCGGAGTCGACTCCGCCGTCGCCGCCGCGCGCGCCGCGGAAGCAGGCCACGACGTCACCGGCGTCCACCTCGCGCTCTCCGCGAACCCGCAGTCGTTCCGCACCGGTGCGCGGGGCTGTTGCACCATCGAGGACTCGCGTGACGCCCGCCGCGCGGCCGACGTCATCGGCATCCCGTTCTACGTCTGGGACCTCGCCGACCGCTTCCGCGAGGACGTCGTCGAGGACTTCGTCGCCGAGTACGAGGCCGGCCGCACCCCGAACCCCTGCCTGCGCTGCAACGAGAAGATCAAGTTCGCCGCGCTGCTGGACAAGGCGCTGGCCCTCGGCTTCGACGCCGTCTGCACCGGCCACTACGCCAAGGTGATCGTGAACCCGGACGGCTCCCGCGAACTGCACCGCGCCTCCGACATGGCGAAGGATCAGTCGTACGTCCTCGGGGTGCTGGACGAGAGGCAGCTCGCGCACGCGATGTTCCCGCTCGGAGACACGGTCACCACCAAGGAGGAGATCCGCGCGGAGGCCGAGCGCCGGGGCCTGGCCGTGGCCAAGAAGCCCGACTCGCACGACATCTGCTTCATCGCCGACGGCGACACCCAGGGCTTCCTGGCCAAGCGGCTCGGCAAGGCCGAGGGCGACATCGTGGACGAGTCAGGCGCCAAGCTGGGCACGCACGAGGGCGCGTACGGGTTCACCATCGGCCAGCGCAAGGGCCTGCGGATCGGCACCCCGGCCCCGGACGGCAAGCCGCGCTACGTCCTGGACATCTCCCCGGTCACCAACACGGTCACCGTCGGCCCGGCCGACGCCCTGGACGTCACCGCCCTCACCGCGATCAGGCCCCGCTGGTGCGGCACCGCCCCCACCGGCCCCGGCACCTACACCGCCCAGCTGCGCGCCCACGGCGGCGAGACCGAGGTGACCGCCGAGCCGGTCGACGGCGAGCTGCGCGTGACGTTCGCCGAGCCGGTCCGCGGCGTCGCCCCCGGCCAGGCGATCGTCCTGTACGACGGCACGCGCGTGGTGGGCTCGGCGACGATCGCGTCGACCACGCGCGCGACGGCCGCGGCGGTCTGAACCGGCCTTCGTCCCGCGAGGAACGACACGCCTAGCCCGCGAAGAACTCCGCCAGCACCGGCCCCAGCACGTCCGGCTCCACCATGTGGGTCTGGCCCTCCAGCACCCGGTACGTGCCCTGGGGCACCGTCTTTGCGATCTCCCGGGTCGCCGCGCGCATCCACTCCGGGCTCGCGCCGCCCGCGACCGCGAGCACGGGCACACCGATCGCGGCGAGCCGGTCCCGGGGGAGCAGGCCGTCGCCCATGACCGCGTCGTCGTGGGCGAGGCTGGGGGCGACGGCCTCCATTCCGGCCCACATCGGCGACTCCCGGGCACGCTGGATCATCTCCTCGCCGAGGCCGGTCAGGCGCAGGAACAGCTCCACCGCGTCCCCGCGCCGGCCCTCGCCGAGCGCCTTGGTCAGCTGCTCCTTGTAGGTGGCCTCACGTGCGGCACCGCCCGCCAGGTGGTCGGCGTACGGCACCTCGTACACCGCCGCGCGGGCGACGGGCAGCCCGCTCGCCGCCGCGCGCAGGACCAGCGCGCCGCCCGAGGAGACCCCGAAGAGCGCCGCATCGCCGCCCACCGCGTCGATCAGCGCGGCCAGGTCCTCGATCTCGCGGTCGACCTCGTACGGCGCCGTGTCGCCGCTCGCGCCGCGGCCCCGGCGGTCGTAGACGACGGCCGTGCAGCGGGCCGCGAGGCGCTGGGCCAGGGGCGCCACGGTGCCGCCGGTGGACATCGCGCCGCTCACCAGGATCGCCGTGGGCCCCTGGCCGATCACTCCGTACGCGAGGGAGGTGCCGTCGCGGGAAGTCGTCTTCTTGTCCATGGCCGTGCAGACTGCCGCACGGCGCGGCACTCATCGGTCACGACACGGCGATGCCGGGGGTGGTCATGCGACCTCGGTGTCGTAGAAGCAGTAGTGGTCCTTGATCTCCGCCACCCCGTCCTTGGGGTCCGGATAGGCCCAGACGAGGTCGGGCGCGTCCGGTAGCGACCAGTAGGACGCCGTGCCCTTGAAGGGGCACACGGTGTGCGTGTCGGAGGGCGTCAGCAGATCGAGACGGACGTCCTCGGCGGGGATGTAGTACCTGACCGGGCAGCCCGTCTCGCGCAGCGCTAGGGCCCGGTCGGACTCCGCGAGAACCTGGTCGCCGTGCACCACGCGCACGTGCCGCTCGCTCTTCTGGATCGTGATCGTGTGTCCTTGGGTCATACCCGTTCAGCGCCCGGACGGGCCGCGCTTCTTCCCGCCCGGCGCGGGGACCGTACGGTAGGGGCCATGAACATCTGCGTCTTCCTGTCCGCCGCCGACCTCGACGAGCGTTACACGCGTCCCGCGCGCGAGTTCGCGGAACTGCTCGGCAAGGGCGGCCACACGCTCGTCTGGGGCGGTTCCGACGTCGGTCTGATGAAGGTGGTTGCCGACGGCGTGCAGGAGGCGGGCGGCAGGCTGCTGGGCGTCTCCGTGGAGTTCCTGGCGAACAAGGCGCGGCCGGGCGCCGACGAGATGGTCATCGCGGCCGACCTCGCCGAACGCAAGAAGCTGCTGCTGGAGAAGGCCGACGCCGTGGTGATCATGGTGGGCGGCACCGGCACGCTGGACGAGGCCACCGAGATCCTGGAGCTGAAGAAGCACGGCCGCACCGGGAAGCCGGTCGTGCTGCTGAACACGGCGGGCTTCTACGACGGCCTGCGCGAACAGTTCCGCCGCATGGAGGCCGAGGGCTTCCTGCCCCGCCCGCTGGCCGAACTGGTCTTCTTCGCCGACGAGCCGGTCGAGGCCCTCGCCTACCTGGAGGAGCGGCAATGAGCGGCTACCGCCGCGGGGCTCGGCGTCCGGTGATGCGAGCATGGCGGTCATGGCTACTCATGTGATCACCGGGGCCGGTTCCGGCATCGGCGCGGCCGTGGCCCGCCGGCTGCACGCGCGCGGGGACGAGATCGTGCTGCACGCGCGCGACGCGGGCCGCGCCAAGGAACTGGCGGCCGAGTTCCCCGGCGCGCGCACCCTGGTCGGCGACCTCGCGGACCCGGACAAGCTGTCCTGGGCCTTCTCCCACCAGACACTCCCGGACCGGGTCGACTCCCTGCTGCACATCGCCGGAGTCGTCGACCTCGGAGCGGTCGGCGACCTGACCCCGAAGTCCTGGCGCCACCAGCTCAACGTCAACCTGATCGCCCCCGCCGAGCTGACCCGGCACTTCCTGCCGCAGCTGCGGGCGGCCCGCGGCCATGTGATCTTCGTCAACTCCGGCGCCGGCCTCACCGCGAGCGCCGGCTGGTCCGCGTACGCCGCCTCCAAACACGGTCTGAAGGCCCTCGCCGACTCACTGCGCCAGGAGGAGCACGCAGGCGGCGTCCGCGTCACCTCGGTCTACCCCGGCCGCACCGCGAGCCCCATGCAGGCCAAGGTGCACCAGCAGGAGGGCAAGGAGTACGACCCGTCGAAGTGGATCGACCCCGAGTCGGTCGCCACGACGATCCTGACCGCCCTGGACCTCCCGAGGGACGCGGAGATCAACGACCTGACGGTACGTCCGGGGCGCTGACCTCGCCCGGAGGGTTCCGTAGGCTTCCCTGGTGAGCGAAAACAGCCAGTTCAGGTTCCCGGGGGCCACCGGTGTCGGTTCCCTGCCCGGCGGGGACGCCAGGGAAGCCGCCAAGACCGCCACCGGGTCCTTCGATGACTTTCCGTTCCTCCCGGAGCTGCCCGCGCGCGGGCCCGGCGCCGACATGATCGGCCGGACCGCCGGGATGCTGGTCGAGCTGTACGCGCGCGTGGAGCCCAGCGGGTGGCGGCTCGGGGACCGGCCGGGCCGGGACACCAAGCGGGCCAGGTCCTGGCTCGGCGAGGACCTGGACGCCCTGGAGGAGTTCACCCAGGGCTACGAGGGCGATCTGAAGGTGCAGGCGGTCGGGCCGTGGACGCTGGCCGCCGCCCTGGAGCTGAAGAACGGCGAGGCCGCCCTGTCGGACCCCGGCGCCTGCCGGGACCTCGCCGCCTCGCTCGCCGAGGGGCTGCGGCTGCACCTCGCCGAGGTGCGGCGCCGCGTCCCGGGCGCCCGGATCGTCCTCCAGCTCGACGAGCCCTCCCTCACGGCCGTCCTGCGCGGACAGGTCCGTACGGCGAGCGGCTACCGCACCCACCGGGCCGTGGACCGGCAGATCGTGGAGGCCACGCTCCGGGACGTCGTCGGCGCGCACGCCGGCGGGCCGGTGGTCGTGCACTCCTGCGCCCCGGACGTGCCGTTCGCCCTGCTGCGGCGGGCCGGCGCGGCGGCCGTCTCCTTCGACTTCGCGCTCCTCACCGAGCGTGACGACGAGGCGGTCGGCGAGGCCGTGGAGGGCGGTACGCGGCTGTTCGCCGGTGTCGTGCCGGGCACGGACGGCCCGTTGTCAGACCCTGCCGGTAGCGTCATGGGTGTCAGGACGTTGTGGCGCAGGCTGGGGCTGCATCCGGGGCTGCTCGCGGAGGCGGTCACGGTGACCCCGGCGTGCGGGCTGGCGGGTGCTTCCCCCGCGTACGCGCGCCAGGCGCTCGCCCACTGCGTCCGGGCGGCGAGATCCCTCGCGGACAACCCTGAGTAACGGGAGGACAACACGGTGGCCGGCGACAAGCAGGCGGAGACGACGGCGGTGCCCGCCGAGGCCCGCGACAAGCACGCGCAGCTGGCGGAGCAGGTCGAGGAGCACCGCTTCCGGTACTACGTGAAGGACGCTCCCGTCATCAGCGACGCGGAGTTCGACCAGCTCCTCAAGTCCCTGGAGGCCCTGGAGGAGCGGTATCCGGAGCTGCGCACCCCGGACTCGCCCACGCAGAAGGTCGCGGGGTCGTACGAGACGGAGTTCAGGGCGGTCGAGCACCGCGAGCGGATGCTCTCGCTGGACAACACGTTCAACGACGACGAGCTGGCCGCCTGGGCCGACCGCATCGCCAGGGAGCTGGGCGACCAGACGTACCACTTCCTGTGCGAGCTGAAGGTGGACGGCCTCGCGGTCAACCTCACCTACGAGAAGGGCCGCCTCACGCGCGCGGCCACCCGCGGCGACGGCCGCACCGGCGAGGACATCACGCCGAACGTCCGGACGATCGCGGAGATCCCGGACCGCCTGGGGGGCGACGAGGTGCCCGACCTGGTGGAGATCCGCGGCGAGGTCTACTTCCCGATGGAGAAGTTCCTCGAACTGAACGAACGCCTGGTCGCGGCCGGCGACAAGCCCTTCGCCAACCCCCGCAACGCCGCCGCCGGTTCGCTGCGCCAGAAGGACCCGCGGGTCACCGCGACGCGCCCGCTGCACATGGTCGTCCACGGCATCGGCGCCCTGGAGGGCTTCACGGGCATGACCCGGCTCTCGCAGGCGTACGACCTGCTGAAGAGCTGGGGTCTGCCCACCTCCCCGCACAACCGCGTGGTCGACGACCTCGCCGGCGTACGGGAGTTCATCGCGTACTACGGCGAGAACCGCCACTCCGTCGAGCACGAGATCGACGGAGTCGTCGTCAAGCTGGACGAGATCCGCCTCCAGGGCCGGCTCGGCTCCACCGCGCGGGCGCCCCGCTGGGCGATCGCCTACAAGTACGCGCCGGAAGAGGTCAACACCAAGCTCGTCGACATCAAGGTGGGCGTCGGCCGCACGGGCCGGGTCACGCCGTACGCCCAGGTCGAGCCGGTCACGGTCGCGGGCAGCGAGGTGGAGTTCGCCACCCTGCACAACCAGGAGGTCGTCAAGGCCAAGGGCGTGCTCATCGGCGACACCGTGGTCCTGCGCAAGGCCGGTGACGTCATCCCGGAGATCCTCGGCCCGGTGGTCGACCTCAGGGACGGCAGCGAGCGGGAGTTCGTGATGCCGAGCGAGTGCCCCGAGTGCGGGACGCCGCTGCGGCCCATGAAGGAGGGCGACATCGACCTGCGCTGCCCGAACGCCCGTACCTGCCCGGCCCAGCTGAGGGAGCGGGTGTCCTATCTCGCCGGCCGGGAGTGCCTGGACATCGAGCACTTCGGCGCGGTGGCCGCCGCCGCGCTCACCCGCCCGCTGGAGCCGGCCGACCCGCCGCTGGTGGACGAGGGCGACCTGTTCGACCTGACGGTGGAGAAGCTGCTGCCCATCAAGGCCTATGTCCTCGACCCGGACAGCGGCCTGCCCAAGCGCGACCCGAAGACCGGCGAGGAGAAGGTCGTCACGGTCTTCGCCAACCAGAAGGGCGAGCCGAAGAAGAACACCCTCGCCCTGCTGGCGAACATCGAGGCGGCCAAGTCCCGTCCGCTGGCCCGCTTCCTGAACGGGCTGTCGATCCGGCACGTGGGACCGGTGGCCGCGCAGGCCCTCGCGCGCGAGTTCCGGTCCGTCGACCGCATCGAACAGGCGACCGAGGAGGAGCTGGCGGCCACCGACGGCGTCGGACCCATCATCGCCGCCGCGCTCAAGGAGTGGTTCGCCGAGGACTGGCACCGCGAGATCGTCCGCAAGTGGAAGGCCGCGGGCGTCCCCCTGGAGGACGAGTCGTCCGGCGAGGAGGAGGGGCCGCGTCCGCTGGAGGGGCTCACGGTCGTCGTCACCGGCACGCTGGAGAACTTCACCCGGGACGGCGCCAAGGAGGCACTGCAACGCCAGGGCGCGAAAGTGACTGGTTCGGTGTCGAAGAAGACCTCATTCGTCGTTGTGGGTGACAACCCCGGATCGAAGTACGACAAGGCCATGCAACTGAAGGTTCCCGTTCTGAACGAGGACGGTTTCGGCGTCCTCTTGGAACAGGGCCCCGAAGCGGCGGCCGAAGTCGCGCTTCCGACCGGGGAGTAGCGGTTGAAGGCCACCCGATCGGCGCATATCAGATGCATACGGGTGGCCCGGGCGCATTCGGGCAACCGTCGGAGACCGCTGCCCGTGGAAGCCTTCCGCGGCCTACTGTTGAGGTGTGCGCCTGCCGTGCCCAGCTGCGGCTGGGGCACCTCCGTGCTCTCCAGGGGCGCGGAGAAGGTTTCTTCGACGCGGAGCTGCTGATGGTTGTCGGGCGTCGGGCCGCGTGGCGTGGGCACCGCCGGCTGTGAGAGGGACGGGAATGGAACCGACCGAGAGCGCCGCCCCGGACTCATGGCTGCGCCTGCGCCGCCGCGCGGGCGTGTGGCGGGGGAACCGGTGGACCGGACGGCCCGACGGGCGTGCGGCCGTGCAGCCGCGCCCGGCCGGACCGGGCACCGCCGGCGACGCCCACGCGCCCCTGCCGGCCGTCGCGCCCGCCCCCGGCCTGGCTGGCGGCGGCGCCGAGACCGAACGGCACCTGTCCTGGCCCGCCTTGCCCGCGGCCGTCGTGGCCGCCGCCGGATTCGTCCTGGGCGCCGGCTTCTACCGCGCCTACACCGGCCACCACGCCCTCTTCCCCGGCGGCACGGCCGGCTGGTCGCTGGCCCTGCTCACCGGCGTCATCGTCGGCCACCTCGTCATGCTGGGCCGCGCGCGCTGGTGGGGCGGCACCGGATCGGGCGCCGCCCTCACCCTCGCCGTCCTGCTGCTGTACGGCTGGGTGCCCGCCGGCCTGGTCAGCCTCACCGTCGTCGTCCTGGTCGGCATCGCCCGCCGCAACCGCTGGCGGCAAGGGGTGCTGCACGGTGCGGTGGACATCCTCGGCATCGGCGTCGGCGCCCTGCTGCTCGGCGCGTTCGGCCGGGTCCCGAGCGTCGAGGAGCCCTGGCGGCCGGACAGCTGGAGCGTCGCCACGGCACCCGAGATCGTGCTGGTCGCGGTCGCCTACCTCGCCGTCAGCCGAGGCCTGTTGTGGTACCTGCACGCGCCGCGCGGCGGCGGGGTGCCCACCGTCGCCCGCACCGCCCTGGTCCGACAGGGCCTGGTCGCCGTCGCGCTGCTCGGCATCGCGCCCCTGCTGTGCGTCGTCGCCGACGCCCAGCCGATCCTGCTCCCGCTGTTCGCGATCCCGCTCATCGCCCTGGACTCCACGCTGTGGATGGCCCGCGCCCGTGCCGAGGAGCAGTTGCGCGACCCGCTGACCGGGCTGCCCAACCGGCAGTGGCTGCTGGAGCGCATCTGGACCGCCCTGGACGACGCCGACCGCATCGGGGCGCGCTCCGCGCTCATGCTGATCGACCTCGATCGCTTCCGGTCGGTGAACGACACCCTCGGTCATCTGGCCGGCGACCGGCTGCTGCTCCAGATCGCCGACCGGCTGCGGCTCGCCCTGCCGCGCGGCGCCGAGGCCGCCCGGCTCGGCGGTGACGAGTTCGCCGTCTTACTGCCCGTCGCCGACTCCACCACGTCGGCCACCCGCGTCGCCCGCGGCCTCGTCTCCGCCCTCAGCTCCCCGCTCGACCTGGACGGGCTCACCCTCGTCCTGGAGGCCAGCGCCGGCGTCGCCGTCTTCCCCGACCACGCGCTCGACGCCGAAGGGCTCCTGCGCCGCGCCGACGTCGCGATGTACCAGGCGAAGCGGGACCGCACGGGCGTCGAGGTCTACGAGTCCAAGCGGGACTCCAACACCCCGGACCGCCTCGGCCTGCTGGGCGACCTGCGCCGGGCGCTGGACGCGCACGAGGTCCAGCTCCACTACCAGCCCAAGGTCCGCTTCGACGGACAGGTCGCCGGCCTGGAGGCCCTGGTCCGCTGGGTGCACCCGGAGCGCGGGAAGGTGCCGCCGGACGAGTTCATAGCGATAGCCGAGTCCTCGGGACTGATGCCCCACCTCACCGAGTACGTCCTGGAGACCGCGCTCGGCCAGGTCGCCCGGTGGCGCGCACAGGGCCTGCGGGTGCCGGTCGCCGTCAACGTCTCCCCGCGCGACGTCCACACCCCGGGATTCGCCGGCTCGGTCGCCGCGCGCCTCGCCCGGCACGGGGTCCCCGCCGGAGCGCTCCAGCTGGAGATAACGGAACACGTGCTGCTGGAGGACCCGCAGCGCGCCGCCGACACCCTCGCCGGGCTCACCGGACACGGCGTGAAGATGTCCCTCGACGACTTCGGCACCGGGTATTCGTCGCTGGTGCACCTACGGCGGCTCCCCGTCAGCGAGCTGAAGATCGACCGCTCCTTCGTGGCCCGGCTCGCCGTCGACGCCCAGGACGCGGAGATCGTGCGCTGCACGGTGGACCTCGCGCATTCGCTGGGTCTGCTGGTCGTCGCCGAGGGCGTGGAGGACGACGAGACCTGGGAGCGGCTGCGGGATCTGGGATGCGACGCCGTGCAGGGGTGGCTGGTCGCCGCGGCGATGCCGCCCGAGGAGACCACGGCGTGGCTGCTGGCGCGGGGCTCCCGCGGGTGGCAGCGGCCGCGCGCAGCCCTGCCCGCCGCCGAGTAGTTCGCGGCCCAGTGGTTCGCGGGTGGCCCGCTGCCCCGCGACGTGCCGATCAGCGGCCCGCGAAGTGGCCGACCAGCAGCGCCAGGCGCGCCTCGTGCGCGTGTTCCGGCAGTCTGCCGCTCCGCATCAGCGTCACCAGGCCGTGCAGCCCCGCCCAGAACGTCTCCGTCAGCAGCCCGGGGTCGTCGCCCTCGGCCGCGATCGGTTCCACCGCGAAGCGCAGTTCGGCGAAGGCCTCCCGCAGCGGTGCCGGCGCCTCCTCCGTGGCGAACGGCAGGGGCACCAGGTGGGTGAACATCGCGTCGTAGAGGGCGGGCCGGCGGCTGGCGAAGGACGTGTACGTCTGCGCCACCGCCGCCAGCGCCTCCAGCGTGCCGCGCGCCGCCGTGCGGGCCTGCCGTAGTTCCGTCGCCAGGTCGGCGCACCCCTGCACCGCGACCGCCGCCATGATCGCGTCCTTGCCCTTGAAGTGGCTGTAGAGGACCGGCTGGCTGTACTCGATCTCGGCGGCCAGCCGGCGTGTGGTCACCGCGTCCCAGCCCTCGGACTCCGCCAGCTCGCGCGCGGCCGTGACGATCAGCCGCTCGCGTTCCGCTCGTTCGCGCTCCCGGCGCGTCTGGATCGACATGCGGTCGATTCTAGCAACGCTAGCCAATCTGTCGGTGCTCTGCTAGCTTCGCTCTCACATCTAGCGCTGCTAGCAAAGCGGGAGAACAGCACATGACCGTCACCGCGTACACCCTGGCCGTCCTGCTCGACCTGTTCTGCGTGTTCCTCGGCTACCGGTTCTGGTTCCAGCCCGGCCCCGCGGCGGCCGGCTACGGAGTCCCCGCCGACCCGCGCGGCGACGCCCGCGCCTACCTGTCGGTCAAGGGCCTCAGGGACGGCACGTTCGGGCTGCTGGGCCTCGCCCTGCTCGCCTTCGCCGGCGCCCGCGCCGAGGCCTGGTTCATGGTCTGCGTGGCACTCGTCCCGTTCGTCGACACGCTGATAGTCCTGCGCAACGGCGGCACGAAAGCCGTCGCCTTCGGGATCCACTTCGCCACCGCCGTCGTTGTACTGATCAGTGCCGGACTGCTCTTCGCGGTCTGACCGCCATAGAGCGGTCTGACCCGCACAGCAGTCCGACCACCACACGAGGGGGATGCGTCATGTCGCTGTTCGTGCCCGAGTTCGATGACACCGTGCTCGTCCGGGACGCCGAGGCCGAGGTCGTCGGCGGTGCGCCCGTCGCCGTCAAGCTGCTGGCCGACAGCAGCGCCAGCGGTGGCGCGCTGTCCACCGTCCGCGTCACGCTCGCCGAGGGCGCCGACGGGGCCCGTCCGCATGTGCACCACAACTCGGCCGAGATGTTCTACCTGCTCGACGGCGAGGCCGAGGTCCTCTCCGGCGACGACGTCGTCACCGCCGGGCGCGGCGACCTGATCATCGTGCCGCCGGACCGGCCCCACGCCTTCGCCGCCGCCCCCGGCAGCACCGCCGACCTGCTCATCGTCATCGCCCCCGGCGTCGAGCGCTTCGAGTACTTCCGCCACCTCCAGCGCATCCGCCTCGGCGAGGCCACGCCGGAGAGCCTGCTGGAGGTCCAGGAGCTGTACGACAACCACTTCCTGAGGAGCCACGCCTGGGACGGGCGGCGGCGGTGAGGCCGGTGTCCCGGGGAAACCGTTTCACGGTCACGGCGCCCCGCCCCATAGGATTGGGGCTGGTCGTCCCATTCCCGTCTGTCGTGCGACGCCTGGCACGCACGCTCGCCGCGTTGCCGAATCGTCCACGTGGCTCCGCCACGAGGACGCTCCGGCGCCTTGCGATCGCACGCACCGGACGCCGCGCGACCCGCCCTCCGGGCGGACGACGGGAAGGGGACGACCAGCCCCCCGCCAAAACCACACACACTCACCCCAGAGGATCGCTGCATGCCTGGCATCACGCGCGAGGAGGTCGCCCACCTCGCCCGGCTGGCGCGTCTGGAGCTGAAGCCCGAAGAACTCGATCACTTCGCGGGACAGCTGGACGACATCATCGGCGCGGTCGCCCGCGTCAGCGAGGTCGCCGACCAAGACGTACCGCCGACCTCTCACCCGCTCCCGCTGACGAACGTCATGCGGCCGGACGAGGTCCGTCCCTCGCTCACCCCCGAGCAGGCGCTCTCCGGCGCCCCGGCACAGGAGCAGCAGCGTTTCAAGGTGCCGCAGATCCTGGGGGAGGAGTGACCGCCATGACGGACAAGAACAGCATCATCAGGCTCACCGCGGCCGAGACCGCCGCGAAGATCGCCTCCGGCGAGCTGACGGCCGTCGAGGTCACCGAGGCCCACCTCGCCCGGATCGAGGCGGTCGACGAGAAGGTGCACGCCTTCCTCCACGTCGACCGCGAGGGCGCCCTCGCCCAGGCCCGTGCCGTGGACGAGAAGCGGGAGCGCGGCGAGAAGCTCGGCCCGCTGGCCGGCGTCCCGCTCGCGCTCAAGGACATCTTCACCACCGAGGGCGTGCCCACGACCGTCGGCTCGAAGATCCTGGAGGGCTGGATCCCGCCGTACGACGCGACGCTCACCAAGCGGCTCAAGGCCGCCGATGTCGTCATCCTCGGCAAGACCAACATGGACGAGTTCGCCATGGGGTCATCGACGGAGAACAGCGCGTTCGGCCCGACCGGCAACCCGTGGGACCTCACCCGGATCCCCGGCGGCTCCGGCGGCGGCTCCTCCGCCGCGCTGGCCGCGCACATGGCCCCCCTCGCCATCGGCACCGACACCGGCGGCTCCATCCGCCAGCCGGCCGCCGTCACCGGCACGGTCGGTGTGAAGCCGACGTACGGCGCGGTCTCCCGCTACGGCATGGTCGCGTTCTCCAGCTCGCTCGACCAGGGCGGCCCCTGCGCCCGCACGGTGCTCGACGCGGCGCTGCTGCACGAGGTCATCGCCGGGCACGACCCGCTGGACTCCACCTCCATCGACGCCCCGGTCCCGCCGGTGGTGGAGGCCGCGCGCAACGGCAGCGTCGCGGGCATGCGCGTCGGCGTGGTCAAGCAGTTCCGCGGCGAGGGCTACCAGGCGGGCGTCATCCAGCGCTTCGACGAGTCGGTCGCGCTGCTCAAGGAGCTGGGCGCCGAGATCGTCGAGCTGGACTGCCCGTCCTTCGACCTCGCCCTGTCGGCGTACTACCTGATCGCCCCGTCCGAGTGCTCCTCCAACCTCGCCCGCTTCGACGGCCTGCGCTACGGCCTGCGGACCGGCGACGACGGCACGCACTCCGCCGAGGAGGTCACCTCCCTCACCCGTGAGGCGGGCTTCGGCCCCGAGGTGAAGCGCCGCATCATGCTCGGCACGTACGCCCTGTCGAGCGGCTACTACGACGCGTACTACGGCAGCGCCCAGAAGGTCCGCACGCTGATCAAGCAGGACTTCGACAAGGCGTTCGAGCAGGTCGACGTGATCGTCTCCCCGACGACCCCGACCACCGCCTTCGCGATCGGCGAGCGCGCCGACGACCCGATGGCGATGTACCTCGCGGACCTGTGCACCATCCCGACCAACCTGGCGGGCAACGCGGCCATGTCCCTGCCCTGCGGCCTCGCCCCGGAGGACAACCTCCCGGTCGGCCTGCAGATCATCGCCCCGGTGATGAAGGACGACAGGCTGTACAAGGTGGGCGCCGCCGTCGAGGCCGCCTTCGTGGAAAAGTGGGGTCACCCGCTGCTGGAGGAGGCACCGTCGCTGTGAGCGCACTGACCAAGGCCAAGGGCTTCAAGAAGTCCAAGTCCGGTACGTACCTGTCCATGGCCGCCACCGCGTTCGGCGCGGTCGGCGCCATGAAGCAGATCAAGAAGGCCCGCGCCGAGAACGACACGCTGCGGCTCGTCGACGCCGTCGTCACCGCCGCCGGCATCGTCACCGGCCTCGCCATCCTCTACCGCGAGCTGAAGCGGCTGGGCGACGACGACGTCCTGCTGGGCTGAGAGGGAAGTTTTCACCGTGACCACCACGACCGACCTGGTGTCGTACGAGGACGCGCTGGCGTCGTACGACCCCGTCATGGGCCTTGAGGTCCATGTCGAACTCGGCACCAAGACCAAGATGTTCTGCGGCTGTTCGACCTCGCTCGGCGCCGACCCGAACTCCCAGACCTGCCCGGTCTGCCTCGGCCTGCCCGGCGCGCTCCCGGTCGTCAACGCGACCGGCGTCGAGTCCGCGATCAAGATCGGTCTCGCGCTGAACTGCGAGATCGCCGAGTGGTGCCGCTTCGCCCGGAAGAACTACTTCTATCCGGACATGCCGAAGAACTTCCAGACCTCCCAGTACGACGAGCCGATCGCCTTCAACGGCTACCTCGACGTGCAGCTGGAGGACGGCGAGACCTTCCGCGTGGAGATCGAGCGCGCCCACATGGAGGAGGACACCGGCAAGTCGACGCACGTCGGCGGCGCCACCGGCCGTATCCACGGCGCGTCCCACTCCCTGCTGGACTACAACCGCGCCGGCATCCCGCTGATCGAGATCGTCACCAAGCCGATCGTGGGCGCCGGCGAGCGCGCCCCCGAGGTGGCGAAGGCGTACGTCCGCGAGCTGCGCGAGGTCATCCGGGCCCTCGGCGTGTCCGAGGCCCGCATGGAGATGGGCCAGATGCGCTGTGACGTCAACCTGTCGCTGATGCCCAAGGGCAGCGACAAGTTCGGCACGCGCTCGGAGACGAAGAACGTCAACTCCCTGCGCTCGGTGGAGCGCGCGGCCCGCTTCGAGATCCAGCGGCACGCGGCCGTCCTCAGCAGCGGCGGGACCATCGTCCAGGAGACCCGCCACTTCCACGAGGACACCGGGTCCACGACCTCGGGCCGGGTGAAGGAGGAGGCCGAGGACTACCGGTACTTCCCGGAGCCCGACCTGGTGCCGGTCGCGCCCTCCCGGGAGTGGGTCGAGGAGATCCGCGCGGCCCTGCCCGAGCTGCCGCTGGCCCGCCGCACCCGGCTGCTGGCCGAGTGGGGCATCTCCGCCACCGACATGCAGGCGATCCTCAACGCCGGCGCGCTGGACCCGATCGTCGCCACCATCGACGCCGGTGCCGACGCGGCCTCCGCCCGCAAGTGGTGGATGGGCGAACTGGCGCGCAGCGCCAACGAGTCCGGCAAGGCGCTGGAGGAGCTGGCGATCACGCCGCAGCAGGTGGCCCGGGTCACCGAGCTGGTCGCGAAGGGTGACCTGAACGACAAGCTGGCCCGTCAGGTCATCGAGGGCGTCCTCGCGGGCGAGGGCACCCCGGACGAGGTCGTCGACAAGCGCGGTCTGAAGGTCGTCTCCGACGACTCCGCGCTCGGCACGGCCGTCGACGAGGCCATCGCCGGCAACCCGGCCATCGCGGACAAGATCCGCGGCGGCAAGGTGGCCGCGGCCGGCGCCCTGGTCGGCGCGGTCATGAAGGCCACCCGCGGCCAGGCCGACGCGGCCCGCGTCAAGGAGCTGATCCTGGAGAAGCTGGGCGTCAGCGAGGGCTGACAGCAGGCGGTGTACGGCCCCGGAGGGATGCCCTCCGGGGCCGTACGGCTAGGTACGGCGTCCCACGACCCGGGCGAACCCCAGCAGGCGCCCCTGGTCGGCGGTCAGCAGCTCCACCGAGTCGCGTGCCAGCCCGGCCATGAACTCGCTCGGGCTCTCCTCGGCGCACACCTTGCTCCACAGCAGCCAGTCCCGCCAGCCGTCCTGGAGCCAGTCGGCGGTCTCGACGGTCACGGCACCCGTACGCGTCCAGTTCCGGCGCCACCAGCCGGGGGAGTGGAACGCCCAGAACCCCGGGTCCCAGTGGGCCTTGAGGTGCTCCGGCGGCTCGGCCCCGGCGATCTCCTCCCGCACCGACGGCACCACCACCCCGATCCGTCCGCCGGGCTTCAGCAGCCGGGTCAGCGTGGGCAGGTACAGATCGTTCGTGCCGAAGTACTGGTAGGCGTCCACGGACACGATCGCGTCGAACGAGCCTTCGGCGAACGGCAGATCGTGCGCCTCGGCGAAGACGGGCAGCACCCGGTCGGCCACACCCGCCTCGGCGACGCGTACGGCGTTCTCGTCCGGCTTCACCCACAGGTCGGCCGCGGTGACCTGGACGCCGTACTCCCTGGCGAGGAAGACGGAGGTCATGGCCCGTCCGCAGCCGAGGTCGAGCACCCGGGCGCCGGGCGGCAGCCGGTCGAGGCCGAGCGCGGGCGCCAGCCACTCCAGCAGCCACAGCGCGTGCGGGCCCATCTGGTTCTCGATGGTCCAGCGGACGTCGTAGCCGTTGCTGCGGGGGTGACGCGGATGGGTGAGACGACTGAGGAGCGGGTCGGGGGTTCTCGGTTTCTCGGTCACAAGCGACCATGCCTAGCAGCCGGAGGCACCGCCCCGCACCAGGGTTTCCCCGCCGGGGACGGTACGCTCGCCCGCCATGAGTGGACGCACCGATTCCGACATCGAGCCCCCGATAACCGAGGAGCCGGAGGGGTACGTCGAGGACGCCCGGCGGGCCCGGTGGACCGCGGCCGGCACCGGAGCCCTCCTCTGCCTCGCGGGGCTCGCCGCCTCCCTGATGCGGCTCACCGGGTCCGTGCCCGCCCGCGTCCCCGCCGCCTACGCCCTCGGTGCCGCCGTCTGCGCGCTCGCGGCGCTGCTCGGCTCCAAGGGCCGTACCCGCAGGGCCCTGTGGCTGCTCATCGCCGGGACGATGGTCATGGCGCTCGGAGACCAGTTCGACTGACGTCCCTTCAGTCCGGCTCCCACACGGTCCTGGCGCTGGGCGGCACCGCCATCGCGCTCACCGAGTCCGCGCCCGGCACACCGCCGGGGCAGCCGCGATGCGACATCGCCGCCGTCGCCGCCGCGTCCGGCATCGTCGTCGCCGTCTTCCGGTGGGGCCGGGGCGGCGAACCGCTCGGCCACGACCCGCGCGGGCCGGCTCGCCTCCGCCGTCGCCCCCGACGCCTTCGTCCCGCGTACGCTGCTCGTGCCCGCCCTGATGCATCTGCTCGGCGCCGCCAACTGGTGGCCGCCCGGCCGGCTGGAGCGCCGCCTGCCACGCCTCGGCATCGAGCCGCCCGAGTGCCGCGCGCCGCAGGACAGTCTCGGCCGGGTCCCGGTGGACGAACTGTGGAAGGAAGAACGGCACGATGTACGCGATATCGCTCGGTGACGACGCCGAACTGCGGCCCCTGGAGGTCTGGCACGCCGAGGAACTGCTCGCGCACATCGACCGGGGACGGGAGTTCATCGGCCGGCACATCGGCCTGGCCGACGTGGTGTCCGGCCTGGACGGCGCCCGTGGCTGGCTGAAGTCGTACGCCGACAAGCGCGGTGCCGACGCCGGCAGCGTGCACGGGATCTGGCTGGACGGGAAGCTCGTCGGCGGTCTGCTGTTCCGCGTCTGGGACACCCCGGGCGGGGTCTGCGAGGCGGGCTGCTGGCTGGAGCCGGCGGCGGCCGGGCGCGGGCTGGTCACGCGCGGGATGCGGGTGCTGCTCGACTGGGCCTTCGAGGAGCGCGGCATGCACCGGGTGGAGTGGCACGTGTCCTCGGCCAACGAGCCGAGCATCAACGTGGCCCGGCGGCTCGGCATGACGCGTGAGGGCGTGCTCCGCGAGAACTACCGGCACCGGGGCGTGCGCACCAGCACCGAGATCTGGTCGGTGCTCGCGCCCGAGTGGCGTACGGCACGCGCGCGTACCGCGCACAACGATCATTAAGAGACCTCTCAGACAGCGTCCGTACGGTGCCGGGCATGGCAACGAAGACAGCGGAAGGCGCCACGAGCGGCACTGAGGCCGGCACCGAGGCGCGCAAGGACGACGAGACGACGACGGCCGGCCCTGCCGAGGACCAGGGAACCGACGAGCAGGCCGCACGGGAGCAGGCCGCCCGGGAGGCCACGGAAGCCGACGGCGGCGAGGCGGGCGATGCGACGGAAGCCGCCGGTGGCAAGGCGCCCTCCGGGGTCGGCCAGGGCGCCGGCGCCGTCGTCTCCGCCGCGCTGGGCCTGGTCTCGCTGAGCGGCGGCTGGATCGGCACCGTGGCGTCCGCGCGCGAGCAACTCGTCGGCCAGCTCCGGACGTCCTCCACCGCGAGCGTCGCCCAGCAGGTCAAGGAGGTCTACGGCGACGCCTGGCACACCACCGCCCTGTGGGCCGGCCTGTTCGCGCTGGTCGCGCTGATCACCGGCCTGGTCGTGCTGGCGCGGCCCGCGTTCGGCACCCCCGGCCGCCCGCAGGCCGCGTGGATCAAGTCGGTCGCCTGGGCGGGTGTCTCGCTCGGCGTCATCGGACTGCTGCTCGCCGTCCTGAAGTACTCCGACGCCCTGCTCGGCCTGCCCTCGACCGGCTGAGAAGGCGTCGGGAGCCCGCGGAGAGCCCGCAGGGCTGAGGGGCCTTGGGGCGCGCGTGAGCGACTCACCGCCGCCCTAAGGCCCCTTACCGCGCGCGTGCGGCCCGCCGGCCGCCCGAAGATGCGGCACTCTCCCGATGTGGCGGACCCTCCTGGGAGACGAGGGTGGAGGCGTCGCGGAAAGCGACACACGACACCGTCTCTCCCGGAGGACTCGCCATGTACGCCCTTGAACTCCAGCGCCTGCGCTCGGCCGAGCTGCGCCGCACGGCTCAGGAGCAGCGCCTGGCCCGCGAGGCCGTACGGTCCCGTCGCGCCGCACGCCGCGCGGAGTCCGCCGGCGACGGTGCCCCGGCCGCCGGGCCGCATACCGGCCGGCCCCGCCGGCAGCGGCTGCCACGCACCGCGTGACCCGGTCGTCCGCCGGTACGGTGCCGCCGGCCATCGGTACGACCATCACACAGGAGCTGTGGAAAACCGGTGCCGGGCCCTTCCGGCCCCGTGCGATGCTCGGGCCCGTGGAGAACAGGTCCGTCAGTCCCGTGTTCGTCGGCCGCGCCGACGAGTTGGACACGCTGAACGAGGCGCTCGCCCGTGCCGCCGCGGCCGAGCCGCAGGCGCTGCTGCTCGGCGGCGAGGCCGGCGTGGGCAAGACCCGCCTCGTGGAGGAGTTCGCCACCGCCGCCGCCCGGCGCGGCGCCGTCGTCGCCGTCGGCGGCTGTGTGGAGATCGGCGCGGACGGGCTGCCGTTCGCCCCCTTCTCCGCCGCGCTGCGCGCCCTGCGCGATGCCCTGCCCGAGGAGTTCGCCGCGGCGGCGGCCGGCCAGGAGGAGGAACTGGCCCGGCTGCTGCCCGACCTCGGCGAGGCCGGCGCCGGCCGCCACGACGAACAGGGCATGGCCCGCCTGTTCGAACTCACCGCCCGGCTGCTGGAGCGGGTCGCCGCCGAGCACACCGTCGTCCTCGTCCTGGAGGACCTGCACTGGGCCGACGCCTCCACCCGCCACCTCCTCGCCTACCTCTTCCGCACCCTGCGCGCAGGCCGCCTCCTGGTCCTGGCCACCTACCGCTCCGACGACATCCACCGCCGCCACCCGCTGCGCCCGCTGCTCGCCGAACTGGACCGGCTGCGCACCGTCCGCCGCATCGAGCTCGCCCGCTTCACTCGCGAGGAGGCCGGCCGCCAGATCGCGGGCATCCTCGCCGCCGAACCCGACCCCGCCCAGGTGGACGAGATCTACGCACGTTCCGACGGCAACGCCTTCTTCATCGAGGAACTCGCCGTCGCCGCCTCGGCGGGCGGCTGCACCGGCCTCACCGACTCCCTGCGCGACCTGCTCCTCGTCCGGGTCGAGGCACTGCCCGAGAGCGCCCAGCGGGTCGCCCGGATCGTCGCCGAGGGCGGCTCCACGGTCGAGTACCGGCTGATCGCCGCCGTGGCCCGGCTCGCGGAGGACGACCTCATCGAGGCACTGCGGGCCGCTGTCGGCGCCAACATCCTCACCGCCACCCGGACCGGCGACGGCTACCGCTTCCGGCACTCCCTGGTCCGCGAGGCCGTCGCCGACGACCTGCTGCCCGGCGAACGCTCCCGGCTCAACCGCCGCTACGCCGAGGCTCTGGAGGCCGACCCGACGCTGGTCCCGGCCGACGCCCGTGTGATGCGCCTGGCCAGCTACTGGTACCACGCCCACGACGCCGCGAAGGCCCTGCCCGCCGTCCTGTCCGCCGCCGTCGTCGCCCGTCGCCGGCACGCCTACACCGAGCAACTGCGGCTGCTGGAGCGGGCGATGGAGCTGTGGGACAGCGCCCCCGAGAAGGTCCGCTCCGCCCTGCGCCCGGTCGACTACGCGGAGGTCTGTCCTCCGTGCGGCTGTGACCCGGCCACCACGCCGCTGCGCTACCTCGATCTGCTGGCCGAGGCGGTCGTGGCGGGCCGTTTCGGCGGCGAGCGCGAACGCGCCCTGAAGATCACCAAGCGGGCCCTGCGCCTCCTGGAGGAGGAGCCGGACCCGCTGCGCGCCGCCTGGTTCTGGGTGCAGCGCTCCCGGCTGGTGCAGGCCATGGCGCGCGGCGACGGCCGGCGGGAACTGGCCACCGCCCAGGACCTGGTGCGCGGACTGCCGCCGTCCGAGGTGCACGCAGAGGTGCTGGCGGTCGCGGCCAGCTGGTCCATGCAGCGCCGGCCGGGACCCGAAGCCCTGGCCGCCGCCGAACGGGCCGTGGAGTACGCCCACATGGTGGGCGCCCGCGAGACCGAACTCGACGCCCGCCTCACCCTGGGCGGCCTGACCGTGGAGTCCGGAGAGCCGGAGACCGGCCTCGCGCAGATGCGGCAGGTGCTGCGGGACACCCGCGCGGAGGGCATGCACCATGTCGCGGCCCGCGCCTATGTGAACCTGCCGTCCGTGCTGCAGAGCGTCGGCCGGGACCGGGAGGCCGTCCCCCTGCTGCGCGAGGGCATCGACTTCTGCCGCGCGTACGGGCTGCTGGACTCCGGGGCGTGGATGTGGGGCAACCTGTCCGAGGCGCTGTACGCGCTCGGCCAGTGGCAGGAGGCCGCGGAGGCCGCCGCGCACGCCACCCGGGCCGGCCACGGCGCCATGCCCCGTGGCGCGGGCGCGCTGCTCCAGGCCCACCTCGCCCTCGCCCGCGGCGACCTCGCCGAGGCCGGCCGGCACCTCGCCGCCGCCCGCGCCTGGTACGGCACCCATGACCCGATGCCCCAGCAGTCCCTGCCCGTGGCCCGCATCGTCCTCGGGGTCGCCGCCGCCGAGGGCCGGATCGCCGACGCCCGCGCGGCACTGCTCCCGGCCCTGGACGCCGGTTTCCCGCCCGGCACCCACCGCTACGGCTGGCCGCTGCTGCTGGCCGCCGCCACCGCCGAGGCCGACGCCCGCACCCTGCCCGCCGCCCGGCCCGGCCGCGCCGAGACACTCGACCGCCTCTCGGCGGCCGTACGGACCCTCACCACCGGCGTCCCGCTCTGGCACGCCTACGGCCAGTGGACCCGGGCGGAACTGCTCCGCGCGCAGGGCCGGGACACCGCCGACACCTGGTCCCCGGTCGTCACCGCCTTCGAATGCCTGGACCGGCCCTACGACCTCGCCCGGGTCCGCCACCGCCTCGCCGCGGCGCTGCTGGCCGAAGGCGGCGACGACGAGCGCGAGCGCGCGGTGGAACTGCTGCGGCTGGCCGCGGCGGTCGCCGCCCACCTCGACGCGCGCCCCCTCGCCGAGGCCGTCGCCCGGCTTGCCCAGCGCGCCCGCCTCACCCTGACCGGCGCCGCACGGCAGGCGCCCGCCGACCCGGCCGCGGCGCTCGGCCTCACCAGCCGCGAGCGGGACGTCCTGCACCTGGTCGCGGCCGGCCGCACCAACCGTCAGATAGCCGCGGAGCTGTTCATCTCCCCGAAGACCGCCAGCGTCCACGTCTCCCACATCCTCGGCAAGCTGGGCGTCTCGGGCCGGGGCGAGGCGGCGGCGGTGGCCCACCGGCTGGGGCTGTTCGCGGCGGGGACGCTCGCTGCCGAAACGCCGGGCTGAGACCTACGCTGGAGAAAACCGGCAGTGAGGGGGAGCCGTGTTCAACGTTTTCGAGGAACTGTTCGCGCCCGGTCGCAAGCACACCCGGGACGAGCAGAACCGGCTGGAACTGACCCGCGAGGACGTGGGCGACAACGACCCGGGCCGTGGCCCCATAGACCTGGCCTCCGGGAAGGCGGTGATACGCCTGCCGGAAACGGCGCCGGCCGAGCCGGAACCCGAAGCGCTCACCGAGGGCGAGTAGCCGTGCCGCTCACCGCACCCGCACCTCCAGCACCCGGTCGTCCCCCTTCTTCGGGGAGCCGCGGCCGTCCGTGTTGCTCGTCACCAGCCAGAGCCTGTCGCCGCCCGCCGGGACGACCGTACGCAGGCGGCCGTAGGCGCCCGTGAGGAACGCCTGCGGGGCGGCCGAGGCCGACGTGCCGTTCAGCGGGACGCGCCACAGACGCGCGCCCTTCAGGCCCGCCATCCAGATCACGCCGTTCACGTAGGCGATGCCGCTGGGGGAGGCGTCGTCGGTGTGCCACTGGGCCAGCGGGTTGTGGAAGCCGGCGTCGGAGGACCTGCCCTCGGCCTGAGGCCAGCCGTAGTTGTCACCGGGCTTGATCGCGTTCAGCTCGTCCCAGGTGTCCTGCCCGAACTCCGAGGCGAACAGCCGCTGTCTGTCGTCCCAGGCCAGACCCTGGACGTTCCGGTGGCCGTACGAGTACACGGGGGAGTCGGGGAACGGGTTGCCCGGAGCCGGTTCGCCGTCCGGGGTCAGGCGCAGGATCTTGCCGCCCAGCGACTTCCTGTCCTGGGCCAGGCCCTTCTCCCCGCTCTCGCCGGTCCCCGCGTACAGCATGCGGTCGGGGCCGAACGCGATCCTGCCGCCGTTGTGGATGAAACCCTTGGGGATGCCTTTGAACACCGTGTCGGGAGCGCCCAGTTGCTCACCGGCCGGTTTCCGCTCGTCGTACAGCATGCGGACGATGCGGTTGTCCGAGGCCGAGGTGAAGTAGGCGTAGATCATGTGGTCCGAGGCGAAGCCGGGGGAGAGGGCGATGCCCAGCAGGCCGCCCTCGCCGGCCGGTGAGACCCCGGAGACCGTGCCCAGCTCGGCCGTCCGGCCGGTCTTCTCGTCGATCCGGCTGATCGTGCCCTCGTCCCGGGAGGAGACCAGCAGGCCGCCGCCGGGCAGCCGAGCCAGCCCCCACGGCGTCTTCAGACCCTCGGCCACCGTGCGCAGCACCTTCACCGAACCCTTGGCCGCGGGGACCGGCGCGGCCGACGCGGCGCCGTGCCCGGAAGCGGTGGCCCCGGAGGTCGTCGCGCCCGGCGTCCCGCCCGGGCCGTCCCCGCCGTCGGAGGAACAGCCGGCCGTCAGCAGGAGGGCGGCCACGGCCAGCACGGCCGGCACAGCTCGACGTCGCACGATCACGGTTCCCTTCGCCGCGGCGGTCGGTGGCGGTTCACAGGCGCGCCCGACGGCACGCTCTCCCTCTCACACACCGGCCGCGCCCCTCCGGGTTCCCGATCCCCGGAGACCGACCGGGGAAACCTCAGTCCCACGACCCCTGGGCGGCCGGCAGCCCGGACACCTCCGCCAGGTCCTGGGCGGTCAGCCGCAGCCCGGCCGCCGCCGCGTTCTGCGCCGCCCAGCGCTCCCGCTTGGTGCCCGGCAGCGCGATCACATGCCGGCCCTGCGCCAGCACCCAGGCCAGGGCCACCTGGGCAGGGGCGATGTCCGCGCCGTGCCGGCGGGCGATGCGCCGCAGGCCCGCGACGATCGGCTGGTTGGCCGCCATCATCTCGGCGGTGAACCGGGGGTGCCGGGCGCGTACGTCGTCCGGTTCGAAGCCCTCGCCCGGCGTCAGCGTGCCGGTCAGGAAGCCGTTGCCCAGCGGCATCGCCGCCAGGAAGCCCACACCGCGGGCCTCGCACCACGGCAGCAGCGCCTGGAGCGCCTCCGGCGACCACACCGACAGCTCCGCCTGCACCGCCGTCACCGGGAACACCTGCTGCACCCGCTGCAACTGGCGCAGCGTCGTGTCGTACAGCCCGGCGCCCGGACGGCGCCCGCCGCGCGCCCCCACCGCGCACAGACCGAGGGCCCGCACCTTCCCGGCCCGCACCAGGTCCGCCATCGCGCCCCAGGTCTCCTCGACGGGCACCTCCGGGTCGGCGCGGTGCAGCTGGTACAGGTCGATCACATCGGTCTGGAGCCGCCGCAGCGAGGCGTCGCAGGCCCGCCGCACATAGCCGGGGCGGCCGTTGGCCACGATGTGCTGCTCGCCCACCAGCAGCCCCACCTTCGTGGACACGAAGGCGTCCCGGCGCCGCTCCTTGAGCACCCGGCCCAGCAGCAGCTCATTGGTGAACGGGCCGTACATGTCCGCGGTGTCCAGCAGGTCGCAGCCCAGGTCCAGCGCCCGGTGCACCGCTCTGACCGACTCGTCACCCCGCTGTCGCGATCCGCTGTACGCCCAGCTCATCGGCATGCACCCGAGTCCGACGGCCCCCACCGCGAGCGCCCCCGCGCCGATCGTCCTGCGCTCCACCTGCTCGTGAACCTCCCTGTGCCCGGCCCCCAACCTAACCTCTGCGCGCAGACGCTCCTGACATAGCCTCCTGGCATGAGTTCAGACGTGTGGCTTCCCATTCCGCCCGAGGAGATCGAGGGGCTGCCCCAGGGGCCCCGGTACCTGTTCTGGGACGGGGGAGAGGACGGCGCGCAGCCGTATCCCGGCGATCCGGCGGAGTGCGCCGTGTACGTGGTGCCGTACATGAAGCGGCTGTCGGTCCGAGTGGGCCCGCTGGAGCATCTGACGAACGTGCGGCTCATCCAGACGCTCACCGCGGGCGTCGACGACATCACCGCGCAACTGTCGGTGATCCCGCCGGACGTGCGGCTGTGCAACGCGCGCGGGGTGCACGAGACGAGCACGGCCGAGCTGGCGCTCACCCTCACCCTCGCCGCGCTGCGCGGCATCCCCGGCTTCGTCCGCGCCCAGCAACAGGAGCGCTGGGTGGGCGGTTTCCACCCCGCCCTCGCCGACAAGAGCGTGCTGATCGTCGGGTACGGGGCCATCGGTGCCGCCATCGAGGACCGGCTCGTGCCCTTCGAGGTCGCGCGGGTGGCGCGCGTTGCGCGCTCCGGTCGCACAACCGCGCGCGGTCCCGTGCATCCGATCGCCGATGTGCTTCCACTGCTTCCGCACGCGGATGTCGTGATCCTTTGCACCCCGCTCACGGAGGAGACCCGGGGCCTCGTCGACGCCGGCTTCCTCGCCCGGATGAAGGACGGCGCGCTGCTCGTCAACGTCGCGCGCGGGCCCGTCGTGGACACCAAGGCGCTCCTCGCCGAGCTGGAGCGGGGCCGGATCACCGCCGCCCTGGACGTCACGGACCCCGAGCCGCTGCCCCCGGGCCACCCGTTGTGGCAGGCGCCCGGAGTGCTGATCAGCCCGCATGTCGGCGGGCCCTCGTCGGCCTTCCTGCCCCGCGCCAAGAGGCTGCTCGCGGACCAGTTGACCCGGTTCGTGAACCGGCGGCCCCTGCGGAACGTGATCCTTACGACCGGACCCGAAACCAGGGGAGCAAGCGGGCGCTAGGCCGCTGCGGGCACCCTCCGCAATCTTTCGGACGCGGATCGTACTCGCATCCCCGCTGTCCGTCACGGAGCGTAGAGACGCTATGTCCCTGAGTGACGATCCTGGTGTATCGTCCCCGACAGGGGCTGCGCCGCTGACCAACGGCGCCGGGGATGGACATTTCAGATTTGTGAGGGGGGCGACGGGCGATGCACGGCCTATGGACGTACGATCCGACGCGGCGGAGCCGCCGGCGGCGACCCTGGCGCACGGCCGCGCGCAGGCGCGGTCACCACACCAGCCACCAGCAGCGCAGGCACAGCGGACGTCGCAGGCATGCGCACCCAGCGCACCGGGACCGTCGGGACCCGGGAGCGGCGCTCACCGGGAGGCCCCGGTGAGCGCCCCGCCCTCCGTGACGACCCTCGACGGAGCGGCGCGCGCACCGCACCCGCACGAGGCCCCGCCGCCCCGCCGGCCGGCCATCGGCGACAACACCCGGCTGATGGAACAACTCGTCCTCGCCCTGATCTGCGCGGCCTACGCCGTCGGAGCCGCGTTCGGCTGGGGCACGAGTCAAATCGCTCTGATCATGGGCGACTTCGGCCTGAGCGCGGCGGCGGGCACCGCCGCCGTCTCCTGCTTGCTGTACGCCCGTAGCCGGCGCGTGCGCTTCCGCTCGGCCTGGCTGCTGTTCGCCCTCTCCTCGGTCATGGCAGCGCTGGGCAACGCGGTCTGGGGCTGGTACGAGGTCGTGCTGGAGCGCCCCGTGCCCAGCCCCAGCTACGCCGACCTGTTCTTCCTGTGCTTCGCCCCGCCCGCCATCGTCGGCCTGCTGGTGCTCGCCAAGCGGCCGGTGTCCCGGGCGGGCTGGATCTGCCTGGGCCTGGACGCCTGGCTGATCGGCGGCTCGCTGCTCACCCTCTCGTGGAGCCTCGCGCTCGCCCAGGCGGCAAGGATCGAGGGCTCCAGCGTGGCCCACGCGGCGCTGTCGCTGGCGTACCCGCTGCTCGACATCGCGCTCGTCAGCATGGTCCTCGCGCTGCACTTCCGCCGGGCCCCGGGCAACCGTACGGCGGTGAACACCGCGATCGGCGGGCTCGCGCTGACCGTGATGTGCGACGCCCTGTTCACCTCGCCGCTGCTGCACAGCAGCTACCGCTCCGGGCAGCTGCTGGACGCGGGGTGGTTCGCCGGTTCGCTGGTGCTCGCCTACGCCCCCTGGGCCGCGCCCCGGCGGCGGAGCGCGAAGGAGCCACGCGCGGCGGACGGGCACACGCGCGTGGTCCACGAGCATGTGCCGGGCCAGCGGAGCACGGGCCACCAGCCGCCCCTGTCCGCGCCGGGCGGCGAGCACAGCCGGTACCCGTCCGGCCGGCCGCTCACCGGCTCCCTCGCCGCCCTCACGCCGTACCTCGCCGCCGCCGTGTGCACCCTGGGCATCCTGTACAACGTCCTCAACGGCCGCAGGCCCGACCACGTGGTGCTGATCACCGCGGGCGCCGTGGTGCTGGCGCTCGTCATCCGGCAGGGCATCATGCTGCTGGACAACATCACCCTCACCCAGGAACTGGCACAGAAGGAGAACCACTTCCGGTCCCTGGTGCAGGGCTCCAGCGACGTCATCATGATCGCCGCGCCCAACGGCATCCTCCGGTACGTCTCCCCGGCCGCCGCCGGGGTGTACGGCAGACCCGCCGAGGAGCTGGTGGGCACCGAGCTGGCCGGGCTCATCCACCCGGAGGACCTGGGCTGCGTGGTGCACGAGGTGCGCCGTTTCCTCGCCGCCAGCCCGCTGGAGGAGCCCACCACGCGCATCGAGTGCCGGTTCCGCTCCGGCGACGGCGGCTGGCTCAACGTCGAGTCGACCGTCAACCGGCACCAGGGCGGGCTGATCTTCAACAGCCGGGACGTGACCGAGAGAGTGCGGCTGCAGGCCCAGTTGCAGCACAACGCCGAGCACGACCCGCTGACCGACCTGCCCAACCGCGCGCTGTTCACCAAGCGGGTGCAGCAGGCCCTGTCCGGCCGCCGGTCCACCGACCGTGGCGCCGCCCTGCGGGGTACGGCGGTGCTCTTCATCGACCTGGACGGCTTCAAGGCCGTCAACGACACGATCGGGCACCAGGCCGGGGACGAACTGCTCGTCCAGGCCGCCCGCAGACTCCAGGACGCGGTCCGGCAGGGGGACACCGCGTCCCGGCTGGGCGGCGACGAGTTCGCGGCCCTGATCGTCGGGGACGGCAGCCGGGACCGGGCCGCCCGGGAGCGGAACATCCTGGAGCTCGCCGACCGCCTCAGGGTGACCCTCTCCCACCCGTACGCCATCGATGGCAACGACGTCAGGGTCAACGCGTCCATCGGCGTCGCCTTCGCCGAACCGGGCCTCGGCGCGGGCGAGTTGCTGCGCAACGCCGACCTCGCGATGTACCGGGCCAAGTCGGCCGGAAAGGGCCGGGTCGAGCTGTACAAGCCGCAGATGCAGCAGGACGTCGTCCGCAAGGCGGAGCTGGCCACGCGGCTGCGTGCCGCGCTGCACGACGGCGAGTTCGCCCTGCTGCACCAGCCGGTGGTGTGCCTGCAGAACGGCCGGATCACGGCGGTCTCCGCGCAGGCGCGCTGGCGCTCCTCGCAGGGGGTGCTGTTCACACCGGCCGAGTTCCTGCGGATGGCCGAGGACGGCGACAAGACCGCCGAGCTGGACCGCTGGATCCTGCGGGAGGCCGTGGAGCAGGCGGCCGAGCGTGCGGCGACCGGCGTCGTCGTCCCCGTGGCGGTCCGGATGAGCGCCCGGCGGCTGCTGGACCGCTCGATGCCGCTGGGCTCGGTGGAGGCGCTGCTGACCCGGCACGGGCTGCCGCCCGGGGCGCTGGTCATCGAGCTGTCCGACACCGATCCCCGTGTCTCCCTGGACGAGCTGGAGCGGCGGCTGACCGCGCTGAGCCGGCTCGGGGTGCGGATCGCGCTGGACGGCTTCGGCAGCGGCTACGCGGCCATCACGGCCCTCAGGAGGCTGCCCGTGGACATCCTCAAGCTCGACCGCGGCCTGGTCGAGGGCGTGGTCGAGTCCGCGCGGCTGCACAAGATCACCAGCGGGCTGCTGCGGATCGCCGGCGATCTGGGACTCCAGTCGGTCGCCGAGGGAGTGGACCTGCCCGAGCAGGTGGTCGCGTTGCGCGCGATGGGCTGCACCCATGGGCAGGGCATGGCGTTCGCCGGTCCGCTGGACGAGTACCGGCTGCGCCGGGCGCTCGGATCCGGCCACTACCCGGTGCCGCACGCTCCGGCCGAACCGGCCTTCGCGGGCAGCGCGCGGGAGCCGGAGAGGGTGTACACAGGGGGTGTTCCGGCTGTCTTCGGAGGCGGCAGTGCCCTTCGCTCACATTCTGAGACTCCCGTCCCACCCACTTGACACGTGGTGCGTGCCGGGGGGAGGGTCAGTGCCATGCGCACCCGAATTCTCGTACTTGGACAGCGCGTCGGCTGAGCTGGGACATACCGGAGGACGATCCGGAAACCCCAGCGACCTCACCGGCGCGCTCCCCTCGCTTGCCTTGCGGCACGAGGGGTTTTTTGTTGCACGAGCGCCTTTCGTGCAGCGCTCCAAATCCGCCCGAACCTCGCAAAAACCCTCAGCATCGAGAAGAGAATGCCGATGACCGAGCAGGCCACCGGGGCCCACCATCCGCAGCCGCGGCCCCGTTCCGGAGGACAGCAGTCCGCCCCCGTCGAGCACGTCACGGGTGCGCAGTCCCTCATCCGCTCCCTCGAGGAGGTCGGCGCGGACACGGTATTCGGCATTCCGGGCGGCGCGATCCTGCCGGCGTACGACCCCTTGATGGACTCCACCCGGGTGCGGCACGTCCTGGTCCGGCACGAGCAGGGCGCGGGCCACGCGGCCACCGGTTACGCGCAGGCCACCGGCAAGGTCGGCGTCTGCATGGCGACCTCCGGCCCGGGCGCGACGAACCTGGTGACGCCGATCGCCGACGCCCACATGGACTCAGTGCCGCTGGTCGCGATCACCGGCCAGGTCGCGTCCAAGGCGATCGGCACGGACGCCTTCCAGGAGGCGGACATCGTCGGCATCACGATGCCGATCACCAAGCACAACTTCCTGGTCACCAAGGCCGAGGACATCCCCCGGGTGATCGCGCAGGCGTTCCACATCGCCTCCACCGGCCGCCCCGGCCCGGTCCTGGTCGACATCGCCAAGGACGCCCTCCAGGCGAAGACCACCTTCGCCTGGCCGCCCGTCATGGACCTGCCCGGCTACCGTCCGGTGACCAAGCCGCACGCCAAGCAGATCCGCGAGGCCGCCAAGCTGATCACCGCCGCCCGGCGGCCGGTCCTGTACGTCGGCGGCGGCGTCCTCAAGGCCCACGCCACCGCCGAGCTGAAGGTCCTCGCCGAGCTGACCGGCGCCCCGGTCACCACCACCCTGATGGCGCTCGGCGCGTTCCCCGACAGCCACCCGCTGCACCTGGGCATGCCCGGCATGCACGGCAGCGTCGCCGCCGTCACCGCGCTGCAGAAGGCCGATCTGATCGTGGCCCTCGGTGCCCGCTTCGACGACCGCGTCACCGGCAAGCTGGACAGCTTCGCCCCCTACGCCAAGATCGTCCACGCGGACATCGACCCGGCCGAGATCGGCAAGAACCGCGCCGCCGACGTGCCGATCGTCGGTGACGCCCGCGAGGTCATCGCCGATCTGGTCCAGGCCGTCCAGAAGGAGCACAGCGAGGGCGCCCAGGGCGACTACACCGCCTGGTGGAGCGACCTGAACCGGTGGCGCGAGACCTACCCGCTCGGCTACGACCAGCCCGAGGACGGCTCGCTCTCCCCGCAAGCGGTCATCGAGCGCATCGGGCAGCTCGCCCCCGAGGGCACGATCTTCGCGGCGGGCGTCGGCCAGCACCAGATGTGGGCCGCGCACTTCATCCAGTACGACACGCCCGCCACCTGGCTGAACTCCGGCGGCGCCGGGACGATGGGCTACGCGGTCCCGGCCGCGATGGGCGCCAAGGCCGGGCAGCCGGGCCGTACCGTCTGGGCGATCGACGGCGACGGCTGCTTCCAGATGACCAATCAGGAGCTGACCACCTGCGCCCTGAACAACATCCCGATCAAGGTCGCCATCATCAACAACGGCGCCCTCGGGATGGTCCGCCAGTGGCAGACCCTCTTCTACAACCAGCGCTACTCCAACACCGTGCTGCACAGCGGCCCCGAGGACATCAACCCGGAGGCCAAGGGCACGCGCGTGCCGGACTTCGTGAAGCTGTCCGAGGCGATGGGCTGCGTGGGCCTGCGCTGCGAGCGCCCGGAGGACCTGGACAAGGTCATCGCGGAGGCCAACTCCATCAACGACCGCCCGGTCGTCGTGGACTTCATCGTCCACGAGGACGCGATGGTCTGGCCGATGGTCGCCGCCGGCACCTCCAACGACGAGATCATGGCCGCCCGGGACGTCCGCCCCGACTTCGGCGACAACGAAGACGACTGAGCGAGGAAGAGCAAGAAGACATGTCCAAGCACACGCTCTCCGTCCTGGTGGAGAACACGCCGGGCATCCTCGCCCGCATCGCCGCCCTGTTCTCCCGGCGCGGATTCAACATCGACTCGCTCGCGGTCGGCGTCACCGAACACCCCGACATCTCCCGCATCACCATCGTGGTGGGCGTCGAGGACCTGCCGCTGGAGCAGGTGACCAAGCAGCTCAACAAGCTCGTCAACGTGCTGAAGATCGTGGAGCTGGAGCCCGGTCAGGCCGTGCAGCGCGAACTCGTTCTGGTGAAGGTCCGCGCCGACAACGAGACCCGCTCCCAGATCGTGGAGATCGTCCAGCTGTTCCGTGCCAAGACCGTCGACGTCTCCCCGGAGGCCGTGACCATCGAGGCCACCGGTTCCAGCGAGAAGCTGTCCGCCATGCTCAAGATGCTGGAGCCGTACGGCATCAAGGAGCTGGTCCAGTCCGGCACGATCGCGATCGGCCGTGGCGCCCGTTCGATCACGGACCGCTCCCTGCGCGCTCTCGACCGGACGGCGTAAGACTGAGAACGGGCGGCCGGCGATCAACGGCCGCCCGTATGCCGAGACCCCCGAACTTCGTTCCCGCCCGCCGTCATACGGTGGGACGCACCACCTGCACACAAGGAGAGAACCCAAAGTGGCCGAGCTGTTCTACGACGCCGACGCCGACCTGTCCATCATCCAGGGCCGCAAGGTCGCGGTCATCGGCTACGGCAGCCAGGGCCACGCCCATGCCCTGTCGCTGCGTGACTCCGGTGTGGACGTGCGTGTCGGTCTGCACGAGGGGTCGAAGTCCAAGGCCAAGGCCGAGGAGCAGGGCCTGCGTGTGGTGACTCCGGCCGAGGCCGCCGCCGAGGCCGACGTCATCATGATCCTGGTCCCGGACCCGATCCAGGCCCAGGTGTACGAGGAGTCCATCGCCCCGAACCTGAAGGACGGCGACGCGCTGTTCTTCGGCCACGGCTTCAACATCCGCTTCGGCTTCATCAAGCCCCCGGCGGGCGTGGACGTCTGCATGGTCGCCCCGAAGGGCCCGGGCCACCTGGTGCGCCGTCAGTACGAGGAGGGCCGCGGCGTGCCGTGCATCGTGGCCGTGGAGCAGGACGCCTCCGCAGGCGCCTTCGCGCTGGCCCTGTCGTACGCCAAGGGCATCGGCGGCACCCGTGCCGGCGTCATCAAGACCACCTTCACCGAGGAGACCGAGACCGACCTCTTCGGCGAGCAGGCCGTGCTGTGCGGTGGTACCGCCGCGCTGGTCAAGGCGGGCTTCGAGACGCTGACCGAGGCCGGTTACCAGCCGGAGATCGCGTACTTCGAGTGCCTGCACGAGCTGAAGCTGATCGTGGACCTCATGTACGAGGGCGGCCTGGAGAAGATGCGCTGGTCGATCTCGGAGACCGCCGAGTGGGGCGACTACGTCACCGGTCCGCGCATCATCACAGACGCCACCAAGGCCGAGATGAAGAAGGTCCTCGCGGAGATCCAGGACGGCTCCTTCGCCCGGAACTGGATGGACGAGTACCACGGCGGCCTGAAGAAGTACAACGAGTACAAGAAGCAGGACTCCGAGCACCTGCTGGAGACCACCGGCAAGCAGCTGCGCAAGCTGATGAGCTGGGTGAACGAGGAGGCGTAGCCTGCTGACAGGGGCCGGGGCGGACTGCTCCGGCCCCTGTTGTCCACCCCGTCCAGCCCCGGACGGGTGATCCTTCCGCGGAGGCGTAATCCGACGCCCGCCGCGCCACTACACTTCTGCACAACACGCGTCAGGCCCACAGCGTCGTGCGTCTTCCGCGGCTAGCCCCCCTCCTCCGCCTGCGGCCGTCGGGACGGCCGTCCGCATCGCACATGTGAGGACTCACGTGAGCTCGAAACCCGTCGTACTCATCGCTGAAGAGCTGTCGCCTGCCACCGTCGACGCACTCGGTCCGGACTTCGACATCCGGCACTGCAACGGAGCGGACCGCTCCGAGCTGCTCCCGGCCATCGCCGACGTGGACGCGATCCTGATCCGCTCGGCCACCAAGGTCGACGCCGAGGCCATCGCCGCCGCGAAGAAGCTCAAGGTCGTCGCCCGGGCCGGCGTCGGCCTGGACAACGTCGACGTCTCCGCCGCCACCAAGGCCGGCGTGATGGTCGTCAACGCCCCGACCTCCAACATCGTGACCGCCGCCGAGCTGGCCTGCGGTCTCATCATCTCCACCGCCCGCAACATCCCGCAGGCCAACGCCGCGCTGAAGAACGGCGAGTGGAAGCGCAGCAAGTACACGGGTGTCGAGCTGGCCGAGAAGACGCTGGGCGTCGTGGGCCTGGGCCGCATCGGTGCCCTCGTCGCGCAGCGCATGTCCGCCTTCGGCATGAAGGTCGTCGCCTACGACCCCTACGTGCAGCCCGCGCGGGCCGCGCAGATGGGCGTCAAGGTGCTCTCCCTGGACGAGCTGCTGGAGGTCTCCGACTTCATCACCGTCCACCTGCCCAAGACCCCCGAGACGCTCGGCCTCATCGGCGACGAGGCGCTGCGCAAGGTCAAGCCCAGCGTGCGCGTCGTCAACGCCGCGCGCGGCGGCATCGTGGACGAGGCGGCGCTGTACGCGGCGCTGAAGGAGGGCCGGGTCGCCGGCGCCGGCCTCGACGTGTACGCCAAGGAGCCCTGCACCGACTCCCCGCTCTTCGAGCTGGACCAGGTCGTCTGCACCCCGCACCTGGGCGCGTCGACGGACGAGGCGCAGGAGAAGGCCGGTATCGCCGTCGCCAAGTCCGTCCGCCTCGCCCTCGCCGGTGAGCTGGTGCCGGACGCCGTCAACGTCCAGGGCGGTGTCATCGCCGAGGACGTCAAGCCGGGCCTGCCGCTCGCCGAGCGCCTCGGCCGCATCTTCACCGCGCTCGCCGGTGAGGTCGCGGTCCGCCTCGACGTCGAGGTCTACGGCGAGATCACCCAGCACGACGTGAAGGTGCTGGAGCTGTCCGCGCTCAAGGGCGTCTTCGAGGACGTCGTCGACGAGACCGTGTCCTACGTCAACGCGCCGCTGTTCGCGCAGGAGCGCGGTGTCGAGGTCCGCCTCACCACCAGTTCGGAGTCCGCCGACCACCGCAACGTGGTGACCGTGCGCGGCACGCTGGGCACCGGCGAGGAGGTGTCGGTCTCCGGCACGCTGGCCGGCCCGAAGCACGTCCAGAAGATCGTCGCGGTCGGCGAGTACGACGTCGACCTCGCGCTCGCCGACCACATGGTGGTGCTGCGCTACGAGGACCGCCCGGGTGTCGTCGGCACCGTCGGCCGCATCCTCGGCGAGGCGGGCATCAACATCGCCGGTATGCAGGTCGCTCGCGCGGCGGTGGGCGGCGAGGCGCTGGCCGTGCTGACCGTCGACGACACGGTGTCCTCCGGCGTTCTGGCCGAGGTCGCCGCGGAGATCGGTGCGACGTCCGCCCGCTCGGTGAACCTGGTCTGAGGCTGCCGTCCGGGGGCTGCCGCCCCCGGGCCCCGGCCTCGGCCTTGCGTCCTCGAACGCCGGACGGGCTGACGGAAGTCAGCCCGTCCGGCGTTTTCCCTTGCGCCCTTACTTCCGCCCGACCTCGATCCTCCGCAGTGTCACCGCCGCGCCCGCCGACGCCAGCGCCAGCGTCACCGCGCCCGCGACGGCCGCCCCCTGCATGCCGCTGGTGAACGCCTCCCGTGCCGTCGCGAGCAGGGACTCTCCGCTCCGGCCCGGCAGCCGGGCCGCGTCGGCCAGCGCACCGCCCAGGGTCTCGCGGGCCTCGGCCGGGGCGGTGGCCGGCATCGCGTGGCGGTAGACCGCCGTGCCGACGGAGCCCAGGACCGCCATGCCGAGCGCGCCGCCGAACTCGGTGCCGGTCTCCAGGAGCGAGGAGGCGGTGCCCGCCCGCTCCACCGGCGCCCCGCTCATCGCCAGGTCGGTCAGCTGGGACATCACCATGACCGCAATCCGTGCGGCGGGCCTCACCCCGGTCCCTGTCCCGGTCGACGCGCACGGCATCGACGTCACCGCCCTGGAGGCGACCGGTGCCCGCGCGGTGATCGTCACCCCGGCCCACCAGTGGCCCACCGGCGTCCTCCTCGCCCCGGAACGCCGGCACGCGCTGCTCGGCTGGGCGCGGCGCCATGACGCGTACGTCATCGAGGACGACTACGACGCCGAGTTCCGCTACGACGGGGAGCCGGTCGGTGCGCTCCAGGGCCTCGCCGCCGACCGTGTCGTCTCGATCGGGACGGTCAGCAAGTCCCTGGCCCCCGCGCTGCGCATCGGCTGGCTGCTGAGCCCGCCCGCGCTCACCGCACAGGTCACCGAGCTGAAGCGGATCGCGGACCGCGGCACGCCCACCCTCGACCAGCTGGCCCTCGCCCGGCTGATCGAGTCCGGCCGCTACGACCGCCATCTGCGCCGCATGCGCACCCTGTACGGGTCCCGCTGCACGGCCCTGCGCGCCGCCCTCGCCGAGCACGCACCGGCGGTGCGCCTGACCGGCCTGGCCGCGGGCTTCCACGCCGTGGCCCACCTGCCGGGCGGGGCGGACGAACAGAAAGTGATCGACGCGGCGCGCGCCCGCCGCGTCGGCCTGTACGGCATGAGTGCCTGGCGCACCTCGCGGGCCACCGACCCGCCCCGACTCGTCCTCGGCTTCGGTGACGTGACCGAACGGGGGATCGCGGAGGGCATCGCGGCGGTGGGCGCGGTACTGAGGGGCTCACCGGACGGCTGAGGATCCCGTTCCCGCGGTTTCTGACGGGCCGGCTACAGCCTGGCCCGTTTCAGTGCCATGTGCAGCAGCAGCCGGTCCTCCCCGTCGTCCAGGTCCAGGCCGGTCAGCTGTTCCACGCGGGACAGGCGGTAGTAGAGGGTCTGGCGGTGGATGCCCAGCTCGGCTGCCGTGCGGCCGGCCTGGCCCGCGCAGTCGAGGTAGACCTCCGCCGTGCGGGCCAGCTCCCGGTGGGCGGGGGAGAGGAGCGGGCCGACCACCCGGTCGTACGCGGCCTCCGGCGGCAGCGCGGTCAGCAGCCGGTACGCCCCGATCCGCGCCCACTGCGCGACCGGCCCGAACCGTGGTTCGGCCAGCGCCGCCCGCGCGGCGGCCGACGCCTCCTGCCAGACCGTGCCCAGCTCGGTGAGGCCGGTGCGGGGCTCGCCGACCCCGGCCGCGCAGCCGGTGACCCCGGCGGCCCGGGCCCCGGCGGTGAAGCCCGCCGCGACCGCCGCCGCCACCCGGGCCCCGGCCCCGCGTGCCGTGCCGCCCGACGCCCCCCGGGCCCCCTCGGCCTCCTTCAGCAGCCGCGAGGCCGCCGCCAGCGCGGGTGCGCTGGACTCCGTGGTCCGCAGGCGCACCAGCAGCGCGAGGCTCTGCCCCGAGACGCCCCACGGTAGCGTGCACAGCGCCGTGGCGTGCGGGATCGTACGGGCGGCCGGGGCGTCCTCCGGGTCGGCCGACGGCCAGGGCGCGACACAGACCAGGGTGTGCGGGCCGTCCGCGCGGGGCCCCAGCGCGGTGCGCAGTTCGGCCACCGCCATGTCCCGCTGCCAGCCGCGTTCCGCGGTGAGCACCGCCCGCAGCTCCCGGCTCAGCCCCGCCCCGGCCTCCGCCTCGTCCGCGAGCAGCGCGCCGATCCGGCCCGCTACCCGCAGGGCGGCGGCCAGCTGCGCGTCGGTCGGCCCGGGATCGCTGTCCAGCAGCCAGACGTAGCCGAGGACGACGCCCCGATGACGCACCGGCAGACAGATCCGGCCGCGGTAGACACCGGCCTCCGGGCTCGGCGGGATGCGGACCGGCTCGGTCGCGCGCGTGATGCCGAAGCCCTCGAACCAGGCGCGGACCGCGGCCGTGGAGCGCCGGGTCAGGATCGAGCGGGTGCGCACCGGGTCCAGCGCGGACGGATCCAGCTCGTCCTCGCTGTCGTAGGCGCCGAAGGCGATCAGCTCGAAGTCGCGGTTCTCCAGGGTCGCGGGCACCCCCAGCAACTCGGAGATCTCGTCCACCAGCTCCTGGTAGTCCGCCTTGAATTCAGCCGCCACTCGGGCATTCTCCCCCATTTCCCGGCCGCCTTCATACATCTGTCTGAGATCCCGGGCACGGATGCGTGACAGCTGTCGATGGCCGACGATCGGAGAGATCCTTAGGTTTCACGGTGGTTCTCCGTGCCGTACCCGAATCGTCGGGTGACGGCCGTATTCGGTGCTTGTCTGTGGAGGTGCCCCGTGCTGGGTCCCGTGATTCTCGCCGCGTCGCGCAGCGACCGGATGCGACGCCTGATCTCGGCGGCACCGGTGACCAGGCAGGTCGTCGACCGCTTCATCCCCGGCGAGACCGTGGCCGACATCGTCCCGATCATCAAGGACCTGACGGCCAAGGGCCTGGAGCTGACGATGGACGTCGTCGGCGAGGACATCACCACCCCCGAGCAGGCCACCGCCGCCCGGGACGCCTACCTGGAGCTGATCGGCCACCTCAAGGACCTGGGGCTGGGCGAGCGCGTGGAGATGTCCGTCAAGCTGTCCATGTTCGGCCAAGCGCTGGACGACGGGCACGAACTGGCGCTCGCGAACGTCCGGCCCGTCGTCGAGGCCGCCGCCGCCATCGGTACGACGGTCACGCTCGACGCCGAGGACCACACCACCCTCGACTCGATGTTCGCCATCCACGAGGAGCTGCGGAAGGACTTCCCGCAGACCGGCTGCGTCATCCAGGCCTACCTCTTCCGCACCGAGGCCGACGCCCGCCGCCTCGCCGCGAACGGCAGCCGCGTCCGCCTGGTCAAGGGCGCCTACAAGGAGCCCGCCGAGGTCGCCTACCAGCAGAAGCACGAGATCGACAAGGCCTACGTGCGCATCCTGAAGACGCTGATGGAGGGCGAGGGCTACCCGATGATCGGGTCGCACGACCCGCGTCTGATCGCCATCGCCCAGGAACTGGCCCACAAGGCCGGCCGTAAGCTCGACGAGTACGAGTTCCAGATGCTGTACGGCATCCGCGGCGAGGAGCACCTGCGGCTGGCCGCCGAGGGCCACCGCATGCGCGTCTACACCGCCTACGGCACCGACTGGTACGGCTACTTCATGCGCCGCCTGGCGGAGAAGCCGGCCAACCTCCGGTTCTTCCTCCGTTCCATGGTCAGCAAGGGCTGAGCCCGAACACCCGCTCACGTACAAGGAGTTACGGATCTCATGGACGCTGTGACCCAGGTCCCCACCCCCGTCAACGAGCCGGTGCACGGCTACGCCCCCGGCTCGCCCGAGCGCGCCCGGCTGGAGGCCAGGCTCAAGGAGCTGGCCGAGAACCCGATCGAGCTGCCGATGACCATCGGCGGGGAGAAGCGGCTGGGTGGCGGCGAGCCGTTCGAGGTCGTGCAGCCGCACAACCACAAGGCGGTCATCGGCACCGGCCGCCACGCCACCCAGCAGGACGCGCGGGACGCCATCGACGCGGCCCTGGCCGCCGCGCCCGCCTGGCGCGCGATGTCCTTCGACGACCGCGCCGCGATCATCCTGCGCGCCGCCGAGCTGCTGGCCGGCCCGTGGCGCGAGACGATCGCCGCCTCCACCATGCTGGGCCAGTCCAAGACCGCCCAGCAGGCCGAGATCGACACCCCCTGCGAGCTGGTCGACTTCTGGCGCTTCAACGTCCACTACGCCCGCCAGATCCTGGCCGAGCAGCCCCCGGCGAACTCCCCGGGCGTGTGGAACCGCCTCGACCACCGCCCGCTGGAGGGCTTCGTCTACGCGATCACGCCGTTCAACTTCTCGGCCATCGCGGGCAACCTGCCCACCGCCCCCGCCCTGATGGGCAACGTGGTGGTCTGGAAGCCGTCCCCGACGCAGACCCACGCGGCCGTGCTCCTCATGCGGCTGCTGGAGGAGGCGGGCCTGCCCAAGGGCGTCATCAACCTCGTCACCGGCGACGGCATCGAGGTCTCCAAGGTCGCCCTGGAGCACCGGGACCTCGCGGGCATCCACTTCACCGGCTCGACCAAGACCTTCCAGTACCTGTGGAAGACGGTCGGCAACAACATCGAGAAGTACCGCTCCTACCCGCGGCTGGTCGGCGAGACCGGCGGCAAGGACTTCCTCGTCGCGCACCCGTCGGCCGACCGCGCGGTCCTGAAGACGGCCCTCACCCGGGGCGCCTTCGAGTACCAGGGCCAGAAGTGCAGCGCCACGTCCCGCGCCTACATCCCGGCCTCCATCTGGAACTCGGGCTTCAAGGAGGAGTTCGCGGCCGAGGTCGACTACCTGACCATGGGTGACGTGACCGACCTGTCGAACTTCATCGGCGCCGTGATCGACGAGCGTGCCTTCGCCAAGAACAAGGCCGCGATCGACCGCGCCAAGGCGGACCCGTCCTGCACGATCGTCGCGGGCGGCAGCTACGACGACTCGGTCGGCTACTTCGTCCGCCCGACCGTCATCGAGTGCACCGACCCGGAGAACGAGGTGTTCACCACCGAGTACTTCGGCCCGATCCTCGCGGTGTACGTCTACGAGGACGACAAGTACGACGAGATGCTGACCCAGATGGAGTCGGTGTCGGACTACGCCCTCACCGGCTCGGTCATCTCGGGCGACCGCGCGGCGGCGGCGTACACGATGGAGAAGCTCCGCTTCGCCGCGGGCAACTTCTACATCAACGACAAGTCGACCGGTGCCGTCGTCGGCCAGCAGCCCTTCGGCGGCGGCCGTGCCTCCGGCACCAACGACAAGGCCGGCGCCCCCCAGAACCTCCTGCGCTGGACGCTGACCCGCGCCATCAAGGAGACCCTGGTCCCGCCGACCGACTACACCTACCCGCACATGGGCTGACCAGCCCCACGAGCACGGCCCGGGAAGCCCGCCACCGAGCGGGCTCCCCGGGCCGTTCCCATGCGCCCGGCGGCCGTCCCCCCGCACACTGGGCGCATGACGAAGGCAGCCGGCGAAGGAGTACCGGCCGGCGTCCCGGTGCCCGCCGGGGAGGCGGTGACGGCCGACGACGGAGTGCGGCTGTGGACGGCGCGGACGGGCGGCGGGGGAGACCCGCTGGTGCTGTGCCACGGTGGTCCGGGGCTGTGGTCCCGAACGGCTCGCCCGATGGCGGGAGCTGGACGGCCTGCCGGAGCGCACCGAGAGCGAGGAGCGGGAGCGGGCCGTGCTGCGGTGGTCGGTGGAGTTCGAGGACCGGGAGCGCGCGCTGGAGCACGCTCGGCGCATGGCGGAGCCCTGGTTCGGGATCAACCATGCCTGCAACAAGGCCCTCGACGAGGAACGGAAGCGGAGCTGGGGCACGCCCGGGCTGCGGGCCGCCTGCGCCCGCCTGGACGTGCCCGTGCTGATCGTGGACGGCGCCCGGGACATCCGCCCCCGCACCGCCGTCAACTCCCTCGCCGCGCTGATCGTGGACGGCGCCCGGGACATCCGCCCCCGCACCGCCGTCGACTCCCTCGCCGCGCTGCTGCCCCGCGCCCGCCGGGTGGTCCTGCCGGCCGCCGGGCACCAGCCGTGGGTGGAGGACCCGGAAGGCTTCCGGCGCGCGATACTGGCGCCATGACCCTGCGTCTCGTCCACACCGCCGACCTGGACACGGCCGAACTCCGCGCCGTACGCGCCCTGTTGGACGACGCCTTCGACGGGGACCTCTCCGACGCGGACTGGGAGCACGGGCTGGGCGGCATGCACGCGCTCGTCCGGGACGGGGCCGGGCTCGCCGCTCACGGGGCCGTCGTGATGCGACGGGTACGGCACCGGGGCCGCTGGCTGCGCACCGGGTACGTGGAGGGGGTCGCCGTACGGGCCGACGTACGGCGCAGCGGGCTCGGCGGGCGGGTGATGGCCGAGCTGGAGCGGGTGGCCGACCGGGGCTACGACCTCGGCGCGCTCTCCGCGAGCGACGAGGGCGCCCCGCTGTATGCCTCCCGGGGCTGGCAGCGCTGGGCCGGGCAGGTGCACGCGCTCTCGCCGGACGGGATCGTCCGGCTGCCCGAGGAGGAAGGCGGCGTGTACGTGCGGGGCGCGCTCGACCCGGGCGGGGAGCTGGTCTTCGACTGGCGGGACGGGGACGTCCTCTGACGCGGTGATCAGGCCGCGCGGACCAGCGCCCCGTCGAGCTGGTCCCGTCCGCCGTCTCAGATAGTAGGAAGTCCGAGTAATTGTGCAGACAGACGCGGGTCACTCCCTTAGTTTTGTAGGAGCCGAACGTCTCGCTCGATCCAGCGAATGGCGGTCGTGAGCCGGGCCCCGTGCAGGCAACCCCTGCGGCCGGTGCTCCCCGCCCCTTCCGGCGTCTCGTAACCCCCTTCCTTGCCGTGCTCCCCGTATGCCGAAGGAGTCGATCGCCATGGCCGAGACGACCGTCCGCCGCCGAGTCCGCCACGTGTCCCGCACGAGCGAGTCCGACCGCAAGAACGCCGCCGCCGCCCTCCAGCGCGCCCTGGACCGCCGGGACAACGGCGGCGAGACCGGCCACTGAGCCGGACCACCGGCCGGGAGCCGCACTCCCCCGGGGTGCGGCGCGGTGCTCACCCGCCGTGCCGCACCTCGAAGTGGTCGATCCGCCGCCCGTCCTGGGCCAGCGCCGACACCGCGAGCCGTGGCGCAGCGCCCGCCCGCACCTCCACCGAGAGCAGCGAGAAGCCGGTGTAGCGCACCCGCGACCACTCCACCGTCTCCGGCGCCCGGTCCCTGCCCTTCGTCCAGGCGAAGGTCTCCACCGCCCGGTGCCGGGTGACGTGTCCCTCGTAGCTGTCCTTCACGCCCGACGGGAAGCCGTACAGGTCACGGCCGCCGCCGCCCGCCGTGACGTACACGGTGCCGTCCCGGGCGGGGTCGGTGGAGCCGCCGACGGGCACCGCCCGGCCGGCCGTGCCGCCTTTGATCGCGTCCGTGCGCTCGTACACATGGTTGTGGCCGTTGATCACCAGGTCCACCCGGTGCTTCGCGAACAGCGGCAGCCACTCCCGCCGGACGCCCCCGTCCGAGGCGTGCCGCGAGGTGGAGTAGGCGCAGTGGTGGAAGAAGACGACCACGAAGTCGATGCCGTCGGCCGCGCGCAGCCGGCGCAGCGTCCGGTCCAGCCACGCCGTCTGCCGGCCGCCGCTGTGCCCGAGGTTGGCGGGGATCTCGTACGACACGTCGTTGGCGTCCAGCGCGACGAACCCGGCGTTGCCGTAGCTGAACGCGTAGGCGCCCGGCGTGCCGTGCGGGTCGAAGCCGGTCTCCGGCAGAAAGAAGCGGGCCAGCTGGCCGCCGTAGCCGTCCGGCGAGTACCAGGCCTCCATGTCGTGGTTGCCGGTCGTCACCATCCACGGCACGGACCGCGCGACCGGCTCGTTCTGCTTCAGGAACAGGTCCCAGGAGGCGGGGTCGTAGCCGTCCGTCGTCCGGCCCGTGCCGCTGGCGTCCGCGTAGCAGATGTCACCGGCGTGCAGATGGAAGGCGGGCTTCTGGCGCAGCATCAGATCGTCGTTGGTGTGCGCCGCCCGGCCCACGCCCTGGTCGCCGAAGGCCGTGAACACGAAGCGTTCCGGACGCGCGGGCGCCGTGCGGAAGGAGGCGATGGCCGCGCGGTGGGCGGGGGCGGTGGGCTCCCAGCCGTCGTGGCCGACGCCGTAGTAGTACGTCGTGCCGGGCGTGAGGCCGTCCACGGACGCGTGCACGTAGTACTGCTCCAGCGCGGGCCGCACGCCCTCCACCCCGGGCGTGTGCAGCGGGCGGATCCCGGCCGGGACCCGGGGCCCGAGGTCGTCGGGGCGCAGCCCGACCCGGACGTACGGCCGCTTCACCGCGAACGGCACCTGCCAGGAGATCCGCATCCGCGTGCGGGGGTCGGCGCCGAAGGCGAGATGCCGGCCGAACGGGGCCACCGCCGCGCCGGGCGCCCGCGAGGTGGCCGGGCCCGGCTTTCCGCCGTACGCGGTGCCGCAGCCGGTCAGCAGGCCGCCCGCCACCGCGCCCGCCGTCACCAGCGTGCGGCGGCGCACCATACGGCTGCGCAGGTACGCGTACTGCTCGGCCGTGCTCAGCCGTTCGGCGAGCGGGCGGGGGATGCCGACGTCGGGAGTGTCCATGTCCCGGAGCGTTCCACCGGGGCCCGACATCCTTGCCGCACACGGGTGAACGTCGACCGACGGGCGGACACCGGCAATCCGTCCGGATGTCCGCATGGCGGACACTACGTGTCATCACCTGGGACGAGGAGTAGGGTGCCCGCATGTCTCGCAGCATCAATCTCGCAGTGATCCCCGGTGACGGCATCGGCCAGGAGGTCGTGGCCGAGGGTCTCAAGGTCCTCTCCGCCGTCCTGCCGCAGGATGTGAAGCTGGAGACCGAGGAGTACGACTTCGGCGCCAAGCGCTACCACGCCACCGGTGAGACCCTCACCGACGCCGACCTCGACTCCCTCAAGCGGCACGACGCCATCCTGCTCGGCGCCATCGGCGACCCGTCGGTGCCGTCCGGCGTCCTGGAGCGCGGCTTCCTGCTCAAGCTCCGCTTCGCCTTCGACCACCACGTCAACCTGCGCCCGTCGAAGCTGCTCCCCGGTGTCGCCACCCCGCTCGCCGGCCAGCCGGAGATCGACTTCGTCGTCGTCCGCGAGGGCACCGAGGGCCCGTACACCGGCAACGGCGGCACCATCCGCAAGGGCACCGCGCACGAGGTCGCCACCGAGGTGTCCGTCAACACCGCCTACGGTGTCGAGCGCGTCGTCCGCGACGCCTTCGAGCGCGCCCAGGCCCGCCCGCGCAAGAAGCTCACGCTGGTCCACAAGAACAACGTGCTGACCTTCGCCGGGCACCTGTGGACGAACATCTTCCACAAGGTGGCCGAGGAGTACCCCGAGGTCACCACCGACTACATCCACGTCGACGCCGCGACCATCTATCTGGTCACCGACCCGGGCCGGTTCGACGTCATCGTCACCGACAACCTCTTCGGCGACATCATCACCGACCTCGCCGCGGCCGTCTCCGGCGGCATCGGCGTGGCCGCATCCGGCAACATCAACCCCACCCGCGCGTTCCCGTCCATGTTCGAGCCGGTCCACGGCTCGGCCCCGGACATCGCCGGCCAGGGCAAGGCCGACCCCACCGCCACCGTCCTGTCCGTGGCCCTGCTGCTGCGCCACCTCGGCTACGACACCGAGGCCGACCGGATCGACGCGGCGGTCGCCGCCGACCTCACCGAGCGCGCCGGGAAGCCGGCCCGCTCCACCTCCGAGATCGGCGACGCGCTCGCCGTACGCGTAGCCGGCTGACCCGCCGCGCTACACCGAGCCGCCGGGTCGCAACCGCACCCGGCGGCTTTTCCTGTGCCTCGCCGGGTGCCACCATCAACCCTTGGGCCGCTTCACCCCGATTCCGTCCGCTACCGCCCTCCGCGCGATAATCGAACCCGGAGCCGCGGTATGAGGGAATGCTCGGACGTCCTAGCACCGACGACCGGGAGCACAGGCGTGAGCGCGGCCCGTCACTACAACCGGTGAAGGACAATCACTCATGACGACGCCCACGATCGAGCTCAAGCCCTCCGCCAGCCCGCTCGCCGCCGCGGAACGCGAGGCGATCCTGGCCAACCCCGGGTTCGGCCGCCACTTCACCGACCACATGGTGACGATCAAGTGGACCGAGGGCCGCGGCTGGCATGACGGCCAGCTCGTTCCGTACGGGCCGATCTCCCTGGACCCGTCCACGCACGTCCTGCACTACGGCCAGGAGATCTTCGAGGGTCTGAAGGCCTACCGTCAGCCCGACGGCTCGATCGCGCTGTTCCGTCCCGAGGCCAACGCCCGCCGCTTCCGCAACTCCGCCCGCCGCATGGCCATGGCCGAGCTGCCCGAGGAGCTGTTCATCGCCGCGCTGGACGCGCTGCTCACCCAGGACGCCGACTGGGTCCCGCCGCACGGCGGCGAGGCCTCCCTCTACCTGCGGCCGTTCATGTTCGCCACGGAGGCCGCGCTCGGCGTGCACCCGGCGAACGAGTACCTGTTCATGCTGATCGCCTCGCCGTCCGGCGCCTACTTCGCCGGCGGTGTCAAGCCGGTCACCATCTGGGTCTCCGAGGACCACGTCCGCGCCGTCCCGGGCGGCACCGGTGACGCCAAGACCGGCGGCAACTACGCCGCGTCCCTGCTGCCGCAGGCCGAGGCCGCCGCGCACGGCTGCGACCAGGTCGTCTACCTCGACGCGGTCACCCGCACCAAGGTCGAGGAGAGCGGCAGCATGAACGTCGCCTTCGTCTACGGTGACCGGATCGTCACCCCGTCGCTCACCGGTTCCATCCTGGAGGGGATCACCCGCGACTCCCTCCTCCAGGTCGCCCGTGACCTCGGCTACACCGCCGAGGAGGGGGTGGTCACCCTCCAGCAGTGGCGCGAGGATGCCGCGTCCGGTGCGCTGACCGAGGTGTTCGCGTGCGGCACCGCCGCCGTGGTCACGCCGATCGGCCACGTCAAGACCAAGACCGACCAGTGGTCCCACGGCGACGGCACGCCGGGGCCGGTCACCCTGCGGCTGCGGGAGGCTCTGCTGGGCATCCAGCGGGGCCTGACCGAGGACAAGCACGGCTGGATGCACCGGATCGGCTAGGACGCGGTTGAAGCGCCCCGAAGGGGTGTCGGGCGTCCGTGGGGCCAGTACGGCTGGTCACGCGGTTCCCCGCGCCCCTTCGGGGCGCTTTTTTGCGTCTGCCGCTCTGTCGCTGGGCTGGGTTAGAGCGATGCTCAAAGGGCACTTGAGCCTGTGGGCTGGTCAGTCCTTCTCTTCCCGGGATTCTGAGTTTAGAGTGATGCTCTAATCTGGGGAAGCCAAGGAGGTGCCGGGTCGTGAGACTGACCCCCACGGAACGTGACCGGCTGCTGCTCTTCGGGGCCGCCGAGCTGGCCCGGGCCCGCCGGGCGCGCGGCCTGCGGCTGAACGTGCCCGAAGCCACCGCGCTGATCGCGGACACCGTCTGCGAGGCCGCCCGCGACGGCAAACGGCTCGCCGAGGCCATCGAGGCGGCCCGGTCGGTGCTCGGCCCCGAGGACGTCCTGCCGGGTGTCGCCGACGTCGTCGCCGAGGTGATGGTGGAGGCCGTCTTCGACGACGGCTCCCGGCTCGCGGTCGTCTCCGACCCCATCGGCAGGGGGTCCCCCCGCGAAGCAGGGGGAGGCCTGGGCGCGCACGCCCCGGGCGCGCTGCTCCCCGGCCCCGAGCACGCCGACCCCGGGCCCGCCGTCCGGCTCCGCGTCACCAACACCGCGAGCGTGCCGGTCTCCGTCACCTCCCACTTCCACTTCTTCGAGGCCAACCCGCGTCTCGACTTCGACCGCGAGCGGGCCTACGGCATGCGGCTCGCCGTACCCGCCGGATCCTCGGTCCGCTTCGCGCCGGGGGAGAGCGAGGAGGTCGGGCTCGTGCCGATCGGCGGCGAGCGGATCGCTATCGGCTTCGCCGGACTGGTCGACGGCCCGCTGGACGCGCCGGGCGCGAAGGAGGAAGCCCTCCGCAGGGCCGCCGCCTGCGGATACCTGGGAGCGACACCGCGAGGAGGCGAGGAGCGATGAGCCGCTCGAAGGGACGCGAGGTGAGCCGGTCGGTCCACGTCGACCCGCACGCCTACGCCGCCACCCACGGCCCCCGCGCCGGCGACCGCATCCGCCTCGGCGACTCCGGGCTCACCGTCCGCGTCGAGTCCGACTCCCAGCGGTACGGCGACGAGTTCCTGGCCGGGTTCGGCAAGACCGCCCGCGACGGGCTGCATCTGAAGGCCGCCGCCGTCCGGGACACCTGTGACGTCGTGATCAGCAACGTCGTCGTGATCGACGCGGTGCAGGGGATCAGGAAGGTGTCCATCGGCATCCGCGAGGGCCGCATCTGCGCCATCGGGCGGGCCGGCAACCCGGACACCCTGGACGGCGTGGACGTCGTCGTCGGCACCGGCACCTCCATCGTCTCCGGCGAGGGCCTGATCGCCACCGCCGGCGCCGTCGACACCCATGTGCACCTGCTGTCGCCGCGCATCATGGAGGCGTCCCTCGCCTCCGGCGTCACCACGATCATCGGGCAGGAGTTCGGCCCGGTGTGGGGCGTCGGCGTCAACTCGCCGTGGGCGCTGCGGCACGCCTTCAACGCCTTCGACGCCTGGCCGGTCAACATCGGCTTCCTCGGCCGGGGTTCGTCCTCCCACGCGGCGCCGCTCGTCGAGGCCCTGGCCGAGGGCGGGGCGAGCGGCTTCAAGGTCCACGAGGACATGGGCGCCCACACCCGCGCGCTGGACACCGCGCTCCGGGTCGCCGAGGAGCACGACGTCCAGGTCGCCCTGCACAGCGACGGGTTGAACGAGTGCCTGTCGGTCGAGGACACCCTGCGGGTACTGGAGGGCCGCACGATCCACGCCTTCCACATCGAGGGCTGCGGCGGCGGACACGTGCCCAACGTGCTGAAGATGGCCGGCGTCCCGAACGTCATCGGCTCCTCCACCAACCCCACCCTGCCCTTCGGCCGGGACGCGGTTGCCGAGCACTACGGCATGATCGTCTCCGTCCACGATCTGAAGACGGACCTGCCCGGCGACGCCGCCATGGCCCGCGACCGCATCCGGGCCGGCACGATGGGCGCCGAGGACGTGCTGCACGACCTGGGCGCGATCGGCATCACCTCCTCCGACGCGCAGGGCATGGGCCGCGCCGGTGAGACGGTCCGCCGTACCTTCGCCATGGCCGGCAAGATGAAGGCCGAGCTGGGTCCCATGGACGGCGACGGCGACGGCGACGACAACGCCCGCGTGCTGCGCTACATCGCCAAGCTGACCGTCAACCCGGCCATCGCGCACGGCCTTTCCCACGAGGTCGGGTCGATCGAGACCGGCAAGCTCGCCGACATCGTGCTGTGGCGCCCGGAGTACTTCGGGGCCAAGCCGCAGCTCGTCCTGAAGGCCGGCTTCCCGGCGTACGGCGTGGTCGGCGACCCCAACGCGGCCACCGACACCTGCGAACCCCTCGTCCTGGGCCCGCAGTTCGGGGCGTACGGCGCCACGGCCGCCGACCTCTCGGTGGCGTTCGTCGCACGGGCCGCCGCCGACCAGGGCAACGACCGGATGCCGACCCGGCGCAGAAGGGTCGCCGTGCGCGGCACCCGGGGCATCGGACCCGCCGACCTCCGCCTGAACTCCCGTACCGGATCGGTGGACGTCGACGGGCGCACCGGCCTGGTCACCCTCGACGGCGACCCGCTGCGCTCGGAACCGGCCGAATCCGTCTCCCTCAACCGCCTCTATTTCCTCTAAGGACCCGCGCCATGAGCACCCCCGCCGCCGACGGCTTCCGCATGCCCGCCGAGTGGGCCCCCCACGAGCGCACCTGGATGGCCTGGCCCGGCCCCAATCCCACCTTCGACGACCCGGACGACCTGGCCGCCGCCCGGACCGCCTGGGCGTCCGTGGCCCGCGCCGTCCGCCGCTTCGAGCCGGTGACGGTCGTGTGCGGACCCGGCCAGTCGGCGCAGGCCCGGGCGCTGCTCGGCCCCGGCGTCGACACCGTCGAACGGGACCTGGACGACGCCTGGATGCGGGACATCGGCCCCACCTTCCTCACCGACGGCCGGGGCCGACTGGCCGCCGTGGACTGGACGTTCAACGGCTGGGGCGCCCAGGACTGGGCCCGCTGGGAGCACGACTCCAAGATCGGCGCGTACGTCGGCGACCTCGCGGGCGCGACGACGTACGCCTCGAAGCTGGTCAACGAGGGCGGAGCGATCCACGTCGACGGGGAGGGCACCGTGCTGCTCACCGAGACCGTGCAGCTCGGCCCCGAGCGGAACCCGCACTGGACCAAGGAGGAGGTCGAGGCGGAGATCCACGCCCACCTCGGCACCAGCAAGGCGATATGGCTGCCGCGCGGCCTGACCGGCGACTACCCTCCCCACGGCTTCGGCACCCTCGGGCACGTCGACATCGTCGCCGCGTTCGCCCGGCCGGGTGTCGTGGTCGCCCACCACCAGCCGGACCCGGCGCACCCCGACCACGAGGTCACCAAGGAGGTCATCGGTCTGCTGAAGTCGGCGACCGACGCCCGGGGCCGCCGCCTGGAGGTCGTGGAGGTGCCGGCGCCGACCGCCCTGGAGGCCGACGGCCACTGGGCCGACTACTCCTACATCAACCACTACCTGTGCAACGGCGGCCTGGTGCTGTGCGGCTTCGACGACCCGCGCGACGAGATCGCCGCCGGCATCTTCCGGCGCCTGTTCCCGGAGCGGACGGTGACGCTGGTGGACGCGCGTCCGATCTTCGCGGGCGGGGGCGGTGTCCACTGCGTCACGCAACAGCAGCCGAAGGTCCGGTGACGTCGGCGTTCAGGTAGAACATACGGGTGAACGTCCTGGTCTGCGCGGCCTGTGGCCGCCGTCTCAGTCCGCCGCTGCGGCTGCTGCCCGAGCTGCCCGAACGCCCCGGGTACGACGGGCGGGACGGTGCGCGGCGGGCACCGTCGACAGTGCCGCGCGGCCGTTACGCGGTGGACCCCGAGCCGTCCGGGCGGCCGTACGTGCCGCATCCGGACCCGGAGTGGATGGGAGCGGCCTACCCGGGCGGCCCGGTCAGGCTCGACCCCGACGGGCCGGGGTGCCTGGTGTCCGCGGGGCCGCGCGGCACGCTCGTCGTCCACCCCGCCGACACCACGGGCCTGCTCACCCCCCACCCGGACGTCCGGCCGACCGGGTGCTGCAGCGAACCGGAAGGTGACGGACCGGACTGGGCGTGCCCCGGCTGCGGGGCCGGGGTGGCGTCACTGCTCGCCTCGTGCACCGGCCCGTACGAGACCCACTTCCTGCCCGACGCCGTGCGGGAGGTCCCGGCATGACCACGTCCCCGTCCCCCCGCCGCCGCACCCCCGCCCCGCCGCGCGAGGAGGTCCTCGCCGCCGCCATGGCCATGATCGCCGAGCGCGGTCTGGAGAAGCTCACCATGGCCGGGCTGGGCCGCGAGGTCGGCATGAGCAGCGGCCACCTGCTGTACTACTTCCGCTCCAAGGACGAGCTGCTGCTCCAGACGCTGGAGTGGAGCGAGGGCCGGCTGGGCGCGGAGCGGGGCCGCTTGCTGGCGGGCCCGGGGACCGCGCGGGAACGTCTGTCCGCGTACGTCGACCTGTACGTGCCCGACGGCCACCGCGACCCGCACTGGACGCTGTGGCTGGAGGTCTGGAACCGGTCGCAGAACGCCGACGAGGACGCGCGGGCCCGGCAGGCGGCGATCGAGGGGGCGTGGCACCGCGACCTGGTCGCCCTGATCGCCGAAGGCGTCTCGCGGGGGGAGTTCCGCCCGGTGGACGCGGACCGCTTCGCGGCCAGGCTGCGGGCGCTGCTGGACGGGTTCTCCATTCACGTCGCCATCGGTCTGCGGGGCACCGGTCGTGACCAAGTGCTGGCCCACGTCGGCGAGTTCGTCGAGGATGCGCTTCTGCCGTCGTAACTGCGGCACGCGGTTCCCCGCGCCCTGGGGCGCTGCAGCCGACGTCGGCTGCACGGCACCCCGCGAGCGCGCGAGCCTCTCCCCGCGGCCCCCGACGGTAAAGGAATCCTTTGGTCCACCACCGGGCAAGTAACGGCCCATGGGACGACAACACTGGAAGAAGATCTGGGTCGGCTCGGCGGGCAACATGGTCGAGTGGTTCGACTGGTTCGTGTACGCGAGCTTCGCCACGTACTTCGCCGGCGCGTTCTTCCCGAGCGGCAACCCCACCGCCCAGCTGATGAACACCGCCGGCATCTTCGCCGTCGGCTTCTTCATGCGCCCCGTCGGCGGCTGGCTGCTGGGCAGGGTCGGTGACCGCAAGGGCCGCAAGGCGGCGCTGACGCTGACCGTCACGCTCATGTCGGCCTCGGCGATCCTCATCGCCGTCGCCCCCACCTACGGGGTCGCCGGCTACGGCGGCGCCCTCGTGCTGCTCGTCGCCCGCCTGCTCCAGGGCCTGTCGGTGGGCGGCGAGTACGCGGCCAGCGCCACCTATCTGACCGAGGCCTCGGACCCGAGGCGGCGCGGCTTCGCGTCCAGCTTCCAGTACGTGTCCATGACCGCCGGCCAGATCGTCGGCCTCGGCCTGCAGATCGTCCTCCAGCGCACCATGTCCGACGACGCCCTGCACAGCTACGGCTGGCGCATCCCGTTCGTCGTGGGCGCGCTCGGCGCGGCCGTCGTCTTCTATCTGCGCCGGAACATGCTGGAGACGGAGGTGTACGAGGAGGACACCTCGCACACCGAGGAGCGCGGCACCCTGCGCGCGCTGTGGCAGCACAGGCGGGAGGCGTTCCTGGTGATCGCCCTCACCATGGGCGGCACGGTGGCGTACTACACGTACACCACGTATCTCACGAAGTACCTGTCCAACTCGGCGGGGCTGTCCAAGGAGACCGCCACTCTCGTCTCGTTCACCGCGCTGATCGTCTTCGCCTGCCTCCAGCCGCTCGCGGGAGCCCTCTCCGACCGCATCGGCCGCCGCCCCCTGCTGATCACCTTCGCCGTCGGCTCGACCCTCCTGACGGTCCCGGTCATGACGCTGCTCAGGCACGCGGACGGCTACTGGCCCGCCCTCGGCCTCGCCCTGCTCGCGCTGGTCGTGGTCACCGGCTACACCTCCATCAACGCCTGCGTGAAGGCCGAGCTGTTCCCGACCGGCGTCCGTGCGCTCGGTGTCGCCCTGCCGTACGCCATCGCCAACGCCCTCTTCGGCGGCACGGCCGAGTACGTCGCCCTGTGGTTCAAGAAGGGCGGCATCGAGTCCGGCTTCTACTGGTACGTGGCCGGCTGTGCCGCCGTGTCCCTCGTGGTGTACGTCACCATGCGGGAGACCAAGGACCTGGATCTGGCCCGGGTGAAGGCCGGCGAGGAGTCCACTCTGACGCCCGCATCCTGAGACGGTCGGTGAGCCGGGGGCGAGGCTGTGCCAGACTGCCCCCGTGCTCTCGTTCGCCATGATTATCGGCAGCAGGCGCGCCGGTCCGCAGTGACCACCTCGTACGACCAGGTGCGGGTGGCCACCGTCGTCCTCGACCCGCGCGCAGACCTCTCGCACCCGCGAGGGGTTTTTTCGTTTTCCGGCCCACCCGCAGCCGGTGACGGAGCGCGAGGGAACATGGAGGAACGGTGGAGCCGGTCATTCCGGTAAAGACCGAAGATTTCCCACAGGAGCCTTGAGACATGACCGAGACGGCAACCAGCGAGCTCGACGACTCGTTCCACGTCTTCGACACCACGCTGCGCGACGGCGCGCAGCGCGAGGGCATCAACCTCACCGTCGCGGACAAGCTCGCCATCGCCCGGCACCTGGACGACTTCGGCGTGGGCTTCATCGAGGGTGGCTGGCCCGGCGCCAACCCCCGCGACACGGAGTTCTTCGCCCGCGCGCAAGCGGAGATCGACTTCCAGCACGCCCAGCTGGTCGCCTTCGGCGCCACCCGCCGCGCCGGTGCGAAAGCCGCCGAGGACCCGCAGGTCAAGGCCCTGCTCAGCTCCGGCGCCCCGGTGATCACCCTGGTCGCCAAGTCGCACGACCGGCACGTGGAGCTGGCGCTGCGCACCACCCTGGACGAAAACCTGGAGATGGTCCGCGACACCGTGTCGTACCTGCGTGAGCAGGGCCGCCGGGTCTTCGTGGACTGCGAGCACTTCTTCGACGGCTACCGCGCCAACCCCGAGTACGCCAAGGCGGTCGTCCGCACCGCCGCGGAGGCCGGCGCCGACGTCGTCATCCTCTGCGACACCAACGGCGGCATGCTCCCCGCCCAGGTCCACGCGGTCGTCTCCACCGTCCTCGCCGACACCGGCGCCCGGCTCGGCATCCACGCCCAGGACGACACCGGCTGCGCGGTCGCCAACACCCTGGCGGCCGTCGACGCGGGCGCCACCCACGTGCAGTGCACGGCCAACGGCTACGGTGAGCGCGTCGGCAACGCCAACCTGTTCCCGGTGGTCGCCGCGCTGGAACTGAAGTACGGCAAGAAGGTGCTGCCCGAGGGCAGGCTGCGCGAGATGACCCGCATCTCCCACGCCATCGCCGAGGTCGTCAACCTGACGCCGTCGACCCACCAGCCGTACGTGGGCGTGTCGGCCTTCGCGCACAAGGCCGGCCTGCACGCCTCCGCCATCAAGGTCGACCCGGACCTGTACCAGCACATCGACCCCGAGCTGGTCGGCAACACCATGCGCATGCTCGTCTCCGACATGGCGGGCCGCGCCTCGGTCGAGCTGAAGGGCAAGGAGCTGGGCATCGACCTGAGCGGCGACCGGGAGCTGGTCGGCCGGGTGGTCGAGCGGGTGAAGGAGCGGGAGCTCGAGGGCTACACGTACGAGGCGGCGGACGCCTCGTTCGAGCTGCTGCTGCGCGCCGAGGCCGAGGGCAGGCCGCTGAAGTACTTCGACGTCGAGTCCTGGCGGGCCATCGTGGAGGACCGGCCCGACGGCACCCACGCCAACGAGGCCACGGTCAAGCTGTGGGCCAAGAGCGAACGGATCGTCGCCACCGCCGAGGGCAACGGCCCGGTCAACGCCCTGGACCGCGCCCTGCGCGTGGCCCTGGAGAAGATCTACCCGCAGCTCGCCAAGCTGGACCTGGTCGACTACAAGGTCCGGATCCTGGAGGGCAAGCACGGCACCCAGTCCACCACCCGCGTGCTGATCTCCACCTCGGACGGCTCCGGCGAGTGGGCCACGGTCGGCGTGGCCGAGAACGTCATCGCCGCCTCCTGGCAGGCCCTGGAGGACGCGTACACGTACGGCCTCCTCCGCGCGGGCGTGGAGCCCGCTCAGTAGCCACAGTGGAGGCATGACCGCAGAAACCGATGACGTGCTGTCCCGGGCCCGCGTCGCGACCCGGCTGCCCGCCCGGGACCTGGACCGGGCCCGCCGCTTCTACGCCGAGAAGCTCGGCCTGTACCCGGTGGACGAACGGCCCGGCGGGCTGCTGTACCGCTGCTCGGGCGTGGACTTCGTCGTGTTCCGCTCGACGGGAGCCTCGCCCGGCACCTTCACCCAGATGGCCTTCGAGGTGGACGACATCGAAGCGGCCGTCACCGAGCTGCGCCGCCGGGGTGTCGAGTTCGAGGAGGTCGACGTGCCCGGCTTCCGCACCCGGGACGGCATCGCCGAGATCGAGGGCAACTATCCGAGCAAGGGCGCGCGGGCGGAGCGGGGCGCGTGGTTCCGGGACAGCGAGGGCAACCTGCTGGGCATCGGCCAGCTGATCCTGTGAGGCGCGCCGGCCGGTCCCGTACGGCTCAGGGCGCCCGCCAGATGTTGTCGAAGGCGATGTTCTCGATGCGGCGCCGCTCGCGCACCGCCTCCAGCTCGGTGACCGCGTCGCCGACCGCCGCCAGGACGGTGATCACCGCCTCGTCGTCGAGTTCGGAGGAGGCCGTCCGGTCGGGCTCGATGCCCAGGGTGCCCGCGAGGCCGGTCAGCACCGGGTCGCGGGAGTCCCAGCGGTCGGTCGCGTGCCGCCGGACGGCGGTGTCGGCCGGGGTGTCGGGCCCGCCCCGGCCCGGCCACCAGTGCCGGCGCTTCCCGGTGAGCTGCCCGTCGGCTTCCAGGACGTCCCGGTAGGCCACGGCCAGCCCCTCCCCGCGCCGCCACAGCCAGTTCTCGACCGTCTCGTACGGCTCCTGCCGGACCAGCGCGGCCCCCGCCTCGTCCAGCAGCCGGTCACCCGTGGTCAGCACCGGCCCGGGCACGATGCGCTCGCCGTCCAGGGTGAGCGCCCGGGCGCCGAGCAGGTCGATCAGCTCGGCCCCGGCAAGCGCCAGCGACAGATCGCCCTGCTCGACGGGGCGCTCGCCGGGGACGTCCAGGCTGACGAGGAACAGGTCCTGCGGTGTCGTCATGGGGGCTCCAGGTCACCGGCCGTCAGCTGCGGCCGGGGTCGTTCGGATGGGATTCCAACGGGGTGACGGTGAGCTGCATCCATGGTCGCAGCGGCAGCGTGCCGAGCACCCGCTCGTGCAGCTGCGCCTCGTCGTCGGCCCGCCAGACGCCGATGCTGCGCAGCTCCCCGACCGGCCGCCACAGCCGCAGCAGATGCCCCGTGGCGGCCAGTTCCCGGGCCCGGACGGCCTCGGCGGCCCGGCGCTCCGCGACCTCTTCCTCGGGGGTGCCGTCGGGCACCGAGGTGGTGATCTCGACCAGGAACTCGCGCATGATCCCGCTCCCTCGGTGGGTGGGTGGCCGGCCACCTTCATCGTCCCCCAGCCACCGGGCGGCCGCCGCTCAGCACGAGTCGGCGGCGAGCCGCTCGAACGCGGCGAGGCTCATCGCCCGGTCGTCCGCCCAGACCTGGCCGGGCTTCAGCCGGGCGATCCGCTCGCCGGTGAACTCCACTACCCCGTTGTAGGAGTCGCCGCCGAGGTAGTGCCCGAACCGGAGGACGTACCTGTGCCGGGGCAGCAGGTGCTGGGTGCCGCGATGGCGGGCGTGCCAGGCGGCGGGCGGGTCGAAGAGGGGGAAGTCCGCGTCGCCGCGCAGGCCCTCCTTCTTCGCGTCCCAACCGGTGCTGACGGGCCTCTTCCCCGTGCCCCGGGCGCGCCCGTCCAGGTGCGGGCCGCGATAGCCGTCGTCACCGCATGGCCGGAACACCGCGTACGGCGTCCCGTCCGGCGCGGCCCGCACCCCCGCGAGCGGCAGGTCGACGGCGCCACAGCCGCTGAGCAGCAGCGTTCCGCCGACGATCCCCGCCGCCACGGCCCCCGTACGTCGCATGGTCCGCCTCACCGCCTCACCGCCTCATCGCAGCGTCCACTTCTGGTTGGCGGCGCCGGTGCACGACCAGATCTGGGCGCGGGCCCCGTTCGCCGACGAGTTGTCGGTGACGTCGAGGCACTTGTTCGCCGCCGTGTTCACCACATCACCCGTGGACGCGTTGTACGACCACCGTTGGGCACCGGTTCCGTTGCAGTCGTACAACTGCACCTTGGCCCCGTCCGCCGTCGAACCGGAGGTCACGTCCAGGCACTTGCCGAGCGCCTGGATCGACCCGTCGGCCTGGACGGTCCACTGCTGGGCCGCGCTGCCGTTGCAGTCGTAGAGCTGCACCGCCGTACCGTTGGCGCTCGAACCGCCGGCCACGTCCAGGCACTTGCCGGCGAGGCCCACGAAGGCTCCGGTCCTGGCGCCACCGCCGGACTGGGTGCCGGACCAGGTGAAGGTGGCCGAGGTCTTGCCGGGCATCGAGTAAGTGGCGTGCTGGGAGCCCCAGTTGACGGTGACGGTCCGGGCCGAGGAGGAGTCGTTGTACGCGATCAGCGCCTTGCTGCCGTCCGGGTTGCGCCAGGCCACGTTCGGCACGGCGCTGGAGGCGGTGGAGGCAATGCGCTGGGCGCCGGGGCGGACGAACTTGGTGAGGTGGCCCATGTCGTAGTACTCGACGGTGTAGTCCACGGTCCCGCTCGCGCCGTCGCCGTTGTGCACGGTGATCAGGCCGGTGCAGGTGCCGCAGCCGCCGTTGTGCGGGCCCATGTTCTGGTCCACGGCCAGCGACCACTTGGTCACCGACTTCGCCCAGTTGCGGGTGTAGCCGATGATGTCGGACATGTCCTCGCGCTGCTGGTTGGCGATCCAGGTGCCGCCGGAGTGCTCGGTGCCGAAGGCGTCCAGCGCGGGGTACTGGTGGTGCACGGTGGTCTGCTTGGTGACGTCACCGCCGTAGCCGTGCCAGGCGATGCCGCCGAAGTTGGGGTGGCTGCGGACGGCCGGGTCGTCCACGGTCTGGGCCGCGTAGGAGTCGTAGACGTCCCAGTTCCAGTCGTGCGCCAGCACCTTGGTGGTCAGGCCCGCCGACTGGAGCCTCGGCAGCAGCTCGTTCTTGGTGAAGTACGCCAGCCCGCTCGCGTTCCAGCTCATCGACGGATAGCCGGAACAGCAGGTCGGCTCGTTCTGCGCGGTGACGTAGGAGACGTCGATCCCCTGGTCCTTGTACGCCTGGAGGTACTTCACGAAGTAGGAGGCGTACGCCCCGTAGTCCTCGGCCTTCAGCCAGCCGCCGTTCAGCGAGCCGCTGTCCTTCATCCAGGCCGGCGCCGTCCACGGCGAGGCCATCACCGTCAGGGACGGGTTGAGCTGGAGCGCCTGCCGGGTCAGCGGGACGACGTCGGCCAGGTCGTGCGCGAGGGAGAACTTCGCCAGGGACGGGTCGGTCTGGCCGGCCGGCACGTCGTCGTAGGTGTAGCCGTAGCGGGCGAGGTCCGAGGCGCCCATCGGGTTGCGCAGGAACGACAGGCCGATGCCGTCCGTCGGCGAGAACAGCTTGCGCATGGTCGCGTCCCGGGTCGACTGGGACAGCGCCCCGCTGCTGTTCATCAGCCAGGCGGCGGTGTCCGTGAAGGACGCGCCGCCGCCGGTGAACGTCTGGTAGCGGGTGTTCTCGTCCACGGTGATGTTCTCGCCGCTCCCGCCGGTCCCGGCCTGGAACGCGAACGGCGTCTGCGGCTGGAGGCCGCGCACGACGTGCCGGCCGGCGGAGTCGTCGGTGGTGGTGAGCCAGGCGGTCACCTGCTCACCGGCCGCGTGCGCGGGGGGTACGGCCACACTGAGACCGGCTGCGGAGAGCAGCCCGGCGAGCAGCAGCCGGACTGTGCGGGGGGATCTCCTCATGGTGCGTCGCCCTTCCTCTCGGATGGCAGAGCTGACGGATCGTCTTGACGAGGGTGTGTGCTCCTAGTTAACTCACGGCGTGAGCTAAGCCCTGAGTGAACCACGAGAGCCGAGGGAAGGTCCATGCGAAGAACCGCCCTGCTCGCCTCCGCCGCACTCCTCGCCGGTCTGCTGCCCTGGGCGGCGACCGCACGAGCCGCCGACGAGCCCGCCCCCGTCCCCGTCGACCGCTTCGAGGGCGAGGTGCCCTTCGCCTCCCAGCCCGCCGAGGGCATCTTCACCTGGGGCGGCGACTCCGACGACCCGCCCACGCTCCGCCTCGCCGACCGCGCCGACGCCCCCGAGGGCGGCAAAGTCCTCGCCGGCAGCTACGACATCAGCGGCTACGGCGGCTTCACCCACGACTTCGCCGCCACCGCGCCCGCCCACGACTGGTCCGACCGTCAGGGCATCCGCTTCTGGTGGGAGGGGCGGAACAACGGCAAGAAGATCGCCTTCGAGATCAAGGACGGCGGGGCTAACGGCGAGGCGTCCGAACTGTGGACCACCTCCTTCACCGACGACTTCACCGGCTGGAAGCAGATCCAGCTCCCCTTCACCGACTTCGCCTACCGCACCGACTACCAGCCCGTCGGAGGCATCGACCACGTCCTCGGCCTCAAGGAGATGTGGGGCTACGCCCTCACCCTCCCGGCCGGCACCAAGGGCGACTTCGCGCTGGACGACGTGGAGCTGTACGGCAGGGCCGACCAGGCGCTGCACGCCTCCGTCACCACCGACGCGCCCGTGCACCCGGTCCAGGAGGGCGGCACGGCGAAGGTGAAGGTCACCGTGGCCACCACCGGCGAGCAGCCCCTCACCGACCCGGTGACCGTCACCTACGCCACCGCGGACGGCACCGCGACCGCCGGCCAGGACTACACCCCCGTCTCCGGCACCCTCACCTTCCCGGCCGGCACCGCCTCCGGCACCGCGCGGACCATCGCCGTACCCACCCGCCGGGACCGGGCGGCCGAACCCGCCGAGACCATTCCCCTGAAACTCACGGTCACCGGCGCGAAGGCCCCCGCCGAGACCCCGCAGGTCGTGATCGACGCCAACGGACTGCCGTACCTGAACGCCAAGTCGCCGGTGAAGAAGCGGGTCGCGGACCTGCTGAGCCGGATGTCCCTGGCGGAGAAGGCCGGCCAGATGACGCAGGCCGAGCGCGGCGCGATGACCCAGCCGAACGACATCGCCGCCTACGCCCTCGGCTCCCTGCTCTCCGGCGGCGGCTCGACGCCCACGCCCAACACGCCCGAGGCTTGGGCGAAGATGATCGACGCCTTCCAGCTACGGACCCAGGCGACGCGCTTCCAGATCCCGCTGATCTACGGAGTCGACGCGGTCCACGGCCACAACAACCTCTCGGGCGCCACGGTCATGCCGCACAACGTCGGCATCGGCGCCACCCGCGATCCCCGACTCGCCCACGAAACAGGCGCGGTGACCGCCGCCGAGGTCCGCGCGACCGGTGTCCCCTGGGACTTCGCGCCCTGCCTGTGCGTGAGCCGCGACGAACGCTGGGGCCGCTCCTACGAGTCCTTCGGTGAGGACCCGGCCCTCGTGGAGTCCATGGAGACCGTGATCCAGGGCCTCCAGGGCCGCGCGAACGGCAAGGACCTGAAGCGTGACGACAAGGTGCTCGCCACGGCCAAGCACTTCGTCGGCGACGGGGGCACCGCGTACGGCTCCTCGACCACCGGGAAGTACACCATCGACCAGGGCGTCACCAAGGTCACCCGCGAGCAGCTGGAGGACATCCACCTGGCGCCGTTCCGCACGGCCGTCGAGCGGGGCGTCGGCACGGTCATGCCGTCGTACTCCTCCCTCGACATCGCCGGCGACGGCAAGGGCGCGGTGAAGATGCACGCCCGCGGCGACATGATCAACGGCGTGCTCAAGGGCCGCATGGGCTTCGACGGCTTCGTCATCAGCGACTGGAACGCCATCGACCAGCTGCCCGGCGACTACGCGTCCCACGTCCGCACCTCGGTCAACGCGGGCGTGGACATGATGATGGTGCCGTACACCTACAAGGAGTTCAGCACCGCGCTCGCCGACGAGGTGAAGGCGGGCCGGGTCAGCGAGGAGCGGATCGACGACGCCGTCTCCCGCATCCTCACCGAGAAGTTCCAGCTGGGCCTCTTCGAGCACCCGTACGCCGACACCAGCGGGGCCGCCGCCATCGGCTCCCCGGCCCACCGCGAGGTCGCCCGCCGGGCCGCCGCCGAGTCGCAGGTGCTGCTGAAGAACGCGGGCGGGCTGCTGCCGCTGAAGAAGAGCGAGAAGGTGTACGTCGCCGGGTCCAACGCCGACGACATCGGCAACCAGACCGGCGGCTGGACGCTCACCTGGCAGGGCGCCTCCGGGAACACGGTCCCCGGCACGACCATCCTCCAGGGCCTGCGCGAGGCCGGCGGGAACGTCACCTACTCGAAGGACGCCTCCGCTCCCACCGGCGGTTACGACGCCGGGGTGGTCGTGGTCGGCGAGACCCCGTACGCCGAGGGCGTCGGTGACGTCGGCAACGGCCACGACCTGAAGCTGTCCGCCGCCGACCAGGCAGCCGTGGACAAGGTGTGCGCGGCCATGAAGTGCGCGGTGCTGATCGTCTCCGGCCGCCCGCAGCTCATCGGCGACCGGCTGGACGAGATCGACGCCCTGGTCGCCTCCTGGCTGCCCGGCACCGAGGGCGAGGGCGTCGCCGACGTCCTCTACGGCGCGCGCCCCTTCACCGGACAGCTCCCGGTCACCTGGCCCAAGTCGCAGGCGCAGCTGCCGATCAATGTGGGCGACACGGCGTACGACCCGCAGTTCCCGTACGGCTGGGGCCTGACCACCCGCACCGACGTCCCGAAGGGCGGTACGGCCACCCTGCGCGACCTCGCCGTCCGGGCGGCGAAGGCCGAGCGGCACGGCGACGACCGCACCGGGCGCACGCTGGTCACCACGGCCCGGCTGCTCGTCCAGCAGAAGGCGGACGGCCACCTCACGGAGGCCGTGGCGAAGCCGTTCGCCGACGCCGACCACCTGCTGCTGACCGGCAGGTACGGAAAGGCGGTGGAGAAACTGGCGGAGGCGTACCGGGCGGTCTGATCCCGACGCCGGATGAGTGACCGGTTTGGGGAGGCTTCGGGTAGTTTCAAGGTATGAAGGCCGTGCCGCGGACCCGAAGCCTCCCCGCCCTGCTGCTGGCCGCCCTCGTCCTGGCGCTGACGACCCTGTTCGCGCCCGGGGCGAGCGCGGACACCAGCGTCTCCACGATCGCCCAGGCCCTGCGCAAGAGCCCGGTCTACGTCGACCCGGCGGCCCGCGACCAGCTGTCCGCCGCGGACGCCGACACGCTCGCCGACCGGATCAGGGACGCGAACAAACCCCTGTTCATCGCGGTCCTCCCGGCCGGCTACCCGACCGCGCACCTCTTCTCCGACCTCCGCTCCGCCACCGGCGTCACCGGCCTCTACGGCATCCGCCTCGGCGACCGCTTCGACGCCCGCGCCGACTCCTCCGTCATGCCGGCCACGGCCCGGCAGAACCTGGTCCGCAGCGTCCAGGGCGAGGACGCCAAGGCCCAGCTCGCCGACTTCACCGACCGCGCCCTGGCCAACATGGGCGGCCACGCCCCCCGGAGCTGGGGCGGCTCCGCCGGCGGCGGGGGTGCCTCGGCCACGGCACTGATCACGACCGCCGCCGTCCTGGTGGCCGCGGGCGCGGGCGCGTACGCGCTGGTCCGCCGCAGCCGCCGGCGCCGCGAGGAGGAGCAGCGGGCCGCCCTGGACCGGCTGCGGGTGGTCGTGGACGAGGACATCACCGCGTTCGGCGAGGAACTCGACCGCCTGGACTTCCACCCCTCGGAAGCGGGCGCCGACGACGCGATGCGCGCCGACTACGAGCGCGCGCTGGACGCCTACGAGACCGCCAAGCAGCGCATGGCCACGGCCCGGAAACCGGAGGACGTCCGGTCGGTCACCGAGACGCTGGAGGACGGCCGCTTCTCCCTCGCCCAGCTGGCCGCCCGCCGCGAGGGCCGCCCGCTCCCGGAGCGCCGCCCGCCCTGCTTCTTCGACCCCCGGCACGGCCCCTCGGTCTCCGACGCCACCTGGACCCCGCCCGGCGGCGCCCCGCGCCAGGTCCCGGTCTGCGCCGCCGACGCCACCCGTCTGGCCGACGGCCGCGACCCCGTGGTCCGCGAGGTCGACACCGACTACGGACGCCGCCCCTACTGGGACGCGGGCCCCGCCTACGGCCCCTGGGCCGGCGGCTACTTCGGCGGCGGCCTCCTCCCCGGCCTCCTCGTCGGCACCCTGCTGGGCAGCGTGATGGCCACCCCCACGTACGCCGCCGACTACGGCACCGGGTACGGCGACTTCGGCGGGGACGGCTACGAGGGCGGCGACGTCTCCGGCACCGACTTCGCCCCCGGCGACTACGGAGGCGGCTTCGGCGACGGAGGCGGCTTCGACGGCGGGGGCGGCTTCGACGGCGGGGGCGGGGGAGGAGACTTCGGCGGGAACTTCTGAGCGGTGCATGAACGCAGAACGCCAACACCCCGCACGCGCCAGGCCTTCTACCGCCGGGACCGCAGATCGGTACGGCTCGCCCGGGAGTTCGCCGGCCAGGCACTGGCGGACTGGGCCACAGCCGAGCGCGGCGACGACGTACTGCTCTGCGTGAGCGAGTTGGTGACCAACGCCCTCCTCCACTGCGTCCCCGCCGGCCGTGGCTTCCTGCTGCGGCTGGCTCTGCACACGGACGGCGTCCTACGCGTCGAGGTGCACGACAAGTGGGGCGTGGGGGAGCGGAACCCGGGCAAGATCGTGTGGTGCGAGTTCGCGGTGCGGGGTGAGGGGGTGGCCGTTCCGGGTCGGCTGCGGTGAGCGTGGGGTGACGTGGCCGTTGGGCCGCCCGCTTCTCGGCCAGTGTCGTGCTTCCACGGTCCGCGTCAAGGGCGCGTTCCGCGTCGCCTTCGGCGATGGGCCTCCGGCCCACCCTTGACCCGGCCCGCTCCAGCACGGGGGAGAAGCGAGCGGGCGGCCCGGAAAGACGGTGGCCCAGGCGGGGTGGGCGGCTACCGGGGTTGCACCGCCCCGTCGGCGAACGGACGCACCCGCGCCTCGCCAGCACGCCGGGTGGGCTCAGCGGCGAACGGCGGGTGGGTGGGAGCGGGGGATGGGCTGACGTCCCATGGGCCCCTCAGGTCACACAGGTTCGGTGATTGGCGGATGTGGGCCACTTCCGCCGATCGTTCAGCCGCTTGACCGCTGCTGTTCCGGCGACGCTTGGCACAAATCCGCCAATCACCGAGCGAGGGACCCGGTAGGGCCCCAGATCCCGGCGCCGGCCGGGGCCACCGCTGTTTCGGGCCGCTCGCTCGCTTCTTCCCCGGGCTGGAACGCGCCCTTGACGCGGACCGCGGAAGCCCGACACTGGCCGGGAAGCGAGCGGCCCGAGGGTCACCTGTTGCCGACGGGCACTGTGCCCACCCTCCGTCGGCTGCGGGACGCTCACGCGCTCTTGATCGCCGAGATGTCGAAGACGAGCTTGATCTTGTCGGAGACCAGGACGCCGCCCGTCTCCAGGGCCGCGTTCCAGGTCAGGCCCCACTCCGAGCGCAGGATCTCGGCCTTGCCCTCGAAGCCGACGCGCGCGTTGCCGAACGGGTCCGTCGCGGCGCCGTTGAACTCCAGGTCGATGGTGAGCGGCTTGGTGACGCCGAGCAGGGACAGGTCGCCGGTGATGCGGTAGTCGTCGCCGCCCAGGGACTCCGCCTTGGTGGAGCGGAACGTCATGACCGGGAACTCGTCGATCTTGAAGAAGTCGGACGACTTCAGGTGGCCGTCGCGGTCGGTGTTGCCGGTCTCGATGCTGGCCATCTGGACATCGAGGGTGGCGGTGGACTTGGTGGGGTCCGCGCCGTCGAGGTGGAGCGTGCCGGTGAAGTCCTGGAAGCCGCCCTTGACGTTGGTGACCATGGCGTGCCGGGCGACGAAGCCGATCGTGCTGTGGGACGGGTCGATCGTGTAGTCGCCGGTCAGCGCGGTCAGGTCGGGGCCGGCGGTAGCCTGTGCGGCGGGGGCGGGGGTGCTGTCCTTGCGGCTGAAGAATCCCATGACGTGCTCCTTGTTGAAACTTAAACGAACCCTGCGACTCAGACAGTAGACGCATTCGGTTCGGTTTTCAACATCATCCGCAGCGTGTTTCCACGAGTGCGCCGAGTAACCGCTTCCGCCCTCTGGCGCACCCCCCGACCGCTCGGGCACCATCTGCCTGCACCACCTGCACAGCCGACCCACAGGACGCACGGCCCACCGCAGGAAGGTCCCCATGAAGCCGCTCAAGCCCCGCGCGCTGCTGACCGCGCTCGCCCTCGTCGTCGCCCCCGGCGTCGCCGTCCTCGGCACCGCCACCGACGCCTTCGCCGTCACCAAGATCAGCCACGCGACCGCCACCCAGATGTTCCGCGACGTCGGCATCACCTGGTCGTCCTCGGGCAACTGCTCCGACCGCTACAACTCGACCTGTACGTCCTTCGAGCAGCTCAACCTCGCCACCGCCCAGGGCGCCCAGACCCTCAAGCGGGCCAGCGGCTGCGCCCTCAACATCACCGGCGGCACCGAGACCGGCCACGCCTCCGGCACCTACTCACACTGGAACGGCTACAAGCTCGACTACTCCAAGAGCACGTGCGTGACGTCGTACATCAGGAACAACTTCAGCTACATCGGCCTGCGCGGCGACGGCGCCCCGCAGTACCAGTCCGGCTCCGGCAACATCTATGCCGACGAGGGCAGCCACTGGGACGTCCTCTACTACAACTGCGGCGGCTGCTGAGCCGGGAGCCGAGGAGAGAGGGCGGTGACCGGGCCCATGCGCATGACCCGACGCGCGCTGCTGCTGGCCGCCGCCCTCGCCGCCGCCCCGGCGCCCGGCGCGCGGGCGTCCGAGGACCCGTACGACGTACTGCGCCGCCGCTGGCTCGGCATCGCCCTGGGCGCGGGATACGATCCGGCCGCCGAGCCGTACGCCTCCCGGCTCGCCCAACTGGGTCAGCGGGCACGGGAGTTCCGGGACGGTATGGAGCCCGCTGCCGCTTCGCTCTGGCCCGGGCATCCCTTCGACCCGCCCTCCGGCATCACCTTCAGCTACGGCCGCCTGTGGACCATGGCCCAGGCGTACGTCCAGAGCGGCACCGGTTCCACCGGCGACCCCGGCCTCCTCGCCGACGTGCTGCGCGGGCTCGACCACCTCTCCGCCACCGTCTACAACCCCGCCACCACCCGCTACGGCAACTGGTGGGAGTGGCAGATCGGCAGCCCCCGGCTGCTGACGGACATCACGGCCGCCCTGTACGAGCGGCTCGGCCCGGCCCGGATCGCGGCGGCCTGCGCGGCCGTCGACCACTTCGTCCCGGACGCCATGCTCACCGACTACTCCGGCACCTCCACCGGCGCCAACCGCGTCGACCTGTGCCGCTCGGTCGCCCTGCGCGGCATCCTCGGCCGGAGTCCGCAGAAGATCTCCCTGGCCCGCGACGCCCTCTCGCCCGTCTTCCCGTATGTGACGAAGGGCGACGGCCTCTACGCCGACGGGTCCTTCGTCCAGCACACCTGGGTCGCCTACTCCGGCACGTACGGCCAGGTCCTGCTCGACGGCCTCGGGCGGCTGTTCGCGCTGCTCGCGGGGTCCGACTGGGAGGTCACCGAGCCCGCCCGGCGACACGTCCTGGACAGCGTCGAGCACGCCTACGCGCCCCTGATCCACGACGGGCTGGTGATGGACTGCGTCAACGGCCGCGCCATCAGCCGGGGTTACCTGCGCAGTGACGACCAGCACGTGCTGCGCGGCGACCACTACCACGGGCAGGCCCTGATCGCCGCCATCGCCCTCCTCGCGGGCGGCGCGAGCGCGGCCGAGCGGGAACGGTGGCACGGCCGGATCAAGGGCTGGATCGAACGGGACACCGTCACACCGGTGCTGACCTCACGACAGTTCGGCGTCGCCGATCTCGCGCGGCTGCACGCCATCGCCGCCTCGCCCGGACCCGCCGCCCCGGAACCCCTCGGCCACCGTCTCTTCCCGGCCATGGACCGCGCCGTCCACCGCACGCCCCGCTTCACCGCCGCCCTCGCCATGGCCAGCGACCGCATCGCCCACTACGAGTGCGGCAACGGCGAGAACCCGCGCGGCTGGCACACCGGGTCCGGCATGCTCTCCTGGTGGCCCCGGGGCCGCAGCGGCCAGTACACCGACTGGTACTGGCCCACCGTCGACTGGTACCGGCTGCCCGGCACCACCGTGTCCACGAAGCGGCTGCCCGACCGGGCCGGCGGCGAGTGGGGCGCCCCCAAGCCGGACGTCCGCTGGGTCGGCGGAACCACCGACGGCACGTACGCGGCGGTCGGCCAGCACCTCAAGGGCCTCGGCTCCACCCTTCGGGCCCACAAGTCCTGGTTCTTCCTCGACGACGCCGTGGTCTGCCTCGGCGCCGGGATCTCCTGCGCCGACGGCGTCCCGGTGGAGACGGTCGTGGACAGCCGCAACCTGGGGGAGAACGGCACCCAGAGCTTTGTGCGCGGGCGGAACTGGGCCCACCTGGAGGAGCACGGCGGATGGATCCTGCCGTGCGGCGGCGAGCTGCACACCCTCCGCGAGGACCGCACCGGCGCCTGGTCCGACATCAACACCACCAGCACGGACGAGCGGCGCACCCGGCGATGGCAGACCCTCTGGCTCGACCACGGCACCGACCCCGAGGACGGCGGCTACGCCTACGTCCTGCTGCCCGGCGCCTCCCGCGCGCAGACCGCCGCCCGGGCCGCCGACCGGCACTGGCTGGCCGTCCTCGCCAACGACGCCGGCCACCAGGCCGTCGCCGTCCCCCGGCTGGGCCTGACGGCGTGGAACTTCTGGCGGGACGGTACGGTGGGGGACCTGACCGTCTCGGCCGGCGCGAGCGTGCTCGTCGTACGCCGGGGCCGGACGGCCACCCTCTGCGTGAGCGAGCCGCCCCGCACCGGAGCCCCGCTGGAGCTGGTCTGGAACCGTGCGGTGCGCGCGGTGACCCGGGCCGACGACAGCGTCGAGGTCCTTTCGGCTGACCGCCGTCTGAGGCTCCGTGTCACTCCGGGGATGGCATGTGCCACCCACGAATGTGAGCTGACTCTCGGCTGACGGCTTTGTGGCCTCCCTACAACGAGATGCCCTCCTGAGCAGTCGGAACGCCTGCATGCCGCCATGGTTCTGTTCACTGGCACCAGGAAAACGGGCCGGAGACTGTACAGAGTCGACGGCTCGCTTTTCTTCGGGTCCTTCGTAAGGTCACTACATGACCGTTTTGGAAGAGACGACGGGTGAGCCGACCGGCGAGCCGACGGACGCACGCGGACGGGTCGCCGAACTGCACGAGATCCGCGCCCAGGCCCTGGCGGGCCCGAGCGAGAAGGCGACCGAGGCGCAGCACGCCAAGGGCAAGCTGACGGCACGGGAGCGGATCGAGCTGCTCCTCGACCCCGGGTCCTTCCAGGAGGTCGAGCAGCTGCGCCGGCACCGGGCGACCGGCTTCGGCCTGGAGGCGAAGAAGCCGTACACCGACGGTGTCATCACCGGCTGGGGCACGGTGGAGGGCCGTACGGTCTTCGTCTACGCCCACGACTTCCGGATCTTCGGCGGCGCTCTCGGCGAGGCCCACGCCACCAAGATCCACAAGATCATGGACATGGCCATCGCGGCCGGTGCTCCGCTGGTGTCGCTCAACGACGGCGCCGGCGCCCGCATCCAGGAGGGCGTCTCCGCCCTCGCCGGCTACGGCGGCATCTTCCAGCGCAACACCAGGGCGAGCGGTGTCATCCCGCAGATCTCCGTGATGCTCGGCCCGTGCGCGGGCGGCGCCGCGTACTCCCCGGCGCTGACGGACTTCGTCTTCATGGTCCGCGACACGTCCCAGATGTTCATCACGGGCCCCGACGTGGTCAAGGCCGTCACCGGCGAGGAGATCACCCAGAACGGCCTGGGCGGCGCGGACGTCCACGCCGAGACGAGCGGCGTCTGCCACTTCGCGTACGACGACGAGGAGACGTGCATCGCCGAGGTGCGCTACCTCCTGTCGCTCCTCCCGCAGAACAACCGTGAGAACCCGCCGCGGGTCGACTCCACGGACCCGGCGGACCGCCGCGGCGACGTGCTGCTGGACCTGGTCCCGGCCGACGGCAACCGGCCCTACGACATGGCCAAGGTCATCGAGGAGATCGTCGACGACGGCGAGTACCTGGAGGTCCACGAGCGCTGGGCGCGCAACATCATCTGCGCCCTCGCCCGGCTGGACGGCCAGGTGGTCGGCATCATCGCGAACCAGCCGCAGGTCCTGGCGGGCGTGCTGGACATCGAGGCGAGTGAAAAAGCTGCGCGCTTTGTCCAGATGTGTGACGCTTTCAATATCCCGATCGTCACCTTCCTGGACGTCCCCGGGTTCCTCCCCGGTGTCGACCAGGAGCACGGCGGAATCATCCGCCACGGCGCGAAGCTGCTGTACGCCTACTGCAACGCGACCGTGCCGAGGATCTCGCTCATCCTGCGCAAGGCGTACGGAGGTGCCTACATCGTCATGGACTCCCAGTCGATCGGCGCCGACCTCACCTACGCGTGGCCGACGAACGAGATCGCCGTGATGGGTGCGGAGGGCGCGGCCAACGTCATCTTCCGCCGGCAGATCGCCGAGGCCGAGGACCCCGAGGCCATGCGGGCGCGGATGGTCAAGGAGTACAAGTCCGAGCTGATGCACCCCTACTACGCGGCCGAGCGGGGCCTGGTCGACGACGTCATCGACCCCGCCGAGACCCGCGAGGTGCTGATCAAGTCCCTGGCGATGCTGCACACCAAGCACGCCGACCTGCCCTCCCGCAAGCACGGCAACCCGCCGCAGTAACCCGGCGGACACCTCTCTCACGGAGACTGACACCCATGAGCACTCCTGACATCCGCGTCGAGAAGGGCCACGCCGAGCCCGAGGAAGTCGCCGCCATCACAGCGATCCTCCTGGCCCGCGCCGCCGCCCGCCCCGAGCCTTCGGCGACCCACCGGGCCCGCGCGAAGGCAGGCTGGCGCCGCCTGGAGCGCGAGCCCGGCTTCCGGGCGCCGCACAGCTGGCACTGAGGTTCGTAGCGCGTCCACCGCGGCCCCGCTTCTCCTTTCGGGAGGGCGGGGCCGCGGTGTGTTCAGCGGACGGTGACGGCGATGCCGGGCGTCTCCGCGTGCGGCTCCACGACAAAGGGGCCCTCTCCGGAAGGAAAGGACCCCTCGTCAAGCGGGACCGGCTAGCGCAGGCGTGCCATCAGGGCGTGTTCCACCAGTGTGATCAGCGCGCTCTTGGCGTCCGCGCGGTGGCGGGCGTCCGTCGTGATGATCGGGGTGTCCGGGCCGATCTGCAGCGCCTCGCGGACCTCGTCCGGGGAGTAGGGCTGCTGGCCGTCGAAGCCGTTGAGGGCGATGACGAAGGGCAGGCCCGAGTTCTCGAAGTAGTCGACCGCGGGGAAGCAGTCGGCGAGACGCCGGGTGTCGACGAGGACGATCGCGCCGATGGCGCCGCGGACCAGGTCGTCCCACATGAACCAGAAGCGGTCCTGGCCGGGGGTGCCGAACAGGTACAGGATCAGGTCCTGGTCCAGGGTGATGCGGCCGAAGTCCATGGCCACCGTGGTGGTGGTCTTGTCCCCGGTGTGGGTGAGGTCGTCGATGCCGGCCGAAGCGGACGTCATGACGGCCTCTGTGCGCAGCGGGTTGATCTCCGAGACGGCGCCGACGAACGTGGTCTTGCCCACGCCGAAGCCGCCCGCCACCACGATCTTCGCGGAGGTGGTGGAGCGGGAAGGACCGCCGCTAGAGCTTGCGAAGTCCACTGAGCACCCTTTCGAGCAGTGTCACGTCTGGCTGGCCACCGGCGTTCTCGTCGCCGCCGGGCTGATGGATGGCGACCAGGCCCGCCTCCGCCAAGTCGGCGACGAGGATCCTGGCCACGCCGAGAGGGATCGTGAGAAGGGCCGAGATCTCGGCCACTGACTTGATCTCCCGGCAGAGGTTGCAGATCCGCTGATGCTCGGGCAGCTGACCCTGCATCTGGTGCGGAGCGGCGGTGGTGTGCACCAGCGCCTCGATGGCGAGCTGGTAGCGCGGGCGGGTCCGGCCGCCGGTCATGGCGTACGGACGCACCAGGGGGTTGTTGGACGCCGAGGCCGGTGCCGGCTCGGGGCGGCGCTGCGGCTGGACCGGCTGGATGCGCGGCGCCGGGGGCTGGTCGTACGGCGACGGGCCCGGGCCCTGCGGGGCGTACGGCTGCCGGTGGCTGGGGGCGGAGGGGAAGTTGTACGGGTTCGCCGAACCGTCGCTCTGGCCCTGGGCAGGGCCGTACGACCAGTTGCCCGAAGACGAACCGCCTGGGGGTGTTGCCACTTTCTCCTCCTCCGACTGCGCCGGGCACCCGTCCCTGGGGAACCGCGTCCCGAAACCTTACGGCCCCGGGACGCGAATACGCACCGTCCGATTATTAGTTGAGAAGGCTTCCCTGGAGCTCCGCGCGGAGATCCGGGGTGAGGACCGTGCCCGCGCGGTCCACCAGAAGGGCCATCTCGTACCCGATGAGGCCGATGTCCGCCTCGGGGTGGGCCAGGACCGCGAGCGAGGAACCGTCGGAGATGGACATGATGAAGAGGAATCCCCGCTCCATCTCCACAACCGTCTGATTCACGCTGCCTCCCTCGAAGATCCGGGAGGCGCCTGCCGTCAGAGACGTCAGACCGGAGGCGACGGCCGCGAGCTGGTCGGCGCGGTCGCGGGGGAAGCCTTCGGACATCGCCAGAAGGAGTCCGTCGGCGGAGACCACCACCGTGTGGGACACCCCCGGGGTGTTGTCCACGAAGTTGGTGATCAACCAGTTCAGGTTCTGTGCCGCCTGGCTCATCGGGCTCACACTAACGCTCCTGGTTGTAGGTGCTGTCAGGACCGAAGCCCTGGCCGTTCGTTTCACTGCCTGCGCTGCGTCCGCGCTGGACGCCCCGGCGCAGGTTGCTCAGCCTGCCCCGGACGTCCTCCGGGGCGCGGGAGACCTGTGGGCCTCCCTGGGGGGTGGTCTCGGCGGAACCCTCGACCAGATTGGCCTTGGGCACCCGCCGCGGCAGGCCCGAGGCGGTGACCCCGCCTGCCTTGGGCTTCCGGAGCTGCGCGGCCTGCTGCCACCGCTCGTCGTTCGCCGAACGCCAGCCGCTCTGGCCGCCCGTCCCCGGAGCGTTCCCCGGTGCGGGAGCCGGCGCTTCCTGCTGCACGCGGGCCGTGCCGTTCGCGGAGCCTGCGCCGTGGGAGCCGCTCGCGGGGGAGCCGCTCGCGGGTGACCCGCGGCGGGGCAGCCCGGCGTCGGTCAGCTCGTGTGCGGCGGGAGATGCCGTTCCCGGACGGTCGAAGCCTACGCGGTTCCGCTCACTCGCGTCAGCGGCCTGCGAGGATTCCGTTTCCGGAGCGTACTGGGCCGGATAGCCGTTCTGGTAGCCGTCCTGCTGGGGCCAGTCGTCCTGGTAGGCCGGCGTCTGGGCAGGCTCCGCATACGTGGACGCGGGCTCCGGGTAGCCGCCGTTCGCGGAGAAACCGTCGTGCTGCGGCACTTCGCCGTTCGGGGCGTAGTACTGCTCGTCGTAGCGCTGCTCGTACGACGCGTGCTGCGGCTGCTCCTCGTACGTCTGCTGCCGCTGCTCCTCGTACGCCGGTGCCTCGTAGGACTGCTGAGGCTGCTCGTCGTACGACTGCTGAGGCTGCTCCTGGTACGCCTGGTGCTGCCCGGTGAACGGGTCCGTGTACCCGGTGGGGGCCTCGGCGGCCTCCTGCCGCGGCTCGCCGGGCTGCTGCCCGTGGTTCTGGGTCTCCAGGGCCGCGCGGCGCTCCTCGCGCATCAGGGAGCGGCCCACCGGGTCCAGGTCGCGGATGTCGTCGGGGACCTCCGGGTACCGGCTGTCGTCGAAGCCCAGTTCCGCCGCGGTGCGCAGCGGCGGCTGCTGCTGGCCGAAGCTCTCACCCTGGAACTGCTGCTCCGGGATGATCTGCGAGACGGTGAACTCCTCGCGGTCCAGCGGGGCCTCGCCGCCACCGCCGTGCGTGATCGCGTCCGGCAGCATGACCAGGGACGTCGTGCCGGCCTGCTCGCCCGAGGGGCGCAGCTGGACCCGGATGCCGTGCCGGTCGGACAGCCGGCCGACCACGAACAGGCCCATGCGCTGCGAGATCGCGGCGTCCACGGTCGGCGGGTTGGCCAGCTTGTGGTTGATGTCCGCGAAGTCCTCGGCGGTCAGACCGATGCCCTTGTCGTGGATCTCGATCATCACGCGGCCGTCGGGGAGACGGGTCGCCGTGACGCGGACCTTGGTCTGCGGGGAGGAGAACGTGGTGGCGTTCTCCAGCAGCTCGGCCAGCAGGTGCACGAGGTCGGTGACCGCGCGGCCGTGGATCTCCGCCTCCGGCACGCCCGACAGCTCGATGCGCTCGTACTGCTCCACCTCGGAGGAGGCGGCGCGCAGCACGTCGATGAGCGGCACGGGCTGGTCCCAGCGGCGGCCGGGCTCCTCGCCGGCGAGGACCAGGAGGTTCTCGCCGTTGCGGCGCATACGGGTGGCCAGGTGGTCCAGCTTGAAGAGGTTCTCCAGCTGGTCCGGGTCGGCCTCGTTGTTCTCCAGGTCGGTGATCAGCGTGAGCTGGCCCTCGATCAGCGACTGGTTGCGGCGCGAGAGGTTGGTGAAGATCGCGTTGATGTTGCCCCGCAGCAGGGCCTGCTCGGAGGCGAGCCGGACCGCCTCGCGGTGGACCTGGTCGAAGGCGCGGGCGACCTCGCCGATCTCGTCCTTGGTGGTGATCGGGATCGGCGCGACCCGGGTGTCGACCCGGCCGGGGTCGGTGCGGGACAACTGGTCGACCAGCATCGGCAGCCGCTGCTCGGCGATGCCGAAGGCGGCGTTGCGCAGCTGACGCATCGAGCGGCTCATCTGGCGGGCCACCAGACCGGCCAGGAGGAACGCGGCCAGCAGGGCGACGACGACCACGGCGCCGGTGATGAACGCCGAGGTCTTGGCGTCGCCGGCGATGGCCGAGGCCTCGTTCACCGCCTTGTCGGCCATGTCCGACTCGATCTGGCGGTACGCCTTGTACTTCAGCGTGTTGACCGCCCACCAGTTGTCGGCGGTGACGCCGCCCGCGGCCAGCTGGTCACGGGTGACGGTGCTGGTGTCCTTCATGGTGGCGACCGCGGTGACCATCCGGGTCGGGTCGGAGGGCGGGGCGACGTAGTTCGGGTTGCTCGCCTTGGCCTTCTGGACCATGCCGGCGGCGTCCGTCTTGATCTTCTGTTCCGCGTCGCTCAGCTTCTGCGCGTCGGCCTCGGTGCCACCGCCGAGGTACTCCTCCCGGGCGATGCGCTCCAGGTAGGCGTACGAGGACAGGGAGACCCGCTGGGTCGCCAGGTTCGGGGCGTCCGGGCCGGGCTTGACCAGCAGGTGGGTGCCGATCGACCGCTCCAGCGACAGCGCCGCCTTGGTCAGCGAGATGGCGTAGACGGTACGGCCGTAGGAGGTGATGTTTCCGGTGCCCAGACCGAGTTCGTTGGCGAACTCCATCAGGGGGTGGCTGACCTCGACGTAGCCCTCTTCGGTCTGCACGCCGGTCGTCCTGGAGGTGTACGCGACCTGCCGCAGCTGCGCCAGTTTGGGCTCGGCCTCGCGGAACAGCTTCAGCCGGCGCTGCAGGCCCGACGTGGCGGGCATGCTCTTCGTCGCCTCGTCGAAGACGTCGGCGGCCTGGTCCGTGGCCTTGCGGGCGTTGTCGACGAGCGCCTTGCTGTCGGCGTCCTTCTTGTTCAGCAGCAGCGGTGTCGCGGTGACGTCGCGCTCGCTCTCCAGAGCGTCGGCGTAGGTGAGGGCGGCGCGCACGAGACGGGCGGTGTTCTCGGCGTCGCGGGCCTGCTGCCAGGTGTCGATCGAGCTCTTCACCTGGAAGCCGCCCATGACGAGGCCGACGGCCACGGGTATGAGCAGGATCGCGTTCAGCCGGGTCGGCACCCGCCAGTTCCGCGGGGAGAGACGGCCGCCGCTGGGCGCGGGAGTGGCCGCCGGTTCCGCAGCGGGAACGGGGGTGGGCGCCGCAGCGCGCGGCGGCGGGGTGAAGTTGCCCCGCGCCGACGGCTCGGGACCGTTCTTGCTTCGCCTCACTCGACCAACAACCTCTCGGCGGTCGGCACCTACGTCGTGCCGCAGTCTCTCAGAGCCCGGTTCGCCATCGACCACCAGTACGTACTCGGTACGGACTCAGTACGTCTTTGACCATTGGGCAGTTCAGGCATTCCAGCACGTGGACCAGTGCACTTCCAAACAGTGGAAACCTGGTGATGGAGCGGTTGTAAGCGCTAGATAAAACGGTCATAAAGAGCGAGCCCCGCCAAAAGGCGGGGCGTTTGTGCGCACAGCGGCACCACACGACCGCGTCGCGTGGTGATGCCGGGCGATTCCTCTGCCGAACTGTTATGAACACCGGAGCCGACCGTGTCAAAGGCCACAGTCGGCTCCGAACCCTTTACGGCAACTGCCTTACGGCCCGTCGTACTTGAGTGCTACTTCAGCCGTGCCATCAGGGCGTGTTCCACCAGTGTGATCAGCGCGCTCTTGGCGTCCGCGCGGTGGCGGGCGTCCGTCGTGATGATCGGGGTGTCCGGGCCGATCTGCAGCGCCTCGCGGACCTCGTCCGGGGAGTAGGGCTGCTGGCCGTCGAAGCCGTTGAGGGCGATGACGAAGGGCAGGCCCGAGTTCTCGAAGTAGTCGACCGCGGGGAAGCAGTCGGCCAGGCGCCGGGTGTCCACCAGGACGACGGCGCCGATGGCGCCGCGGACCAGGTCGTCCCACATGAACCAGAAGCGGTCCTGCCCGGGGGTGCCGAACAGGTACAGGATCAGGTCCTGGTCCAGGGTGATGCGGCCGAAGTCCATGGCCACCGTGGTGGTGGTCTTGTCCCCGGTGTGGGTGAGGTCGTCGATGCCGGCCGAAGCGGACGTCATGACGGCCTCTGTGCGCAGCGGGTTGATCTCCGAGACGGCGCCGACGAACGTGGTCTTGCCCACGCCGAAGCCGCCCGCCACCACGATCTTCGCGGAGGTGGTGGCCCGGCCCCCGTCAGAGCTTGCGAAGTCCACTGAGCACCCTTTCGAGCAGCGTCACGTCCGGAGCGCCGCCGTTGTTCTCGTCCCCACCCGGCTGGTGGATGGCGACCAGGCCGGCCTCAGCGAGGTCGGCCACCAGGATCCGGGCCACACCGAGCGGCATGGCCAGCAGCGCGGAGACCTCCGCGACCGACTTGACCTCGCGGCACAGATGGCAGATGCGCTGGTGCTCCGGGAGCAGCCCCATGAGCGCTGCCGGGTCGGCCGTGGTGCTGATCAGCGCCTCGATGGCGAGCTGGTAGCGAGGCCTGGTCCGGCCGCCGGTCATGGCGTACGGCCTCACCAGCGGCTGGTCGCCCTCGTCCCCGTACGGCTCCGCGTACGGATCATGATGGGCGGTGGGCGGGGTCATGAATCCTCCGGGCGGGACAGCAAGTCGGTCAGTCAAGCCGTCTGACGGGGCCGGTGGGGGGATTGTGGCGGCCGGACGGTGTTTTCGTGAGGTGGGTGGTGCCGGGGGCGGTCAGTGAAGCAGACTTCCCTGGAGTTCGGCGCGCAGGTCCGGGGTGAGTACCGCCCCTGCGCGGTCGACGAGCAGTGCCATCTCGTAGCCGACGAGACCGATGTCCGCCTCGGGATGGGCCAGGACCGCGAGGGACGACCCGTCCGAGATGGACATCAGGAAAAGGAACCCGCGCTCCATCTCGACGACCGTCTGCGCCACGGTGCCGCCCTCGAAGATCCGGGACGCCCCGGCCGTCAGCGAGGTCAGACCGGACGCGACGGCCGCCAGCTGGTCGGCGCGGTCCCGCGGGAAGCCTTCGGACATCGCCAGCAGAAGGCCGTCGGCGGAGACCACCACCGTGTGGGACACCCCAGGGGTGTTGTCCACGAAGTTGGTGATCAACCAGTTCAGGTTCTGTGCCGCCTGGCTCATCGGACTCAACTAACGCTCCTGCTGGTGAGTGGGGCTCGGGAAGCTGCCGGTCTGGCCGCTGCCGGCCTGACGGCCCTGAGCGATGCCCCGACGGAGATTGGTCAGCCGTCCGCGCACGTCGTCAGGCGCGCGCGAGACCTGCGGACCGCTTTGGTGCTGTTGCTGCTGTGCCGTGCCCGGTACGAGGTTCGCCCGGGGCACGCGACGCGGCAGGCCGGAGGTGGTGACCCCGCCGGCCGCGGGCTGCCGGACGCGCTCGGCCTGCCGGACGAGTTCGTCGTTCGGCGAGGTACGCCAGGAGCCGTTGCCGTTGTTGGCGGCGGGCGCGGGACGCTGCGGAGCGGGCGCCTGCGGCTGCCGCTGCGCGGGCGCGTTCTCCTCCTGCTGCTGACCGCCGTGGAACCAGTTGGTCTCCAGCGTGTCGTACAGCGGGGTACGGCCGTCACCCGGGCCGCTGGCCGGCGGCAGGGCCCATCCGTCACCCGGCGCCTGCGCGGCGCCCCGGTTGTCGGGCTCCTGGCGGACCGGACGCTGCTGCGGGGCCGGCGGACGGGGGGCGCCGAAGTCGGCACGGGGCGGCTGCGGGCGCTCGAACTGGCCGGTGTGACCGGGGTTCTGGCGGCCGGGCAGAGCGTGCTGCCCGGTGGAGCTGCCGTCGTAGCCGCCGTCGTACGCCTGCGGGGCCGGGTACTGGCCCGTGTGCTGAGCGCCGTTGTCCCGCCGTCCGGGCGCCGGCGTGCCGAACACGTCGGAGCGGACGAACGAGTCGGTGCCCTGCTGGTCGCCGCCGTCGAAACGGCCCTGCTGGCGGCCGTCGTCGGGGAGCCCGAACCGACCCGTGTCCTGGGGGTTGTCGGGGCGCGTGAACTGGCCGGTCTGCTGGAGGTGGTCGGGGCGCGGGAACTGGCCCGTGTTCTGGGCGCTGTCCGGGCGCGCGAACTGGCCGCTCTGCTGGGCGTGGTCCGGGTGGGCGAACTGGCCCGTGTGCGAACCGCCGTTCAGCTCGGCGCGCGGGAACTCGCCCGTCGCGCCCGGCCCCTGGGCGTCGATCCGCGGCATCTCCGCGGTCGAGCCCGGGCCCTGCCGGTCGTCCACGCGCGGCATGTGCGCGGTCCGCGCCGGGTCCTGCTCGTCATGGCCGCGCGGGGTGTCCAGCGAGGCACGCGACAGCGGGGCCTGGGCGTCGCTCCAGTCCGGCGTGCGGGACTGCGGGTCACCGCCGGGCAGTTCGGCCCGCGGGCCGCCGCGCGGCGGCAGCTGGGGCTGACGGCCCTGGTCGGAGGGACCACCGGACCGCTTCCGGCCGCGACCGCCGAAGGCGTCCTGCTGCTGCCCGCCCGGGTTCGCGGCCTGCAGGCCCTGCGGGGCGCCCGGCGTCTGACCGCCGAAGCCGCCCGCACCGGCACCGGCCGGCGCCGGCCTGCCGCCCTGAGGACCGCGCGCTCCGCCCGGCGCACCGGGACGGCCGCCCTGGCCCGCGCCGGGCAGCGCGGCCCGGGGACCCTGGGCGGAGCCGACCTGGCCACGCGAGCCCGGACCGGCACCGAGCAGACCGCCACCGCCCGGGGCGCCGCCGTTGCCGGCGGTCTGCCGCCGGGCCGCCGCCGCACCGGCGGCGGCCTGCGCGGCGGCGGGACCACCGGTCGACACGGGGGCACCGGGCTTGCCCGGAGCGGGCTTCTTGCCGCCCTGGGCGACGTCCACGGGCAGCATGACCAGCGCGGTCGTACCACCGGAGTCGGACGGGCGCAGCTGGATGCGGATGCCGTGCCGCTGGGACAGCCGGCCGACCACGAACAGACCCATGCGGCGGGAGACGGAGACGTCGACGGTGGGCGGCGAGGCGAGCCGCTCGTTGATCGCCGCCAGGTCCTCGGGGGACAGGCCGATACCGGTGTCGTGGATCTCGATCAGGACGCGGCCGTCGGGCAGCGCGTGACCGGTGACCTTGACCTTGGTCTGCGGCGAGGAGAACGAGGTCGCGTTCTCCAGCAGCTCGGCGAGCAGGTGCACGAGGTCGTTGACGACCCGGCCGGCCACCTCGGTGGTGGGTACGGCGGCCAGCTCGATGCGCTCGTACTGCTCCACCTCGGACGCGGCGGCGCGGAGCACGTCGACCAGCGGGACCGGGCGGGTCCAGCGACGGCCGGGCTCCTCACCCGCGAGGACGAGGAGGTTCTCACCGTTACGGCGCATACGCGTCGCGAGGTGGTCGAGCTTGAACAGCGAGGACAGCTGGTCCGGGTCGGCCTCGCGGGACTCCAGTTCGGAGATGAGGGACAGCTGGCGCTGGATCAGACCCTGGGAGCGGCGCGAGAGGTTGGTGAACATCGCGTTGACGTTGCCCCGCAGCAGCGCCTGCTCGGCGGCGAGGCGGACCGCCTCGCGGTGCACGTCGTCGAAGGCCGCGGCCACCTGGCCGATCTCGTCCCGGGAGTGCACACCGACCGACTCCACGGAGGTGTCGACGTCCTGCGGGTCCGACTCCGACAGCTGCTTGACCAGCTCGGGCAGGCGGTCCTGGGCGACCCTGGTCGCGGTCTCCTGGAGCCGGCGCAGCGAGCGGATCATGGACCGGGCGACGACGAACGCGCCGACGAGCGAGACGCCGAGCACGAGCAGGATCAGCGCACCGGAGATGATCGCGTCCCGCTGGGTGGCGCTCTTCAGCTCGCGCGCCTTCTGCTCCATCTCCTCCAGGAGCGTGCGCTCGATCTTCTTCATCTGCTCGATCTTGGTCGAGCTGTCGTCCACCCAGTCCTTGTAGGACCGCGCCGGCAGCTGCTGCAGGCCGTCCGGGGACTCGAAGGAGCGCTTGGCGTAGGTGTCGGCGGACTCGATCGTCGGGTTGCCCTCGTCGATCGGCTTGAGCAGTTCCTCGGCGTTCTGGCTGGCGTAGATCTTCCGGAAGATCGCCAGCTCGGAGCCCTCGCTCTCGTACGCCGACTGGCCGTAGAGGCGGTCGTTCTCGGAGAGGTCGCCCTTGGTGCTGGTGGTCGCGGGCAGCGCGGCGGCGATCATCGCGCGCTGCACGGAGGCGTACTCCTTGGCGGTGGAGAAGGCCGCCAGGGCACGGGTGCGGGAGATCATCTCCGGGTTGCTGGACGCCTCGGCCATGTCCTGGGAGAGGCCGATCAGCTGGGTGATGAGCCGGTGGTAGGACTCGACCGTCTGGGTCGCGTTGTCCTTGGACACGTAGGCCGACTTGCGGATCCTGGCCAGGTCGTCCAGCTGGTTGGCGAGGCCGACCAGCGCGTCGCGGACGCCCTGCAGATTGCCGTCCTTGCTGGCCGCGTCGATCTGCTCGGAGGCGTCGAGGAAGTTCTCGCGGGCCCGGTCGGTCTTCTGCTGGTAGGCCTTGATCTGGTAGTCGTTCGCCTTCAGGCCGCCGTGCGCCAGCGGGCCGGCGGACTGGTCGCGCTCCTCCTGGAGCGCGTGGGCCAGTTCGGTGGCCTGCTTGGTCATCTCCGTCAGCAGCTTCATGTTGTCGAGCTGCTGGATGTCCTCGACGGACTGGTCGATACGGAGCGCGCCCAGCGAGGTGGCCGCGACCACCGGCAGCGCGAGCAGCGACACCAGGCGGGTGGAGATGCGCCAGTTGCGCAGGGCGAGCCGCGAACCGGTGCCGGTCGGGCCCTGCGCCGGCTTCACCGTGGGCGCCGAGTCGCCCGAGGGCGTCGTGGTCGCGGAGGCCGACGGGGCCGAGGCGCCCGGACGCCCGCCGCGCTCACCGCCGTCCGCGGCCTGGCCGGGGCCCGGGTTCTGGGCGTGCTGGGGCGAGGAACCGCGGTCGGTCCCGCCGTGCGGCTCCGGCTCCGCCGAAGCGCTGCCATCCCTCTTGAAACGTCCCTGCACTAGCGTCGCAACCTCTGGACCAGGCGCCCCTCCGCGTGAACGGAGGGACACGGTGTCGGCGTTGTGGAGAGCGCCCTGAATACGCCCCCCGGTGGTCTTGAGTGACCGGCGCTGGTTCCCCCCTGTCTCGCCGCCGCTCGGCGCTGTGCGCGCCCCCTGCGCCGGTTCGATCCCGCGGCGGTCCGTGGAATTCCAGCACAGTGCAGGATCTCCAACAAGGGCAGTGAGCCGAGCTGTGACCTCCGTGACGGGCAGTGAGTGCCGGGTTACCAGCCGTGGAACCGGATCCTGGGCATAACGGACGTACCCCTGCGAGTCGCCGGGTGGCGCCCTGTGTCCCAGTCGCCATGATCAGGAGCGGAATGGTGGCTTCAGTGGGTCAATGTCCGTTTCGCTGGCGCGTGTTGTCAGCCGGAATTGACCGGTTTGCCCGCGAGTTCGTGAGCAAACTCACACGCGACTCATGGGCAGTTGGCGCCTTCGTCGGGGAATCGGATGTTTAGCCTGACGCTTTACAAGACGGACGACTCTGCCAACCACTCGACCAGAGGGCACAGGACGACAACGGTGAAGACGACGATGATGTTCCGCAAGATCGCCAACCCGCGGCGCACGACCCTGGCGCACCTCAAGGACGCCGGCGAGCTGCAGACGCCCGAGCTGCCGGAGCACTCCGTCGAACTGCCCGCCCAGACGGCCAACCCCAGGCGCACCGTCCTGGTGGAGGTCCCGGCCGGCGCGGGCGCCCCGGCCGGCGAGTAGCCGACGGCTCCGCCGGGCGCGGCCGGAAGGACCACGACGGTCCCTTCCGGCCGCGTTCGCTTTTTTCCGGGCCCCCGGCGGCCGCCTCACCGGCCTGTGCCCGAGCGCGACCCGGTGACCCGCCTCTGACCTGCGGCGATGCCCCCGGAAGCGAACAACTTCGCATAGCTCCGATAACCTGAGGCGTCAGTACGCCGGTTCTCAGTGAGGGGCGCAAGGATCCCGTGCGCATCGCCAGGTTCTCCATCGACGGGAACGTAGCCTTCGGCGCGGTCGAGGGCGACAAGCAGGACGAACTCGTCCTCGACATCATCAAGGGCATCCCGTTCGCGGACTTCGAGCTGTCCGGGACGAAGGTGCCGCTGAGCAAGGTCAGGCTGCTCCCGCCGGTGCTCCCCAACAAGGTCGTGGCGTTCGGCCGCAACTACGCCGAGCACGCGCGCGAACTGGGCAACGAGGTGCCCGAGGCGCCGTTCGCCTTCTTCAAGCCGTCCACCTCCGTGATCGGCCCCGGCGACGACATCCAGTACCCGTCGTTCTCCCAGGAACTGCACCACGAGGCCGAGCTGGCCGTCGTCATCGGCCGCCTGTGCCGCGAGGTCCCGCGCGACCGCGTCAAGGACGTGATCTTCGGCTACACCTGCGCCAACGACGTCACCGCCCGCGACGTGCAGAAGCGCGAGAAGCAGTGGGCCCGGGCCAAGGGCTTCGACACCTCCTGCCCGCTCGGCCCCTGGGTCGAGACGGACCTCTCGGTGGACGCCGCGAACGACCTCACCATCCAGCTCACGGTCAACGGCGAACAACGCCAGCTCGGCCGCACGAGCGAGATGATCCACCCGATCGAGGACCTGATCGTCAACATCTCCGAGGCCATGACGCTGCTCCCCGGCGACGTGATCCTCACCGGCACCCCCGCGGGGGTCGGCCCCCTCGGCGTCGGCGACGAGGTCGCCGTCACCATCGAAGGCATCGGCACTCTCACCAACAAGGTTGTCAAGCGTGGCTAGCGCACCCGGCTCCGTACGCGTCCGTTTCTGCCCCTCACCCACCGGTAACCCCCACGTGGGCCTGGTCCGCACCGCCCTGTTCAACTGGGCGTTCGCCCGGCACCACCAGGGCACCCTGGTCTTCCGCATCGAGGACACCGACGCGGCCCGCGACTCGGAGGAGTCGTACAACCAGCTGCTCGACGCGATGCGCTGGCTCGGCTTCGACTGGGACGAGGGCCCCGAGGTCGGCGGCCCGCACGCGCCGTACCGCCAGTCGCAGCGCATGGACCTCTACGCCGACGTCGCCCAGAAGCTCCTCGACGGCGGCCACGCCTACCACTGCTACTGCTCCCAGGAGGAGCTGGACACCCGCCGCGAGGCCGCCCGCGCCGCAGGCAGGCCCTCCGGCTACGACGGCCACTGCCGCGACCTGACCGCCGAGCAGGTCGAGGAGTACCAGGCGCAGGGCCGCACCCCGATCGTCCGCTTCCGCATGCCGGACGAGGCCATCACCTTCACCGACCTGGTCCGCGGCGAGCTGACCTTCACGCCGGAGAACGTGCCCGACTACGGCATCGTCCGCGCGAACGGCGCCCCGCTGTACACGCTGGTGAACCCGGTGGACGACGCCCTCATGGAGATCACCCACGTCCTGCGCGGCGAGGACCTGCTCTCCTCCACCCCGCGCCAGATCGCGCTGTACAAGGCGCTGATCGAGCTGGGCATCGCGCAGCGGATCCCGCAGTTCGGCCACCTGCCGTACGTCATGGGCGAGGGCAACAAGAAGCTCTCCAAGCGCGACCCGCAGTCCTCCCTCAACCTCTACCGCGAGCAGGGCTTCCTGCCCGAGGGCCTGCTCAACTACCTCTCCCTGCTGGGCTGGTCGCTCTCCGCGGACCAGGACATCTTCACGATCGAGGAGATGGTCCAGGCCTTCGACATCGCCGACGTGAACCCCAACCCGGCGCGCTTCGACCTGAAGAAGTGCGAGGCGATCAACGCCGACCACATCCGCATGCTGGACGTGAAGGAGTTCACCGAGCGCTGCCGCCCGTGGCTGAAGGCCCCGTTCGCGCCCTGGGCGCCGGAGGACTTCGACGAGGCCAAGTGGCAGGCGATCGCCCCGCACGCCCAGACCCGCCTGAAGGTCCTGTCCGAGATCACCGACAACGTCGACTTCCTGTTCCTGCCGGAGCCGGTCTCCGACGAGGCCTCGTGGACCAAGGCGATGAAGGAGGGCTCCGACGCCCTGCTGCGCACGGCCCGCGAGAAGCTTCAGGCGGCGGACTGGACCTCGGCCGAGTCGCTCAAGGAGGCCGTCCTGGCCGCCGGCGAGGCGCACGGCCTCAAGCTCGGCAAGGCCCAGGCCCCGGTCCGCGTGGCCGTCACCGGCCGCACCGTCGGCCTGCCGCTCTTCGAGTCCCTGGAGATCCTGGGCAAGGAGAAGACGCTGGCCCGCATCGACGCGGCGCTGGCCAAGCTGACGGCGTAGGCGCGCGAACCCCCGAGGGGCGGTGGCCGTACCGGCTGCCGCCCCTCCGGCATGCCTGTCAGTGGGTCGCACTAGTGTTTCGGCTCACACGGCTCGCACAGCGAGTGAGATCGAGAAGGGCGCCGTCATGCCGATGAGTCCGCGGGACTACACCTGGCTGTTCACCCCGGGCAGCACGTTCAGCTACGAGTCCGGGACCACGGGTGTGATCCATGTGGCCGACGGCGGCGAGCTGGACCTGCCCACCGGCCGGGTCGTCGCCAGCGACCCGTTCGTCTACCTCGGCAGCGGCGACGTCGAGCCCTTCACGGCCACCGTCGAGCCCGGCCGCTACCGCGTCGAAGCGGCCGTGGCGACCCTCACCCGGCCCGGCGAGCCCCCCTCCGACGTGCCCCACCTGCGCGTGGCCGCCGCCCGCCTCGTCATCCGCGACGAGCCGGCCGTCACCTGGGAACTGGCCCTCCTGCCCGGCCAGGACCTCGCCGGCCTCAAGGACGACGAGTTCTTCGGGTACGGCGTCGACGCCGGCACGGGCTGCTTCTACGACGCCTCGGCCGAGGAGGCGTTCCCGGAGACCCAGGAGGAGGAGGGACCGCTGTGGGACGCCTTCGAGAACAGCGACTGGTCGCCGGGGCCCCATCTGGTCAGGTCCACGGACGGCGGCCACACCCTGGCCGCGTTCACCTCCGGATGGGGCGACGGCTGCTATCCCACCTGGACGGGCCGCTCGGCGTCGGGTGAGGTCACCTGCTTCCTGACGGACTTCTTCGTGGCCCCGGACCCCTCCGAGCCCGCCTCCGACCAGGCCTGACGGGCGGCAGGCGAGCGTCTGACGGGCGACGGTCCGCACCCCGGCGCCCCAACCGGTCCGGCGGTACCGTCGGACCTATGACGATCAGAGCCGTGGTCTGGGACGTGGACGACACCCTCTTCGACTACACGACCGCCGACCGGGAGGGCATGCGCGCCCATCTCGCGGTGGAGGGGCTGCTCGCCGGCTACGGCAGTGCCGAGACCGCGCTGGCCCGGTGGCGGGAGATCACCGAGCGGCAGTGGGCGCGCTACGCCGCCGGCGAGACCACCTTCCAGGACCAGCGGCGCGACCGGGTGCGGGTCTTCCTGGACAAGGACCTCACCGACGCGGAGGCCGACGACTGGTTCGGGCGGTACATCGGGCACTACGAGGCCGCCTGGAGCGTCTTCCCGGACGTCCTGCCCGCCCTGGAGGCCCTGGCGGCGAGCCACCGGCACGCCGTGCTGTCCAACTCCAGCATCACCGTCCAGGAGCACAAGCTGCGCACCCTCGGCCTGCTCCACCGCTTCGAGTCCGTGCTGTGCGCCGCCGAGCTGGGCGTCTCCAAGCCGGAGCCGGGCGCCTTCCTGGCGTCCTGCGAGGCGCTGGGGCTGCCTCCGCACGAGGTGGCGTACGTCGGCGACCACCCCGAGATCGACGGGCGGGGCGCCGCCGAGGCCGGGCTGCTGTCGGTGTGGATCGACCGCGGGTCGGCCTACGCGCGGGCCGCCGGGGAGGTCGTGGCGCACCGGATCGCGACCCTCGCCGAACTCCCGGCGCTCGTCCGCGCGCATACCCGTTTTGGAGCCCCGTCCACCTTCGGGTAATGTTCTTCCTGCGCCGAGGGGAGCGGGCCGGAAGGCCGGAGCCCCGAGGAGCAAGCTAGAACGAGAACCCCGTAGGGGATTGAGTTCCAGTGGCCTATGGTGTAATTGGCAGCACGACTGATTCTGGTTCAGTTAGTCTTGGTTCGAGTCCAGGTAGGCCAGCTCGCAGAGCTTATCTGCAAAGCCCCCGTTGTGTAGCGGCCTAGCACGCTGCCCTCTCAAGGCAGTAGCGCCGGTTCGAATCCGGTCGGGGGTACTGATCTCGATCTCGTCGGGATCGCTAGGGCCCCCGTTGTGTAGCGGCCTAGCACGCCGCCCTCTCAAGGCGGTAGCGCCGGTTCGAATCCGGTCGGGGGTACTGACTGGTCTAAACCATCATTGGTCTATGGTGTAATTGGCAGCACGACTGATTCTGGTTCAGTTAGTCTTGGTTCGAGTCCAGGTAGACCAGCTCGGACCTGCGGAAACGCAGCGTCCACGCCCCCGTTGTGTAGCGGCCTAGCACGCCGCCCTCTCAAGGCGGTAGCGCCGGTTCGAATCCGGTCGGGGGTACGCACAGGGAAGGCCCTCCACCTCGGTGGAGGGCCTTCGCCGTTCCCGCCCGCACCCCGGCCCGCGCGCTCACTCGAAGCCGTAGCGCCGCGCCGACTCCTCCTCCTGGGCCAGCCGGTGCAGGGCCTGGAGCATCGGCTCCACCAGGACGGCGCCGAGCACCGCCGTCTCCACCTTCTCCGCCTCCGACGGACGCGTCTCCACGAAGTCCAGGTCGAGCTTGGCGGCCTCGTGCATCAACTTCGCGTACGACACGAGCAGTTCGGCGTCCCATTCGTAGCCGAGCCGGCGGAACGCGGCCACCGCCACCACCAGCGACCGGTACGCGGGGGAGATGGTCGTCAGCAGCCGCGCGTTCGACCAGCCGAGCCGGTCCAGCAGCTCGCCCGCCTCCCGGTGCGCGGCCCGCACGAACTCGTCCTCCTCGTCCGGCTCCGGGACCTGGGGCAGCGCCCACAGGGCCGCGCCCAACCGGATCGTGCGGCCCAGCGAGTCGTCGTCGACATGCCCGAGCACCTCACGGACCGCCGCCACCGGAAGCCCGCCCACCTGGATCATCGCGCGGACCAGCCGCAGCCGGCGCAGGTGTGTCTCGTCGTAGTCGGCCGTCGTCGCGTTCACCTGGCGGCCCGGCGGCAACAGCCCTTCGCGCAGGTAGTACTTGATCGTCGCGGTGGCCACACCGCTGCGTCTGCTCAGCTCGGCAAGCCGCATGTCTTGCGCCCCTTCTTGGATAACGGCACTATCCAAGCACCGGGCGATTGGATAGTGCCGCTCGCCGATGAGGGGGAAAGCCATGGTGTCCCGTACGACCGCCGACGCGAAGGGCGAGGTCGTCGTCCTGCTGATCGGCATGCGCATCAACCGCTTCCGGGCCGTGCACCTCTGGCTGCCGGTGATGCTGGCGATGTTCCGCATGCTGCGGGAGCTGGAGAAGGACCCCGGGCGCGGGCTGCGCGCCAAGGTGCTGCTGACGGCGTCCCCGCGCACGTACTACGTCGTGCAGTACTGGGAGTCCAAGGACAAGCTCTACGCCTACGCCACCGCGCCGGACGCCTTCCACCACAAGGCGTGGGCCGCGATCAACCGCAAGGAGCGGGGCGGCAGGCTGCGGGGGCAGGTCGGGATCTGGCACGAGACGTATGTCGTGCCGGAAGGGTCGTACGAGGCGATCTACGGGGACATGCCGGCGTTCGGGCTGGCCGCGGCGCACGGGCAGGTGCCGCTCGCCGCGCGCGGGCGGTACGCGAAGGACCGGTTCGCTCACCGGTCGGGGGAGGGTGCGGACGCCTGACCGCCGTGGGGCGTCCGCCGCCGGGCCGGTGCGGGTCCGTGGCCGGTGCTCGCGCCGTTCCCCGCGCCCTGAGGCCGATCCGCCGCCGTCGGGAAGAAGCTGCCGCGGCGTTGAGGCGGCCACTTCCCGACCGGAACGGATCTCGTGCTCTCAGCCCGAGCGGCGCAGCGCCTCCGAGAGGCGGGCCGCCGCGTCGATGACCGCCTGCGCGTGCATGCGGCCCGGGTGGCGGGTCAGGCGCTCGATGGGGCCCGAGACGGACACGGCGGCCACCACGCGGTTGGAGGGGCCGCGTACGGGCGCGGAGACGGACGCGACGCCCGGCTCCCGCTCGCCGATGGACTGGGCCCAGCCGCGCCGCCGTACGCCCGACAGGGCCGTCGCCGTGAAGCGGGCGCCCTGCAGGCCCCGGTGCAGGCGCTCGGGTTCCTCCCAGGCGAGCAGGATCTGCGCCGAGGAGCCCGCCTTCATCGTGAGCGTGGAGCCGACCGGGACGGTGTCCCGCAGGCCGGACAGGCGTTCCGCCGCGGCCACACAGATCCGCATGTCGCCCTGGCGGCGGTAGAGCTGCGCACTCTCGCCGGTGACATCACGGAGGTGGGTGAGCACGGGGCCCGCCGTCGCGAGCAGGCGGTCCTCGCCCGCCGCGGCCGCGAGCTCCGCGAGGCGCGGGCCGAGAATGAAACGGCCCTGCATGTCGCGTGCCACCATGCGGTGGTGTTCCAGGGCCACGGCCAGGCGGTGGGCCGTGGGTCGTGCCAGTCCGGTCGCGCCGACCAGACCCGCGAGGGTGGCCGGACCGGACTCCAGAGCGCTCAGGACGAGGGCCGCCTTGTCCAGAACGCCGACGCCGCTACTGTTGTCCATGCAACGATACTCACGTCTCACTCTGTGAAACGCAAGTTCAATTTTCCGTGGAACGCGCCACCCTGGAATCACACAGCGGCCCGCAGACCAACGGGCCTGGCGGTGGACGCCCGGAATCACGACGTTCAGGGGCCCCGAGAAGGGCAGCCACCGCTCCTCAAGATCTCTAGTTGGGTCGGTGGACGCTTGCCGGCCGGAGGGAAAGCGATGGGTAGGACACTCGCGGAGAAGGTCTGGGACGACCACGTCGTCCGGCGCGCCGAGGGCGAGCCCGACCTCCTCTACATCGATCTGCACCTGCTGCACGAGGTGACCAGCCCGCAGGCCTTCGACGGGCTCCGCAAGAACGGCCGCCAGGTGCGCCGCCTCGACCTCACCATCGCGACCGAGGACCACAACACCCCGACCCTCGACATCGACAAGCCCATCGCCGACCCCGTCTCCCGCGCCCAGCTGGAGACCCTGCGCAAGAACTGCGCCGAGTTCGGGGTGCGGCTGCACCCGCTGGGCGACGTCGAGCAGGGCGTCGTCCACGTCGTCGGCCCCCAGCTGGGTCTGACCCAGCCGGGCACCACCGTCGTCTGCGGTGACTCCCACACCTCCACGCACGGCGCCTTCGGCGCGCTGGCGTTCGGCATCGGCACCTCCCAGGTGGAGCACGTGCTGGCCACCCAGACGCTGCCCCTGGCCCGCCCGAAGACCATGGCGATCACCGTCGACGGCGAGCTGCCCGAGGGTGTCACCGCCAAGGACCTGATCCTGGCGATCATCGCGAAGATCGGCACCGGCGGCGGTCAGGGCTACATCCTGGAGTACCGCGGCTCCGCCATCGAGAAGCTCTCGATGGAGGCCCGGATGACCATCTGCAACATGTCGATCGAGGCCGGCGCCCGCGCGGGCATGATCGCCCCCGACGAGACCACCTTCGCGTACCTCAAGGGCCGCCCGCACGCCCCCGAGGGCGCCGACTGGGACGCCGCGGTCGCGTACTGGAAGACCCTGAGGACCGACGAGGACGCCGTCTTCGACGCCGAGGTCGTCATCAACGCCGCCGAGCTGTCGCCGTTCGTCACCTGGGGCACCAACCCCGGCCAGGGCGCGCCGCTTTCGGCGAACGTCCCCGACCCGGCTTCGTACGAAGACGCTTCGGAGCGGCTCGCCGCCGAAAAGGCCCTGGAATACATGGGGTTGGAGGCCGGACAGCCGCTGCGGACCATCGACGTGGACACCGTCTTCGTAGGCTCCTGCACCAACGGCCGCATCGAGGACCTGCGCGCCGCCGCCGACATCCTGCGGGGCCGCAAAGTCGCCGACGGCGTACGGATGCTGGTCGTCCCGGGCTCCGCGCGCGTGGGTCTCCAGGCCGTCTCCGAGGGCCTGGACGTGGTCTTCAAGGAGGCCGGCGCCGAATGGCGGCACGCGGGCTGCTCGATGTGCCTCGGCATGAACCCCGACCAGCTGGCCCCCGGCGAGCGCTCCGCCTCCACCTCCAACCGCAACTTCGAGGGCCGGCAGGGCAAGGGCGGTCGTACCCACCTGGTGTCGCCGCAGGTCGCGGCGGCCACCGCCGTCCTGGGCCACCTGGCCTCCCCGGCCGATCTGACCGACGACCGCACGCCCGCTGGAGTCTGAGAATCATGGAAGCCTTCACCACCCACACCGGCCGGGCCGTCCCGCTGCGCCGCAGCAACGTCGACACCGACCAGATCATCCCTGCTCACTGGCTCAAGAAGGTCACCCGGGACGGCTTCGAGGACGGGCTGTTCGAGGCCTGGCGCAAGGACCCCGAGTTCATCCTCAACCGCCCCGAGCGGCAGGGCGCCACGGTCCTGGTCGCCGGCCCCGACTTCGGCACCGGCTCGTCCCGCGAGCACGCCGTCTGGGCGCTGCAGAACTACGGCTTCAAGGCCGTGATCTCCTCCCGCTTCGCCGACATCTTCCGGGGCAACTCGCTGAAGAACGGCCTGCTCACGGTGGTCCTGGACCAGAAGATCGTGGACGCGCTGTGGGAGCTGACGGAAGCGGACCCCACTACTGAGGTCACTGTGGACCTTGAGGCTCGTGAGGTGCGTGCCGAGGGCATCACCGCCTCCTTCGAGCTGGACGAGAACTCCCGCTGGCGGCTGCTGAACGGCCTGGACGACATCTCCATCACCCTCCGGAACGAGGACGAGATCGCCGCCTACGAGGCCGGGCGGCCCGCCTACAAGCCGCGGACGCTCCCGGTCTGATCCGGCGCCGACCGGACCCCGCGAAGGTCAGGTTTCGGCCACCCCAACATCCCGCCTGTACCCCCGATCGCCACGATTGGGGGTACAGCCATGTCTGCACCCGAACGGCCCCGCGGCTCTGCCCTGGTCCGCTCAACTGCCCACGTTACGAAGGCTGTTGTCCGGGTAGGTGAGTGCTGTGTTCGCGTCTTCCGCAAGTGCCTGGAAGGCCATTTGAGGCGGTAGTTGCACCCTGCGCAGGCGACAACTCGCCCCAGATGGCACAATCTGTGCATGGAACACGACGGCCAACTCCAGCTCTATACGGCGGTCGCGAACCAGCTCAAGGAAGCGCACGCAAGGGTGCGCGCACTGCAAGTCCCGGAGGGCGTACGGATGGCGCTGACCCGGAAGCTGCTGGTCATTACGGCCGCGGCCAAGCACGATCTCGCCGACGCGGCAAGGCGGCTCGATCGGTTCACGGCGGATCTGGACGCGGGTCGGATCCCCGAAGAGGACCGCTGAACCGTCCGAGACAGCCGAGTCCGTTGCGGCACAAGGGTGATAAGCCCGTTTCGTGTTTGATTTGCGGTATATATCTGCCTAACGTGCGAAAAAGCTTGAACACTTTCGTTCTGGCGATGTCTCCGAAGGGGAAGACGTGAACAAGGCGCAGCTCGTAGAAGCGATTGCCGACAAGTTGGGTGGCCGCCAGCAGGCCGCCGACGCTGTCGATCATGTTCTGGACGCCATCGTCCGCGCGGTCGTCGCGGGCGAGCGGGTCTCTGTCACCGGCTTCGGGTCCTTCGAGAAGGTGGACCGCCCCGCCCGCTACGCGCGCAACCCCCAGACGGGCGAGCGGGTTCGGGTCAAGAAGACCTCCGTGCCGCGCTTCCGCGCCGGTCAGGGCTTCAAGGACCTGGTGAGCGGTTCGAAGAAGCTCCCGCGCGGGGGCGAGGTCGCGGTCAAGAAGGCGCCGAAGGGCAGCCTGTCCGGCCCGCCGCCCACCATCGCGAAGGCCGCCGGCAAGAAGGCCGCCGCCAAGAAGACGGCGGGTGCGGCGAAGAAGACCGCGGGTACCGCGGCGAAGAAGACGGCGGCGAAGAAGACCACCGCCGCCGCGAAGAAGACCACGGCGAAGAAGGCTCCCGCCAAGAAGACCACGGCGACCGCCAAGACCACCGCGTCGAAGACCGCCGCCAAGAAGACGACGGCCAAGAAGGCTCCGGCGAAGAAGGTCACCGCCAAGAAGGCCCCGGCGAAGAAGTCGACGGCCCGCAAGACCACCGCCAAGAAGACCACCGCCCGCAAGGCGACGTCGTAAGGCCGCCAGGGCATTCACGCGCCGGGCCGGACTCCCCAGGGGAGCCCGGCCCGCGGCGTGTGTAAGGGGGTCAGAGGGTTTGAAGGGTTACCAGGGTGATCCGGAGGGCGCCGCCCTCGGTCTCCGTCTCGATCCGCACGCGCTGTCCCGGACGCAGCAGCCGCAGTCCGCCCCGGTCGAACGCCGCCGCGTCGAAGGGGATCGGGGTGCCGTCGTCGAGTAGCACCTGGCCGCTGCGGGTCTCGGGGTCGTAGGTGTATGCGGTTGCTTGCATGGCGGCCAGCGTAGTGCCTGCGGCGGCACGCCGTCGGGGGTGCCGTACGCCTGTCGAGTGCGGGACGTTGTGGCCGGTCGCGCCGTTCCCCGCGCCCCTTTCGGGGCGCTTCAAGGGCCCGGGATGAGAAGCCCCGCCGAAGCCGCCGCCGTATGCCGGCCCACGCCCAGAGTCAGTGCCGCTCGCAGGTCCGCGGCCGTGTCGACGTCCTGGCGGACCGAATCCACCCCCGTGAGCGCGAGTTCCACCGCGCCGGAGGCCCGATGACGGGAACGGGAATCGACACCGAATGCCGGCCGCAATTCACGATCACCGGCCGCTGCCAGCAAAGTCGTGCCCAGCGCCGCCGCGTCCGCGAGAAACGCGCGCGGGAATTGCGAAGCCGCCGCCAGTACCCGGGACAGTTCCGCCGGACGCAGGGCCGGCAGATCGGCGTTCAGGGCCGCCACCGGAGCGCCGGGACGGATCGCGCGCACCACGGCCGCGCCGTGCGCCAGCGCGGCGTTGAGGCCGCTGCCGGGAGTGTCCGGCACGATCCGCGCGCCCAGCGCGCCCAGCTCCCGGCCGGCCAGCTCGTCGTCCGTGACGACCGCCACATCCGACACCGCCGGACACGCCACCGCCGCGGCCACCGTGTCCTGCGCGAACGCCAGTGCCAGGCCCGGGCGCACCCCGTCGTCGGCGGTGTCCGCGAGCCTGCTCTTGGCCCGCGTCAGGGGCTTCAGGGGGATGACCAAGGTCCACTGCACCGGCGTACCGTCCCTCTCTTGTCGCGCTCATTGTCCCCCGGGCCATCTGGCGCCGCGGGAGGCGGGGCGTACGGTGTTCTCGACAGACCGGCGGCCCGGGGCCACACTTGTGCGGCCCCCGCCGGGGTTGCAGTCCTAGAGGAAGGTGTCCTTGTGTCCCGCCGCAGAATCGGCTTCTGGTACCGCTTCGCCGCGGTGATCTGCAAACCGCCGCTGGTGGTTCTGATCAAGCGGGACTGGCGCGGAATGGAGCACATTCCGGCCGAGGGCGGATTTATCACCGCGGTGAACCACAATTCCCACCTGGACCCCTTCGCGTACGCGCACTATCAGTACAACACCGGACGGGTGCCGCGATTCCTGGCGAAGAGCGGGCTTTTCAAGAAGGGATTCGTGGGCGCCGCCATGCGCGGCACCGGGCAGATCCCCGTCTACCGCGAGTCCACGGACGCCCTCAGCGCCTTCCGGGCCGCGATCGACGCCGTGGAGCGCGGCGAGTGCGTCGCCTTCTACCCCGAGGGCACCCTCACCCGCGACCCGAACGGCTGGCCCATGACCGGCAAGACCGGCGCCGCCCGGGTCGCCCTGCAGACCAAGTGCCCGGTCATCCCCGTCGCGCAGTGGGGCGCCAACGAACTGCTGCCGCCGTACGCCAAGAAGCCGAACCTCTTTCCGCGCAAGACGCACCACGTGCTCGCCGGACCCCCCGTGGACCTCTCCCGTTTCTACGACCAGGAGATGACCCCGGAGGTGCTGAAGGAGGCCACCGAGGTCATCATGGCGGCCATCACCCGCCAGCTCGAGGAGATCCGCGGCGAGAAGGCGCCCGAGACGCCCTACGACCCGCGCCGCGAGCGGATCGAGCAGCGCCGCCGCACCCAGGCGCAGACGCAGGGCCGGCAAGTGGAAGGGCAGACCAAGTGAGCGCACCGGTAAGGGCGGCGGTCTTCAGCGCCGGTTCGTGGGGCACCGCCTTCGGCATGGTGCTCGCCGACGCCGGCTGCGAGGTCACCCTGTGGGCCCGCCGGCCCGAGGTCGCGGACGCGATCAACACCACCCGGGTCAACCCCGACTACCTGCCGGGCGTCGAACTCCCCGAGAACGTCCGGGCCACCACCGACCCCGCCGAGGCCGCGGCCGGCGCAGACTTCACGGTCCTGTCCATCCCCTCCCAGACCCTGCGCGCCAACCTCGCCGAGTGGGCCCCGCTGCTCGCCCCGGACACCGTCCTCGTCTCCCTGATGAAGGGCGTCGAACTCGGCTCCACCATGCGGATGACCGAGGTCGTCGAGGACGTCGCCAAGGTCGGCGCCGACCGGATCGCGGTCGTCACCGGACCCAACCTGGCCCGCGAGATCGCCGCCCGCATGCCCGCCCTGGCCGTCGTGGCCTGCACCGACGAGCGGGTCGCCCAGCGGCTCCAGGCGGCCTGCCACACGCCGTACTTCCGGCCGTACACCAATACCGACGTGGTCGGCTGCGAACTCGCCGGCGCGGTCAAGAACGTCATCGGGCTCGCGGTGGGCATCGCCGACGGCATGGGGCTGGGCGACAACGCCAAGGGCTCGCTCATCACCCGCGGCCTCGCCGAGACCACCCGGCTCGGCCTCGCCATGGGCGCCGACCCGCTGACCTTCTCCGGACTCGCGGGCCTGGGCGACCTGGTGGCCACCTGCTCGTCGCCGCTGTCCCGCAACCACACCTTCGGCACCAACCTCGGCAAGGGCATGACCCTGGAGGAGACCATCGCGGTCACCAAGCAGACCGCCGAGGGCGTCAAGTCCTGCGAGTCCGTGCTGGATCTGGCCCGCCGGCACGGTGTCGACATGCCCATCACCGAGACGGTCGTCAGCATCGTGCACGAGGGCAAGTCGCCGGTCGTCGCGCTCAAGGAGCTGATGGCACGCAGCGCCAAACCCGAGCGGCACTGAGCCCGCAGGCACCGGGGCCGGGAGGCACTGAGGCCTGGAGGCACTGAGCCCGGGAGGAGCCGAGGCGGGGAGACGGCGGGGCCGGGGGAGACGCCGAGCCTGGGAGGCGCCGAGGCCGGGAGTCGTTGGGCCGGGAAGGCGCGAAGGCTGGGAGATGCCGAGGCCGGGAGTCGTTGGGCCCGGGGAGGCGCCGAGGCCGGGAGGCGTTGGGCCCGGGAAGGCGCCGAGGCCGGGAGGGGTGAAGGCCGGGAAGGCGCCGAGCCCGGGGAGGCGCGAAGGCCGTGAGGCGCCGAGGCCCTCCGTGAGGCGCCAACGCCGGAGATGCCGAGGCCACGTTGCCCGGGGGCGAGCCGGGAGGCGTTGGGCCGGGGAAGACGCGAAGGCCGGGAAGCGCCCAGGCTGTCTGGGAGGCGCCAACGCGGGAGATGCCGAGGCCAGGAGACGCTGCCCGGGGCGAGCGGGAGGCGTTGGGCCGGGGAAGGCGCGAAGGCCGGGAGGGGCCCAAGCTGTCCGGGAGGCGCCAGCGCCGGGAGATGCCGAGGCCGGGAGTCGTTGGGCCCGGGGAGACGCCAACGCCGGGAGGCGTTGGGCCCGGGAAGGCGCCGAGCCGGGAGGCGTCGGTCCGTCCGGGACGGGCCGGGCACGACACTGAGCGACCGTCCGTGCGACGCTGAGCGACGGCCCGGGAGCGCGCGCTGACTTGGGCGCTACCTACGGGTACTCTCAACGCGATATGAGCACCGAGAACCTTCCCCAGAGCCCTGAGCAGCCGTCGCGCAAGCCGCGCGTGGCCGTCGTGTTCGGCGGGCGCAGCTCCGAACACGGGATCTCCGTGGTCACCGCCGGCGCCGTCCTCAAGGCCATCGACCGGACGAAGTACGACGTCCTGCCGATCGGCATCACCGCGGACGGCCGCTGGGCGCTGACGGCCGACGAGCCGGAGCGGATGGCCATCACCGACCGCCGCACCCCCAGCGTGGCGGAGCTGGCGGAGTCGCACGAGGGCGGCGTGGTGCTCCCCGTCGACCCGGCGAACCGCGAGGTCGTCTACAGCGAGCCCGGCTCCGTGCCCAAGGCGCTCGGCGAGGTCGACGTGGTCTTCCCGGTGCTCCACGGCCCCTACGGCGAGGACGGCACCCTGCAGGGCCTGCTGGAGCTGTCCGGAGTGCCGTACGTCGGCTCCGGCGTGCTCGCCTCGGCCGTCGGCCAGGACAAGGAGTACATGAAGCGGATCTTCACCTCCTACGGGCTCAAGGTCGGCCCGTACCTGGTGATCCGGCCCCGCGAGTGGGCCCAGGACGAGTCCGCCGCCCGCAAGAGGATCGTCGGCTTCGCCGGCGAGCACGGCTGGCCGCTGTTCGTGAAGCCCGCGCGCGCGGGCTCGTCCATCGGCATCACCAAGGTCGACGACCTGTCCGGCCTGGACGAGGCGATCGCCGAGGCGCAGGCCCACGACCCGAAGATCCTCATCGAGGCGGCCGTACGCGGCCGGGAGATCGAGTGCGGCGTCCTGGAGTTCGAGGACGGCCCGCGCGCCTCCGTCCCGGCCGAGATCCCGCCGCCGGACGCGCACGCGTACTACGACTTCGAGGCCAAGTACATCGACTCCACGCCCGGCATCGTCCCGGCCCCCCTCACCGAGGAGCAGACCGCCGAGGTGCGCAGGCTCGCCGTCGAGGCGTTCGAGGCGGCCTCCTGCGAGGGCCTGGTCCGCGCGGACTTCTTCCTCACCGAGGACGGCGAGTTCGTGATCAACGAGATCAACACCATGCCCGGCTTCACGCCGATCTCGATGTACCCGCAGATGTGGCAGGCCAGCGGGATCAGCTACCCCGAGCTGGTGGACCGCCTGGTGCAGGCGGCGCTGCGCCGCTCGACGGGGCTTCGCTGACCTCGTCAGGTCTCATCCCCGCATGGAGGCGATCCCCTTCGGGATCGCCTTCTTCACGGCCGGCGCCAGGTCCGTCATCACCTGGGCGCTGTCGTCCGGCCCGGACAGCTTCTTCGGCAGGGTCACCTGCACGTACGCCCGGCGATTGGACGTGGTGAACCGCCAGGTGCCGTCGCCCTGCTTCTCCATCAGCCAGTCGACGCCGTTCACCCCGCCGCCGATCGCGTTCGGGTCGTCGCCCTGCGCCACCTTGGCGTCGACCATCTTCGGCGGCCGGACGATGCCGCAGCGCAGTATGATCGCCGGGCTTCCCCAGCCCGCCGTGTAGGCGGACCGGGGCTCGGGGTCGGCGCGGGTCTGCCCGTCCACCTTCCGCGGCAGGACCTTGTCCAGGTCCCGGCAGAGCGGGGCGGTCCGCGCGTCAGGGGTGGGAACCGCCACGGTGTCGCTGTCGTCCACCGCGGAACAGCCCGCGACCGCGATGAGCAGGGCCGGCGTGAGCAGGGCGAGAGGCCGGTGACGGAAGATGTTCACCGGCCAAGCGTAGACGGGGGCTACAGATGCACCACCGGACAGGTCAGCGTGCGTGTGATGCCGTCCACTTGCTGGACCTTCGCGACCACCATGCGGCCGAGCTCGTCGACCGTCTCGGCCTGGGCCCGCACGATGACGTCGTACGGCCCCGTGACGTCCTCGGCCTGGAGCACTCCAGGGATCTTGCTGATCGTCTCGGCGACGGTCGAGGCCTTGCCGACCTCCGTCTGGATCAGGATGTACGCCTGTACCACGGAACCTCCAGGGCGGCCACGAGGATCATGTGGGGAAAAGGAACGCCACGGTATCGCGTCGCCGCTCCCCGAGGGGAGACCTGCGGGAACCGGGCTTGCGCGCCAGGGTGCAGGCACGACGGAAGTTGACGGTCACCTCGACCGTATCGGGGACACTGGTGACGCGCGACCGGGCGTGGCGAGGCACAGAAGGGGCTTGAGGCAATGAAGGGCACAGTGGGTGAGCTAGGTGAGTTCGGGCTCATCCGGGAGCTGACCTCCCGTCTCACCACCACCCCGGCGGTCCGGGTCGGCCCCGGCGACGACGCCGCGGTGGTCGCCGCGCCCGACCGACGGGTGGTGGCGAGCACCGACATCCTGCTGGAGGGCCGGCACTTCCGCCGTGACTGGTCCACGGCCTACGACGTCGGACGCAAGGCCGCCGCGCAGAACCTGGCGGACATCGCCGCCATGGGGGCCGTACCGACCGCGCTGCTGCTCGGCCTGGTCGTCCCGGCGGAACTGCCGGTCACCTGGCCGACCGAGCTGATGGACGGCCTGCGCGACGAGTGCCAGGTCGCCGGCGCCTCCGTGGTCGGCGGGGACGTCGTGCGCGGCGACACGATCATGGTGTCGATCACCGCGCTCGGCGATCTGCGCAACCAGGAGCCCGTCACGCGCGCGGGTGCCCAGCCCGGCGACCTCGTGGCCGTCACCGGCTGGCTGGGCTGGTCCGCGGCCGGGTACGCGGTGCTCGCCCGCGGTTTCCGCTCGCCCCGCGCCTTTGTGGAGGCCCACCGGCGCCCCGAGCCGCCGTACCACGCGGGCCCGGCCGCCGCCGCGCTCGGCGCCACCGCGATGTGCGACGTCAGCGACGGCCTGATCGCCGACCTCGGGCACATCGCCGAGGCCAGCAAGGTCCGCATCGACATCCGCTCCGGCGCGATCGACATCCCCACGCAGATGAACGACATCGGGCAGGCCGTCGGCGTGGACCCGCTCCAGTGGGTGCTGACCGGGGGAGAGGACCACGCGATCGTGGCCACTTTCCCGCCGGACGCGAAGCTCCCGGCCCGCTGGAAGGTCATCGGCGAGGTCCTCAACCCCTCCGCGCTGCCCCAGGTGACGGTCGACGGGGCGCCCTGGACCAGCAAGGGCGGCTGGGACCACTTCGGGGACATCGAGTCATGATCCCCCGGGTTCTCACGGTGGCCGGCTCGGACTCCGGCGGCGGCGCCGGCGTCCAGGCCGACCTGAAGACGATGCTCGCGCTCGGTGTGCACGGCATGAGCGTGCTCACCGCGGTGACCGCGCAGAACTCCGTGGGGGTGCAGGGCGCCTGGGAGCTGCCCGTGGAGGCGGTCCGGGCCCAGTACCGCAGCGTCGTGGACGACATCGGCGTCCAGGCCGTGAAGACCGGCATGCTGGCCTCCGCCGAACTGGTCGAGGCGGTCGCCGAGTTGATCTCCGGCACGGACGCACCGGCCGTGGTGGACCCGGTCGGCGTCTCCAAGCACGGCGATCCGCTGCTGGCCGCATCCGCCCTGGACTCCGTACGGACGAAGCTGCTGCCGGTGGCGACCGTGGCCACCCCGAACCTCGACGAGGTGGCCCAACTCACCGGAGTCCGCGTCCAGTCGGAGGACGATCTACGACGGGCCGCCGCGGCCGTGCTGGAGTTCGGGCCGCGCTGGGTGCTGATCAAGGGCGGACATCTGGCGGGCGACGCCGTGGACCTGCTCACCGACGGCTCCGAGGTACACCTGCTGCGGGCGCCCCGCCACGACAACCGGCACACCCACGGCACCGGCTGCACCCTCGCCTCCGCCATCGCCTGCGGCCTGGCCAGGGGACAGGCCGTGCCGGAGGCGGTCGCGGCGGCCAAGGAGTACGTCACCGGCGCCATCGCCGCCGGGTTCGCCCTTGGCGCGGGGATCGGGCCCGTGGACCACGGGTGGGCGCTCAGACGGGACACCCCCTGAGGGTCAGGCGGGGTACTCGGGGAGCTCGATGGCGGTTGCCGCCTTCTCCGTCAGCCGCTTGAAGAAGCCGGCCAGCAGCCGGGAGCTGAGCAGCCGGTACATCCGGTCCCGGCTGCGGATGCGCCGCTCGGTGGCCGGGGCGAAGAACGGCCCCGCGTTGCCGGAGATCTTCTGGCAGCCCTTGGCGAAGTCCCGGATCCGGCTTTCGTAGGCGGCCAGCGCGGCCCGGTGATCGCCGCCCGCCAGGGCCAGCTCACCGGCGAGGACGTAGGCGCCGACGATGGCCACCCCCGTGCCCATGCCGCCCATCGTCGCCCCGTACCCGGCGTCCCCGAGCAGCGCCACCCGGCCCTCGACGAGACGGTCGACGTGGATCTGGGCGATGGCGTCGAAGTACAGGTCGTCCGTCTCGGCCAGGCCCCTCAGCACGGCCGGCGTCTCCCAGCCCATTCCGGCGAACCGCTCGCCGAGGATCCGCTTCTGCGCCGCGACGTCCCGCCGGTCGTACTCCAGCGGTTCGGACCGGAAGACCAGCAGGGCGCCGGCGCGCTCCGGGTCGCCGTCGTAGTTGTTGATGCCGACACAGCGGCCGGGCTCGCTGTAGAGGCGGCCGGAGCGGTTCAGGCCCAGGTGGTTGGGGAGGCTGAAGCCGGCCACGTAGTGGCCGAGGAAGCGCAGGTGGCGGGACTCGTCGCCGAAGACCAGGCGGCGGGTGTTCGAGTGCAGGCCGTCGGCACCGACGACGAGGTCGAAGCGACGGGGCGCGCCCCGCTCGAACGCGACCTCGACGCCCCGCGGGGTGTCGGTCAGCGCCGTGACGGAGTCGCCGAAGACGTACTCCACCGAGTCCTTCGTCCGCTCGTACATGATCCGGGCCAGGTCGCCGCGGAAGATCTCCACATCGCCGCTCATCATCTCCGCGGGCAGGTCCACGCGCGGGGTGCCGTCGGCGGAGACGACGCTCTGGGGGCCCATGTGGGTCTGGTGGGCGTGGACGTCGTCCCAGATGCCCATCGCGGTGAGCACCGTACGGTGCACGTGCCCCCGGAAGTCGACGGCGAAGCCGCCGGTGCGCAGCGCGGGAGCCTTCTCCACGACCGTGACCCGGGCGCCGTAGCGGGCCAGGTTCAGGGCGAGGGCGGGGCCGGCGACGCTGGCGCCGGAGATCAGGACGGACAGGTGGCCGAGGTCGTGTGTCTGCGTCATGCCGGCCAGCGTCCCGGCCCCCGCTCACCGTGCCCCTACCGTTCGCTGACCGCCGCTGACCGCAGCCGCCTGCCCCGCTCGTAGGCCTGGGCGTAGGCCTCGGGGGACAGGCACGCGCGCGTGTGCTGCGTCGTCCGCGCGACGTCCGGGTCCCCGGGCCGGGGCGCGCCGCGCAGGCCCGCGGAGGCACCGAGGAGTTCGGCCGCCCGCTCCGGCCGCGGGCCAACAGCGGCGAGCGCGTCGGCGACATCGGCGAGCAGGAGCCCGTCGGACGACTCCAGGGCCTGCGCTCGGGCCTGGGCCAGCCAGTCCCGGGCGGACTCCGTGTCCCCTTCGGCGGCGGCGGTACGACCCAGCCCGATGAGGATCCGCACCGTCTCGCCCACGCTGAACCATGTGGCCGCGCAGGCCTCCAGGGCGTTCTCGTAGTGCACGCGTGCGCGTGCCGTGTCGCCGCCCAGCCGGGCCGCGTCCCCCAGCCCGCGCAGCGCACCGGCCACCTTGTCGGTCGCCCCGGCGGTACGGGCCAGTTCACCGGAGCGTGTGAAGTGCGTGACGGCCTCCTCCGACGCGCCCTGGGCGAGCAGCACCACCGCGCGCGTGCGCAGCAGATCGGCGGTCTCCTCCGGCGCGTCCAGTTCCCGGACGTGCACCAGCCCCTCGTCCAGCAGGGCCAGCGCCCTCCCGTACGCGCCCCGGCCGTACGCGAACCCGCCCAGCGGGTCGAGGCAGTTGGCCATGCCCCAGCGGTCACCCGTCCCCTGGAAACCCTTCCACGCGCGCGTGAAGCCCGCTTCCGCGTCGGCGGCCCGCCCCGCGAACAGCGCCTGGTAGGCGAGGCCGAGGTCCAGCAGGGCCAGGCCCCACGGCTCCCGGTCCAGCTGCACGCGCACGCGTTCGTCCACGCTCAGCTGGGGGCCGCCCGTGAGGGACCACAGGATCACCGTGAACGGCAGCCGCAGCGGGCCGTCCAGGGAGGCCATGAGGGTGGCCGCTCGGGCGGTCAGGCCGGGGTCCGCCGGGTCGTCGCCGCGCCCGGAGACCGCGTTCATCACACACAGCGCGTACTCCTCGGTCAGGCCGGGCGGCGGCTCCTCGCCGACCGCCGCGAGCAGGTCCCGGGCGCCCGGCACACGGTTGCCGTGCAGGCCGCGCAGCCGCCGGAACCAGGTCAGCGCGGCCGTCAGCCGCAGCGCGTCCTGAGGAGCCGTCTCGGTCAGATACCGCAGGGCCGCGTCGAGATTGCCCTGCTCGGCGGCCAGCCGCGCCAGCCAGGGCAGTTGCCCCCCACCGCGCAGCAGCGGCTCGGCGTGCTCGGCCAGCCGCAGGAAGTACGCCGCGTGGGCCGCGCGCAGCCGGCGGGGGTCGGTGGGTGGCTCGGCGGGCGTGGTGTCGGGCTGTTGCTGACCCGTCAGTGATTCGGCGACGAAGGCGCGGATCGTCTCCAGCATCCGGTAGCGCCCGTCGGACACCTCCAGGAACGACTTCTCGACCAGGGACGCCAGCGGATCCTCCGGGTACGGCACCCCGCAGACGGCCGCCACGGCGTCCAGCGTGGCCCCGCCCGAGAAGACGGTCAGCCTCCTCGCCAGGTCACGTTCCGCCGCGTCCAGCAGTTCCCAGCTCCACTCCACCACCGCGCGCAGCGTCCGATGCCGGGGTGCCTTGGCCCGGTCCCCGCGCGCGAGCACCCGGAACCGGTCGTGCAGCCGGTCCGCCAGCTCCACCACGGAGAGCGTGCGCAGCCGGGCCGCCGCCAGTTCGATCGCCAGCGGCAGCCCGTCCAGCGCCCGGCAGATCTCCGGCACGCGCGCGTGGCCGTCGAAATCGGGCCGCACCGCCCGCGCGCGGTCCAGCAGCAGCCGTACGGCCGGCTCCTCGGGCAGCGGCGGCACCGGCACCAGCACCTCGCCGGTGATGCCCAGCGACTCCCGGCTGGTCGCCAGGACACGGACCCCGGGGCAGGCACCGAGGAGCAGCGCGGCCGTGCGCGCGGCGGACTCGACCAGGTGCTCGCAGTTGTCGAGCACGAGCAGCACCTCACGATCCGCCAGCACGGCCAGCAGCCGGTCCAGGGCGTCCGTGGCAGGGCTGCGGAAGCCGTCCCGCGCCCCGAGCGCCGCCAGCACCGCGTACGGGATCCGGGCACCGTCGCAGAGAGGCGCGAGTTCGACCAGACAGACGTCGGGGGCGTCGGCGGGGCGGGCCGGCGGCGGGGGTGTGCCGGGGGCCGGTACCGGCGCTGCGGCGATGCGGGTGGGGCGGGTCTTCGCGCCGGTGCGGGACCTCGTCGCGTTCCTGCCGGTCCGGGCGCGGGCCGCCTCCAGGGCGAGCCTGGTCTTCCCGACGCCACCGGGACCCGTCAGCGTCACCAGACGGGAGTCGGTGAGGGCGCGGTCGATCCGGGCCAGTTCCGGTTCGCGGCCCACGAAGCGGGTGAGCTGGGCCGGCAGACGGGGGCGGGGCGGGGTCTGGGTCCCCTCCCGGAGCAGGTGGAGGTGGAGCGCGGACAGGGCGGGCGACGGATCGGCGCCCAGCTCGTCGGCGAGGCTGCGCCGCGCCTCCTCGAACACCGCCAGCGCCTCCGCGGACCGCCCGGCAGCGTGCAGGGCCCGCATCAGCTGCCCGTACAGCCGTTCGTCCAGCGGACGCCCCTGGAGCAGTGCCCGCAGCTCGGGCACCAGCTCCGGCCCGGCCCCGGCCCCCAGCTCCGCGTCGATCCGGTCCGCCACGACCGCCAGCCGCAGCTCCTCCAGCCGGGCCCGGTCGGCGTGCGCGTCCGGCAGGTCGGGCAGCGCCGGCCCGCGCCACAGCGCGAGGGCGTCCCGCAGGAGGGCCGCCGCCCGCGGGTGATCGCCGGCGGTGAGCGCCGTACGGCCCTCCGCGGCCAGGCGCGCGAAACGGTGGACGTCGACCGCGTCCGGGTCGACGGCGAGGGCGTAGCCGGCGGGGACGGCGTCGATGCCGGCGTGCGGCGCGAGACGCCGGCGCAGGCGGGAGATCTGGGACTGCAGCGCGCCCGTGGCCCCGGCGGGCGGCTCGGCGCCGTACAGACCGTCGAGCAGGCGCTCCACGGACACCGGGCGGCCGGCGTCGAGCAGCAGCAGCGTGAGCAGGGCACGGGGCCGGGGGCCGCCGGGGCCGAGGGGAGTGCCGTCGTCGGTGTGGATCTCGACCGGGCCCAGGATGCCGAAGCGCATTCCGTGGATTCTGGCAGGCGGCGGCCGTTCATGAGTACGGCTCATGGGTACGGCTCACGGGTACGGCAAAAAGCCGGCCCACCCGGGGGTGGACCGGCTCAGTGCAGCGAACCAGGCAGTGGCCGCGCGCTCAGCTGTAGCGTCAGCGCGAGACCTTGCCGGCCTTGATGCACGAGGTGCAAGCGTTCACGCGCTTCGGCGTCCCGCCGACCACGGTACGCACACGCTGGATGTTCGGGTTCCAGCGGCGGGACGTACGGCGGTGCGAGTGCGAGATGTTGTTGCCGAAGCCCGGCCCCTTGCCGCAGACGTCGCAGTTGGCAGCCACGGGTCACTCCAAAGACTTCAGATGCACTTACGGTTGATCCCGGCATGCCGGGATCGAGATCCTAAGACCTGAATCTTGAGTGGCGCTGCCAGGGGAATGGCCCGATCGGATCGGGCAACCGGAGCAGCATACAACGGCTGCGCCCGTACAACGAAACTACCATGGCGGCTCAGGCCTCCGCCCCGGCCCTCTTCCGGAGCGCACCGGTCCGGGGTCTACGCTGCGTCCCACGTCCAGCCAGCTCAGGGAGGCGCAGGTGACGCAGGTGCCGCAGACATTCCTCGATGCTCTCGCGGTGCGCACCTGGTGCGGTCTGGCGCTGCGGGCACTGGGGAGGGCCCGTGAGGAGATCGACGCGATCAACGTCTATCCGGTGGCGGACGGCGACACCGGGACCAACCTGTATCTGACCCTGGAGTCGGCGGCGACGGCCGTGGAGGCGGTGTTCGCCGGGTACGAGACCGGCTCCGGGGAGCCCTGTCTGGCGGACGCCGTCCGGGCCATGGCCCACGGGGCGCTGATCGGGGCCCGGGGCAACTCGGGGACGATCCTCGCGCAGCTGCTGCGCGGGATGGCGCAGGTGCTCGCGGATGCCGGTGACACCTCTCACATCGACGGCTCGGGGCTGCGGCTGGCCCTGCGCCGGGCCGCCGACTCCGCCCGGCAGGCCGTCGCCCACCCCGTCGAGGGCACGGTGCTCACGGTCGCCTCGGCCGCCGCCGACGCCGCCGAGGGAGCCGAGGGCGACTGCCGGACGGTCGCGCGGGCCGCCTACGAGGGAGCGCGGGTGGCCCTGGCGGCGACCCCGGGCCAGCTGGCCGTGCTGGAGCGGGCCGGCGTGGTCGACGCGGGCGGCCGGGGGCTGGTGGCGGTGCTGGGGGCGCTGGTGGAGGCGTTCACGGGGGAGGCGGTACGGGAGCCTCCGGTGCGCGAGCTTCCGGTGCGCGAGTCCCTGCTGCGGGAGATCCCGCAGCCCCAGGGAGCCGTGTCCGTACCCGCATCCGCCCCCGATGGCGACGCACCCGCGCACGCGCGCGTGGCGGCCCCCGAGCGATGCGCCGACGCGGCCGGACACGGCGGGCCCGCGTTCGAGGTGATCTATCTCCTGGAGGCCGACGACGCGGCCGTGGCCCGGCTGCGCGCGCGGCTCGACGCCCTCGGGGACTCCCTGGTCGTGGTCGGCGGGGACGGGCTGTGGAACGTCCATGTGCACGTCGACGACGCCGGCGCCGCCGTGGAGGCCGGCGTGGAGGCCGGGCGGCCGTACCGGATCCGGATCACCCACTTCGGGCTCGGCGATGTGCCCACCGGCCGCGAGCGCCCGCCGCGCGAGCGTGCCCAGCGGGCGGTCGTCGCCGTCGTACCGGGCGAGGGGCTGGCCGCGCTGTACGCCGAGGCGGGCGCGACCACCGTCCTCGCGCGCCCCGGCGAGCCGCCCGCCAGCGGGGAGCTGGTGCAGGCGGTACGGCGGGCCCACGCGCGGGAGGTCGTCCTGCTGCCCAACGACGCCGAACTGCGCCACACAGCCGCCGCCGCGGCCGAACAGGCCCGCACCGAGGGTGTCCGCGTGGCCCTGATCCCGACCCGCTCGGCGGTCCAGGGCATCGCCGCGCTCGCGGTGCACGAGCCGGGGCGCCGGTTCGACGAGGACGTCGTCCAGATGACCTCGGCGGCGGGCGCCACCCGGTACGCCGAGGTCGTCGTCGCCGAGCGCCAGTCCTGGACGACGGCCGGCATCTGCCAGGCCGGGGACGTGCTCGGGCTGATCGACGGCGATGTGGCGGTGATCGGCGCGGACGTCACCGCCACCGCCCGCACCGTCCTGGACCGCATGCTCCAGGCCGGCGGCGAACTGGTCACCCTCGTCGTCGGCGACGAGGCGCCCGAGACCGCCGCCGCGCAGCTGGAGGCACGCGTGCGGGAGTCCTACCTGGCCGTGGACACGGTGGTGTACCGGGGCGGCCGGCAGGGAGCGCTGCTGCTCATCGGCGTGGAGTGACGGCGGGGAGGGACGGTGGGGAGTGCCGGCGTGCGATGACAGCGTGGTGTGGCGGCGCCCGGTGACGGTCCGGACCGACGCGGCGGTGGCTCAGCCCTGTTCGGCGCCCTCCCCTTCCTGTTCCTGTACCGCCTCCAGCAGCCGGGCCGCCTCTTCCCGCCGTGCCCGGGCCGACTCGTCCCCCTCGCCCGCGCCCTCGTAGGCCGCGAGCACCCCACGCGCGCGTGCCGCCGCCCGCGCCGGACGGCCGAGGTCCGCCTCCAGCCGGCCCGCGGCCAGTTCCGCGCCGGTACGGCTGTGCAGCCCGGCCGCGCCGAGCGTCGCGAACACCGCCACGGCCCGGGTCATCTGCTCCAGGGCCGCCTCGGACGCGGCCCGGATCGCCGGGTCCTCGGCCTCCTCGGACACCGAGCTGGCCAGCAGCTCCGCGAACTGCCGGTACGTGCCGCCCAGTTCGGCGGCCAGCTCCTCCCGGTCCGCCTCCTTCGCCGCCGCCAGCGCCGTCTCGCACTCCCGTACCGCCTGCGTCATCAGCACACGGGCGCCCGCCGCCCCCGGCTCACCGTCGAGGGCGAGCCAGGCGCGGGCACGCAGCGAGCGGACCAGGAACGGGGTGTTGCCGAGCGCGCGCCACAGCTCGCCCGCGCGCCCGTACGCGCGGTCCGCCTCCGCCGCCAGCCCGGCGTTGCCCAGTGACTCGGCGGCGAGGTGGGCGAGCGTGGCGTGGTCCCGCTGCTCGGGCCAGTGCCGGGCGAGGTCGGCGGCCTTGAGCCACTGTTCGGCGGCGGCCCGGTGCTCGCCCAGCTCGCCCAGGCAGTCCCCGAGCCACCAGCGCGCCTGGACGACCGTCCCGTCGCCGTGCGTGTCGGCGCTGAGGTCGGCCAGCGCGGACTCCAGCACCTCGGCGGCCTCCGCGTAGCGGCCCCGGCGCAGCAGGAAGCCGCCGAGCTGCTGCCGCGCCCAGGCGCCCAGGGTGCCGCTCTCACCGGCCTCGTCGGCCCAGTGCGCGGCCTGAAGCGCGTGCTCGGCCGCCTCACCGGACGCGTCCCGGCCACCGAGCACCTCGGCGAGCTGAAGGTGCAACCGGGCCCGCCCGACCGGCTCCACGTACGGCGCGCCGTGCTCCAGGGCCGCCCGCAGCGCCCGCTCGGCCCCGGCCAGGTCACCGGCCTGGTGGGCCAGGGCGGCGACCTGCACCTGGTACTCCACCGCGAACCAGGGCAGCCCGGCGGCCACGTACACGTCGGCGGCCCGCCGGAACGACTCCGCCGCCCGCCCGGCGTCCCCGGTCACCCCGGCCAACTCACCGAGCATGGCCCACGCCTCGGCCCCCCGCGCCGCCAGCCGCACGTCGCCGTCATCACGCCCGTCGACGAGCGCCAACACCTCACGCACGGCAACCTCAGCCTCCGCGACGGCCTGCCCGGTGTCCGCTGCGGCCTCCCCGGACTGCCCGGCCTCCCCCGAACGCGCCTCGGTGAACTCCTCGGACTCCTCGCCCCCGCTGCCCCCGCCCACCGCCTCGTGCACCCGGCGCATCAGCACCCGTGCCCGGCTCATCGCGACCGACGCCGTCTGGCGGACCCCGGTGCCCTCGTCGGCGTACAGGGCGAGTGCCTCGTCGTACAGGGACGTGACCGTGGCGAGGGCCGTGTCCAGCTCTCCCGTCAGGGCGCGGATGTACGCCCCACGCGCGCGTGCCGCCAGGGCCTCGCCGGGGTCGCCCGCCTCCGCGTACAGACCCGCCGCTCGTTCGAACAGCCCCAGCCCCTCCGGACCCCGGGCCATCGCCTCGTGGTCGGCGATCTCCGCGCGGTCGCGGGGCGTCAGGCCGGCGCCGTCCCCCGCGGCCCGTGCGACCGCCGCCCAGGCCTCCAGGGCCTGCGGTCGCAGGGTGTCCGACAGGCGCCGCGCCTCTGCGAGCAGGCCGGGCAGGTCGGGTTCGGCGGGGGCCGCCGGTGGCAAGGGCGCGACCGCCGGCGCCGGCGCCGGCGCGGGGCGTACCGTACGCACGCCCAGCGGAAGGCGGTCCACCAACGGGTGCTGGGCCATCCGTGCGCGCACGCGGTCGCCGACGGCGGACGTGCCGTTGCGCCGGTCGAACCGCTCGGCGAGCTCCGTCGCCTCCGCGCGCGCGTGCGCGGCGAGTTCCCGCGCGGTCCAGGTCCGACCGGCCGGCCCCGGCACCCGTCGCTCGCCGTGCCCCAGCTCGGTCAGCCGGTCCATCAGCAGCGTCACCACGGCCAGGAAGTCCAGCCGGCTGCGAGGATGCCCGGTGTCCGTGAAGTAGGCCGGCCGCTCCGCGAGCAGCTCCAGGCCGCGCGCCTCGTTCCCGGTCAGCGCGCAGAACTCCACATGGTCGGCGTACGCGCCCCGCATGCTCTCCATGGAGCGCACGAGACGGAAGCCTCGCAGGTGGTGCGCGCGGGCCTCCTCGACGCGGCCGAGCCGCAGCAGCGGGGCGAGTGAGGAGGCGAGCACGTTGTGCGGCTCGTGGGCGCACGCGAACTCGCCCTCCAGCACCGGCCGCCACAGCTGAAGCGCGTCGGCGTCCCGCCCGCACCGCACCTGCCAGACGCCCTGCCCGTGCAGCTCGCAGGCGTGGCAGTCGGCCATCCGGTCCCGGTCGGCGGCCAGCCACGCCGTGTACGCCCGCTCCGCGCGCGCGAGGTCCCCGATGTGCGCGGCCACGCTGAACTCGGCGCTGCGCACCGCGCGTTCGGAGTGCCCGGCGAGCCGGTAGCGGTGCTCCATCTCGCCGAGCCACTTCTCGATCGAGGCGAGCGGGATGTGCGGCTGGTCCAGCATGCCCGCCGACATCCACTTGAAGACCCAGTGCAGCGAGTGCGTCTCGTACGCGTCGAAGTCCTCGGGCCGTTCGTCCCACATGCGCAGCAGCCGCGCGAACGGGACGAACATCTTGTCCTTCTCGGAGCTGTAGTTGTAGACCTTCAGCTGGTGCCCGAGCGCCTCGATCACGGCGAGCGGGATGTCCAGCTTCTCGGCCTCGGCGAGCAGCTGTTCCGCGCGCGCGTTGCGGGCCGGGCCCTCCGGCTGCTCGGAGTTCTCCGCCAGCGCCCGGCGCAGCGCGTCGAAGTCGGTGATCCCACTCATCGTCCGTCCCCCTCGCCATGGGTCGCCCATGCGAGCAGCCCGATGAACGCCCGGTTGAGCAGCGCCGAGTCGGCCGGCCTGAGCGGGCGCTGCGCCATCAGCAGGGCCTGCCCGTACAGCGACTCGGTCGCGGTGCCGATCAGCTCCGGGTCGCCGAGCGAACCGATGCGCCGCACCAGCGGGTTGAGGTGGTTGAGCACCAGACGCGCGCGCGGGGCGCTGCCGCGCAGCGAGCCCAGGATGCCCGCCCACAGGTCGTCGGCCTGCTCCTCGGCCGCCGCGCGGGCCTGTTCGTGCCGGGCGGCCCGGTCGTCCAGGTGCAGCGCGGGCACGGACAGCGGGTGGAAGGCCCGCAGGACGACGTCGCAGCCCAGCGGGTCGAGCCGGTCCCGCGCGACGGCCAGGAACCCGGACAGCGCCAGCTCCTCGGCCGGGTCCACCGCGTCCAGGTGCGCGGTCACGGTGTCCGCGTCCAGCTCGGCGACCACCGTCCCCGGCCGCACCCGGGGCAGCGCCTCGACCAGCTCGCTGTCGTACGTGTAGCCGCCGTTGACCACGCCGACGCCCTGCGCCGCGGCGATCGGCGCGACCTGCCGGTACTCCTCGACCGTCCGCGTGAAGTGCACCACCGGGTGCCGCTGCGCGAACTCCTCCAGGGAGAGCTGTCCGTCGGTCGTCTCGAACGGCAGCCACGGCAGCATCGTGCGCAGCATGTCGGCGTCGTGCCGGGCGAGGGACTTCACGCCCAGGTGGTGCACGGCGAGGAAGGCCGCGAGGCGCTCGGGATCACCGGCCGCGAGCCCGGTCAGCCAGGACCGGATCCGCGTGCCGAGCGCGTCCCGCACGGCGGCCAGCGTCTCGTCCTCGTACAGCGCCTCGCGCGAGGCGGTCGGCCGCAGGCTGTCGGTGTCCAGGACGCAGCGCACGAAGAACGCCCAGTCCGGCAGCAGCTGTTCGGCCCGCTCGGTGAGCAGCATCCCCTTCAGATGCACGCGATGGGTCGCCCGCTGGGCCGGGCTGACCGCCGACGGCAGCACGTACGCCACCCCGCGGACCCCGGCCACCGGCACGTCCAGGTCGATGGAGTCCAGCGGGGTGAACCCGAACAGCTCATGGCAGTGCCGGGCCAGCGCCACCCGCCGGCCGGCCGGACTCGGATGGGCGCGGTCCCAGGGCGCGGGCAGCTCGGTGACGGGCTCGTCGCCGACCCGGACGTCGTACGGCAGCAGGGAGCCGAAGTCCCGGGCCAGGGCGCGGACCCGCTCCGGCGCCAGCCACTCGGCCGCACCGGCCCGGGCGGTCAGGTACACGGTCGTACCCGGCTCGGGCCGCTCGGCGTCGGGCAGCGTGCGCACGGTGTACGAGCCGTCGTCGCGGGCCGTCCACTCCACGGGAGGGGCCCCGGGCGTGCGGGCGCTGCGGCTGACCACCCGGATCCGCTCGGCGACGACGAAACAGGCCAGCAGCCCGATGCCGAACTGGCCGAGGAAGTCCGACCGGGCCTCGTGCAGGCCCTCGGCCCGTTTGGAGCTGCGGCCGATGGTCGCCAGCAGGCTGTGCACGTCCGGCTCGGTGAGCCCGACACCGGTGTCCTCCACCCGCAGCCCGCCGTCCGCCGCGTACAGCCGGACCCGCGCCGGGGCGTCGGGGTCGGCGGCCCGGCGGGCGGTGATGGCGTCCACGGCGTTCTGCAGCAGCTCGCGCAGATAGACCTTGGGGCTGGAGTAGAGGTGATGGGAGAGCAGGTCCACCAGACCGCGCAGGTCGACCTGGAAGCTGTGAGGTGGGTGAGGTGACTGGGATGGCTGGGATGCCTGAGAGGTCTGGGAGTCCATCGTCACTGCGCCGGAGGGGGCGTGCGTGCGGCGCGGGGTCGGGCGGTCCCGGCGGGGCGGTGACCGCGAAGGATGGCCGGAGCGCGCCATCCTAGGGCCGGAACAGCCCGCCTGACCAGGAGTTTCCCCGATTTTTACGGCACCTCGCCGGGGAATCCGCGGGGCAGGGTGTACGGCATTGTCAGTGGCGTGGTGTGCAATGGATCTCGTGCCCGCACTGCAAGAACCGCTCAAGAAGGTGCTCGGCCCCGCCACCGCGAAGGTGATGGCCGAGCACCTCGGCCTGCACACCGTCGGCGACCTCCTCCACCACTACCCGCGCAGATACGAGGAGCGCGGCCAGCTCACGCACCTCGCCGACCTCCCCATGGACGAGCACGTCACGGTGGTCGCCCAGGTCGCCGACGCCCGTCTGCACACCTTCGCCTCGGCCAAGGCACCCCGCGGCAAGGGCCAGCGCCTCGAAGTCACCATCACCGACGGCAGCGGCCGGCTCCAGCTCGTCTTCTTCGGCAACGGCGTGCACAAACCCCACAAGGAGCTGCTGCCGGGCACCCGCGCGATGTTCGCCGGCAAGGTCACCGTCTTCAACCGCCGCCTCCAACTGGCCCACCCGGCCTACGAGTTGCTACGAGGCGACAGCGAGGAGACCGTGGAGACCTGGGCCGGCGCTCTGATCCCGATCTACCCGGCCACCGCCAAACTGGAGTCCTGGAAGATCGGCAAGGCCGTGCAGACGGTCCTCCCCAGCGCCCAGGAAGCCCTCGACCCCCTGCCCGGCGCCCTCCGCGAGGGCCGCGGTCTGCTCCCGCTCCCCGAGGCCCTGCTCAAGATCCACCGCCCGCACACCAAGGCCGACATCGCCGACGCCCGTGCCCGCCTGAAGTGGGACGAGGCCTTCGTCCTCCAGGTCGCCCTGGCCCGCCGCCGGCACGCCGAGACCCAGCTCCCCGCCGTCCCCCGCGTCCCCAGGCCGGACGGCATCCTCACGGCCTTCGACGAGCGCCTGCCTTTCACGCTCACCGAGGGCCAGCGGAAGGTCTCCGGGGAGATCTTCGCCGACCTCGCCACCGCCCACCCGATGCACCGCCTGCTCCAGGGGGAGGTCGGATCCGGTAAGACGCTGGTCGCCCTGCGCGCCATGCTCGCCGTGGTCGACGCGGGCGGCCAGGCGGCCATGCTGGCGCCCACCGAGGTGCTGGCCCAGCAGCACCACCGCTCGGTCACCGAGATGATGGGCGAACTGGCCGAGGGGGGCATGCTGGGCGGCGCCGAGCACGGCACCAAGGTCGTCCTGCTCACCGGCTCGATGGGCACGGCCGCCCGCCGCCAGGCCCTCCTGGACCTGGCCACCGGCGAGGCCGGCATCGTCATCGGCACCCACGCCCTCATCGAGGACAAGGTCCAGTTCCACGACCTCGGCCTGGTCGTGGTGGACGAACAGCACCGCTTCGGGGTGGAACAGCGCGACGCCCTGCGCGGCAAGGCGCACTCCCAGGGGGAACGGCGGTCCCCGCACCTCCTCGTCATGACCGCCACCCCCATCCCGCGCACGGTCGCCATGACGGTCTTCGGCGACCTGGAGACCTCGGTCCTCGACCAGCTCCCGGCCGGCCGCTCCCCGATCGCCAGCCACGTCGTCCCGGCCGCCGACAAGCCCCACTTCCTGGCCCGCGCCTGGGAACGGGTCCGCGAGGAGGTCGCGAGCGGCCACCAGGCGTACGTCGTCTGCCCGCGGATCGGGGACGAGGAGGACGATCCCAAGAAGTCCGGCAAGAAGAAGCCCCCCGAGGACGAGGCGGAGAAGCGTCCCCCGCTGGCCGTGCTCGACGTGGCCGACCAGCTCGGCCGCGGCCCCCTGAAGGGCCTGAAGGTGGAGGTGCTGCACGGCCGTATGCACCCCGACGACAAGGACGCCGTGATGCGCCGCTTCGCCGCCGGCGAGACGGACGTCCTGGTCGCCACCACCGTCATCGAGGTCGGCGTCAACGTCCCCAACGCCACGGCCATGGTCATCATGGACGCCGACCGCTTCGGCGTCTCCCAGCTCCACCAGCTGCGCGGCCGGGTCGGCCGTGGCTCCGCCCCCGGCCTGTGCCTCCTGGTCACGGAGATGCCCGAGGCCAGCCCGGCCCGCCAGCGCCTGGCCGCCGTCGCCTCCACCCTCGACGGCTTCGAACTCTCCCGCATCGACCTCGAACAGCGCCGCGAGGGCGACGTCCTCGGCCAGGCCCAGTCCGGCGCCCGCTCCAGCCTCCGGGTCCTGGCGGTCATCGAGGACGAGGAGGTCATCGCGGAGGCGAGGCAGGAAGCGGCGGCGGTGGTCGCGGCCGACCCGGAGCTGCAGCAGCTTCCTGGCTTGCGCACGGCCTTGGACGCCCTCTTGGACGAGGAGAAGGAGCAGTACCTGGAAAAGGGGTGAGGCGGGCGCGCCCCGAAGGGGCGCGGGGCTGTACCGATGTGCGGCTCCGCCGCGCGGGCGCGAGCACCCACGACGAACCTGCTGCCACACTGAATCCGTAACCACCCCCGAGCAAGGACCGCAGATGACTCGCGTGATCGCCGGCCGGGCAGGCGGACGGCGCCTCTCCGTACCGCCCGGCACCGGAACCCGGCCGACCTCGGACCGCGCACGCGAGGGCCTCTTCTCCACCTGGCAGTCCCTCCTCGGCGGCCCCCTGGACGGCGAACGGGTCCTGGACCTCTACGCCGGCTCTGGTGCCGTGGGCCTGGAGGCCCTGTCCCGAGGCGCGAGCCACACGCTCCTCGTCGAAGCCGACGCCCGCGCAGCGAAAGTCGTCCGCGAGAACGTGAAGAGCCTGGGCCTGCCCGGCGCAGAGGTAAGAGCGGGCAAAGCGGAACAGATCATCAGGCAGGCCGCACCGGACGAGCCCTACGACCTCGTCTTCCTCGACCCCCCGTACGCCGTCTCGGACGACGATCTTCGGGAGATTCTGCTCACACTCCGCTCGGAACGCTGGCTCGCCGAAGAAGCCCTCGTCACCGTGGAGCGCAGCACCAGAGGCGGCGAATTCCACTGGCCGGACGGCTTCGAGGCCATTCGCTCCCGTCGCTACGGCGAGGGAACGTTTTGGTACGGTCGCGCCGCCTCTACGTGCGAAGACGCACGATGACCGGACCGGAGAGCGAGGGATCACAAGTGCGCCGCGCCGTCTGTCCCGGGTCATTCGACCCGATCACCAACGGACACCTCGACATCATTGCCCGAGCCTCCCGTCTCTACGACGAGGTCTACGTCGCGGTGATGATCAACAAGTCCAAGAAGGGCCTGTTCGAGATCGAGGAGCGGATCGAGCTGATCCGCCAGGTCACCGCCGAGTACGCCAACGTCCGGGTGGAGGCGTTCCACGGCCTCCTCGTCGACTTCTGCAAGGAGCGCGACATCCCCGCCATCGTCAAGGGCCTGCGTGCCGTCAGCGACTTCGACTACGAACTCCAGATGGCCCAGATGAACAACGGCCTCACCGGCGTCGAGACGCTGTTCGTGCCCACCAACCCCACCTACAGCTTCCTGTCCTCCTCCCTCGTCAAGGAGGTCGCGGCCTGGGGCGGCGACGTCTCCCACCTGGTGCCGGCCGAGGTCCTGGAGGCGCTGAACAAGCGCCTCGCCAAGGGCTGATGGGGCTACAGTCGTCCCGTCCGTCTCCAACCCGGCTGTAGAGAGTGGCGAGCACAGGTGGACGTGCAGAAGAAGCTCGACGAGATCGTCTCCGCGGTCTCCAGTGCCCGGGCCATGCCCATGTCGGCGTCGTGCGTGATCAACCGCGCCGAACTGCTCTCGATGCTCGAAGAGGTGCGCCAGGCGCTGCCCGGCTCCCTGGCCCAGGCGCAGGAGCTGATCGGCGACCGTGAGCAGATGGTCGAGCAGGCCCGGCTGGAGGCCGAGCGGATCATCGAGAACGCGCACGCCGAGCGCGGCTCGCTGATCTCCGACACCGAGATCGCCCGCCGCTCCCAGGCCGAGGCCGACCGGATCCTCGCCGAGGCCCGCAAGGAGGCCGAGGAGATCCGCGCCGAGGCCGACGACTACGTCGACTCCAAGCTCGCCAACTTCGAGGTCGTCCTCACCAAGACCCTCGGCTCGGTCGGCCGGGGCCGCGAGAAGCTCCTCGGCACCGGCCCGGGCCTGGACGAGAACGGCTACGAGGACGAGGACGCCCCCGAGCGCAGCCAGGACCCGGAGACCCTGCGCCACACCGCCGACGCCTACGTCGACGCCAAGCTCGGCGCTTTCGAGGCGGTCCTCGCCAAGACCCTGGAGGCCGTCGGCCGCGGCCGGCAGAAGCTGCACGGCCGGATCGCCACCGACGACCTCGGCGCCCTCGCCGACGACACCACGACCTTCCAGCACTCCAGCGACGCCGACTACCTCGCCGACCTCGCGGCCCTGGCGGACAGCGACCGCGCGGCACAGCGGCAGCCCGAGCCGCCGCAGCCGTCGTACGAACCGCAGCCGGCCTATTCCCCCGCCTCCGGCTACGCTGCGGCGGGAGGTAACCCCATCCAGCAGCAGCCGGACCCGTACGCGGCCTTCCCGCAGCAGCCGGAGTACGCCCCGCAGCAGGACCCGTACGGCTACCAGCAGGCCGATCCGTACGCGTACCAGGGTTACGACGCCCAGCAGGGCGGCTACGAGCCCCAGCAGGCCCACCAGCCGCACCAGCACCAGGACCAGCACCAGGACCAGCAGGGTTACGCTCTCGACGAGACCAGCCTCTTCGACACGAGCATGATCAGCGCGGAGCAGCTCAGGGCGTACGAGCAGGGGCGGGGCCTGTAGCCCCGGGCGGATTGGGCGCTGAGCGAAAGGTCCAGTATCCTGGCTGTTCGGTCGCGCGTATGTCCGCGATCACCGCTGCCCGGAACACCGACGGGCGGCGTCCCTTCGAGTTCGAAGATCGAAAGCAGGAATGGCTTCCAACGCCCGCCTCGACCACCGGAACCCCCTCGTGATCGACACGCACGAGCTGGGTCGGCGTCCTGGTGCGCTGCAGCGCCTGACCCGCGAGGTCGACGCTCCCAAGGATCTCGGCATCCCGGGGGTCATCGGAGTGCCGGAAGGCGCCCCGATGGAGCTCGAAATCCGTCTGGAGTCGGTCATGGAAGGGGTGCTTGTCACAGGCACCGCCCGTGCCACGGCCGAGGGGGAGTGCGTAAGGTGTCTGGAGCCGGTCGAGCTGGAGCTCGAAGCGGACTTCCAGGAGATGTTCTCGTACCCTGACGCCGACGACCGGGGCCGTGTGATCACGGAACCGGGCGACGACGCCGAGGACGAGGACAGGCTCTTTGTCGAGGACGGTCTGATCGACCTCGAACCCGTGCTGCGCGATGCGGTGGTGCTCGCACTGCCGATGCAGCCGGTGTGCCAGGAAGACTGCCCGGGTCTGTGCTCCGAGTGCGGGGCGCGGCTGGCGGACGACCCGGACCACCACCACGACGCCGTCGACATCCGTTGGGCGGCTTTGCAGGGATTCGCCGATTCACACGAAGCCGGCGATAAGGACGAGATGAGCGGCGCCGAAGCGGGCGTCGACGAGAAGCAGGAGAAGTAGCCGTGGCTGTTCCGAAGCGGAAGATGTCGCGCAGCAACACGCGCCACCGCCGGTCGCAGTGGAAGGCTGCGGTCCCCACCCTGGTTGCGTGCGAGCGCTGCCACGAGCCCAAGCAGCAGCACATCGCGTGCCCGTCTTGCGGCACCTACAACAAGCGCCAGGTCCTCGAAGTCTGAGCGGGCTGGTGAGAGGCACTGTGTCCACGCCGAAGAAAACCTCTGCGGACAACCAGGCCTCGTCCCACACGCTTCTGGAAGGGCGGCTCGGCTACCAGGTCGAGTCCGCCCTTCTGGTGCGAGCGCTGACCCACCGTTCCTACGCGTACGAGAACGGCGGTCTGCCGACGAACGAGCGCCTGGAGTTCCTCGGGGACTCCGTGCTGGGCCTCGTCGTCACGGACACGCTGTACCGCACCCACCCCGACCTGCCCGAAGGCCAGCTGGCCAAGCTGCGGGCCGCGGTGGTCAACTCGCGTGCGTTGGCGGAGGTCGGCCGCGGCCTCGACCTGGGCGCCTTCATCCGGCTCGGCCGGGGTGAAGAGGGCACGGGCGGCCGGGACAAGGCATCCATCCTCGCCGACACCCTGGAAGCGGTGATCGGCGCGGTCTATCTCGACCAGGGCCTCGACGCGGCCTCCGAACTGGTGCACCGCCTGTTCGACCCGCTGATCGAGAAGTCCTCCAACCTCGGTGCCGGCCTGGACTGGAAGACGTCCCTCCAGGAGCTGACCGCGATCGAGGGACTCGGCGTGCCCGAGTACCTGGTCACGGAGACCGGCCCCGACCACGAGAAGACCTTCACTGCTGCCGCCCGCGTCGGGGGCGTCTCGTACGGCACCGGCACCGGCCGCAGCAAGAAGGAGGCGGAGCAGCAGGCCGCCGAGTCCGCCTGGCGGGCCATCCGGGCCGCCGCGGACGAGCGAGCCAAGGTGGCCAAGGAGCCCATCAAGGAGACGGCCGACGAGGCCGTCAAGGGCAGCGAGGCCGTCGAGGGCGGCGAGGCCGTCAAGGGCGGCAACGCGTCGTCCGCCACCGCCTGACCGGACAGAACAGCACCACCCGAGCGCCCGCCCCGCCTCCCGCGGGACGGGCGCTCGGCCATCCACGGGCGCTGCCGGCAGGGGGAGGGCGCCCACCGGCCCCGTGGACCGGCCGGGACCCGGGATACCCTGCCCTCAGCTCTTCCGCAGTCGCCCGAAGGAGTGTCGTGCCCGAGTTGCCCGAGGTCGAAGTCGTCCGCCGGGGCCTGGAGCGTTGGGTCGCCCACCGGACCGTCGCCGAGACCGAGGTGCTGCATCCGCGAGCCGTACGCCGGCATGTCGCCGGGCCCGACGACTTCGCGCACCGGCTCAAGGGCCACCACATCGGCACGCCCCGGCGGCGCGGCAAGTATCTGTGGCTGCCGCTGGAGGAGACGAACCAGTCCGTCCTCGCCCACCTCGGCATGAGCGGCCAGTTGCTGGTCCAGCCCCATGAGACGGCGGACGAGAAGCACCTGCGCATCCGCGTCCGGTTCGCCGACTCCCTCGGCACCGAACTCCGCTTCGTCGACCAGCGCACCTTCGGCGGACTGTCGTTGCACGACAACACCCCCGACGGCCTGCCCGACGTCATCGCGCACATCGCCCGCGACCCGCTGGACCCGCTCTTCGACGACGAGGCCTTCCACCAGGCGCTGCGCCGCAAGCGGACCACCATCAAGCGGGCCCTGCTGGACCAGTCGCTGATCAGCGGGGTCGGCAACATCTACGCGGACGAGGCCCTGTGGCGCGCCCGCGTCCACTACGAACGCCCCACGGCGAACTTCACCCGCCCGGTCACGGCGGAACTCCTCGGTCACATACGCGACGTGATGAACGCGGCCCTCGCCGTCGGCGGCACCAGCTTCGACAGCCTCTACGTCAACGTCAACGGCGAGTCCGGCTACTTCGACCGCTCCCTGGACGCCTACGGCCGCGAGAACGAGCCCTGCCGTCGCTGCGGCACCCCCCTGCGCCGCCGCCCCTGGATGAACCGGTCCAGCTACTTCTGCCCCACGTGTCAGAGGGCGCCGCGCGTCTCGTCGTAACGCGCGCGGGCCGCGAGGACGTCGTCCATCGCGCCCTCCACGCAGTGGATGAGCGCCAGCAGCCGCTCGGCGACCTGCCGGCCCAGGGGTGTCAGCTCGTAGTCCACGCGCGGCGGGTTCGTCGGCTGGGCCTCGCGGTGCACCAGGCCGTCGCGTTCGAGCGCGTGCAGCGTCTGGGACAGCATCTTCTCGCTCACCCCGTCCACGCGTCGGCGCAGCTCGTTGAAGCGCAGCGAACCCTCGTACAGCGCGCCGAGCGTCAGTCCGCCCCAGCGGCCCGTGACGTGCTCCAGCGTGCCCCGTGACGGGCAGGCCTTGGCGAAGACGTTGTACGCGAGGTCGTCGTAGTCGTGGGTGGTGGCCGTCATAGCGGAAAGGGTACGCCCGCACAGCGCTCACCACCAGGTTGCACTAACCAGAAGTTAGTGCTTTCCTCTGGTTACCGCTTACGAGCTGCTCTCTTCATGCGAGCTGCCGCTTACCGCTGCCCCTTTCAAGGAGTCCGCATGACCACGCCCGTCGTTTCCATCGCCTATCACTCCGGCTACGGCCACACCGCCGTCCTCGCCGAGGCCGTCCGCGCCGGTGCCCTCGACGCGGGTGCCGAGGTACACCTGATCAAGGTCGACGAGATCACCGACGAGCAGTGGGAGACGCTGGACCGCTCCGACGTGATCGTCTTCGGCTCGCCCACCTACATGGGCACCGCCTCCGGCGCCTTCCACGTCTTCGCCGAGGCCACCTCCAAGCGCTGGTTCGGCCAGGACTGGAAGGACAAGCTGGCCGCCGGCTTCACCAACTCCGCGTCCAAGAGCGGCGACAAGCTGCACACCCTGCAGTTCTTCCAGACGCTCGCCGCCCAGCACGGCATGCACTGGGTCAACCTCGGACTGCTCCCGGGCTGGAACAGCAGCACCGCCTCCGAACACGACCTCAACCGCCTCGGCTTCTTCGCCGGTGCCGCCGCCCAGAGCAACAACGACCAGGGCCCCGAGGGCGTCCACAAGGCCGACCTGGCCACCGCCGAGCACCTGGGGCGCCGGGTGACGGAGACGGCGAAGGTCTTCACCCGCGGACACGTCGCCGCGTAGCGCCTGCCAGGGCGTGGAGCCTGCTGGATCTGCGGCGCCTCAGATCGCTCCCCATGGAGCCGGCGTATCCGACTTGGGAATCCATAGCAGAGGTTGATGTTCTCGACTGTAGTCAGCCGCATCGTCCTCCCACGGGAAGCGCCCCTCCTTGTCGGTGCCAGAAGAGCTGTGCCATGGGCAGCGGTGAAATCTGGTAGAAGTCCAGCGCCGCACCGAAGAATTCTCGGCACCAACTCTCGTGCACGGGACGGATGACAGCGGGGTAGTTGTCGTAGATGTCGTCCCTGCGCTGGTCAGGCACTAGTGGGGGACCATTGCGCACGGCGTCGGCAGCGTCATTGATCATGGGCATCAATGCCACATGCCGCACAGGATGCCCCGCGGCCTCGGCGGCTCACCTCGCAGTCGGCGCCCCATGGTGACTGCTTAAAGTCGCGGAGCCGACCTGTAACTGCGAAGCATCCCGGCGACTGGGGTGATCTGTCCGGGCTGGTCCCCATAGTGGTTCGCCATGCTCGGCACAGGGGTGCCTGGACCAAGGGCCAGTAGCGGCGCAACGTCTTCTGGCGGCTCCACGTCGTGCGGCAGGTGAAGCTACTGCGGCTGTCCCGGCCGGTGTTCGCTCCGCCGAAGGGCGGCAAGTAGCGTGAGGTTCCTGTTTTCACCGGCACCATGGGCCTGCCGCTGGACCGGAACGTTTCAACGACCGCGTATGGCGGCCGGCGCTTCGGTCCGCAGGCGTCGAGACCGGCCGGGACAACGGCATGCACGCGTTGCGTCACTTCTACGTACACGCACCTGATGCCGTCGAGCGGGACCCGGACCCGGGCCGCCGTGGATCGCGTCTTCGCGGACGAGGAACCCACGATTGACGGCCCGGACACGGCCCAGGAGGGTACTCAGCCGTCTGACCTGCGATTACCTCAATATCCGAAGTCCTGCGTCCACCAAGGTCCGCCGGGGCCGAAGTGGACGCCGACACCGAGGGTCTTGACGTCGCAGCTCAGGATGTTGGCGCGGTGGCCGGGGCTGTCCATCCAGGCCGCCATCACGGTCGCCGCGTCGGTCTGACCGCGGGCTATGTTCTCGCCGCCGAGATCGGTGACGCCGGCCGCGGCAGCCCGGTCCCACGGCGTCCTGCCGTCCGGGTCGGTGTGGTCGAAGAAGCCGCGCGCGGCCATGTCGTCACTGAACGCCTCGGCCAGCCTCGTCAGTGAGGAGTTCGCCGCCAGCGGGCTGCAGCCGACCTTCGCCCGCTCGTCGTTGACGAGCTTCAGCACCTGAGCCTCGGCGGCGGCCTCCCGCGACACCGTCACCGGTGAGGAGACCGGCGTAGGCACTTTGGTGGCCGTACGGGACGGGGTGGCCTTCGGCGTGGAGGGCTTGGACGGGGCGGGCGGCTTGGACGGCGTGGACGGCGAGGAGGGCGTGGTCCTCGGTGCCGTTCTGGCCGGCGTCGGCTTCTCGGTCGCCGTCTTGGTAGGGGTGGCCGTCTTCGAGGGGGTCGCCGTCTTCGACGGGCTGGCCGTCTTCGAGGGCGTCGCCGTCTTCGGCGGAGTGGCCGTCTTCGGCGGAGTGGCCGTCTTCGGCGGAGTGGCCGTCTTGGAAGGGGTGGCCGTCTTGGAAGGGGTGGCCGTCTTTGACGGGGTGGCCGTCTTTGACGGGGTGGCCGTCTTCGAGGGCGTCGCCGTCTTCGGCGGAGTGGCCGTCTTTGACGGGGTGGCCGTCTTGGAGGGGGTCGCCGTCTTCGACGGGGTGGCCGTCTTGGAGGGGGTCGCCGTCTTCGAGGGGGACGCCGTCTTCGAGGCGGACGCCGAGGCAGAGGGGGAGTGCGAAGGGGAGCGGGTATGCGATGCGGATGGGGTATGCGAGGCCGACGGGGACTGCGAGGCGGACCGGGACTGCGAGGGCGAGGCGAACGCCGAGGCCGACGGGCTCGCGGAGCCGCCGCGCGCACTGTTCCCGCTGCCGGACGGGCCGGCGGACATGTCGGCGCTGCCCGCGGTGCCGCCCTGCTCGCCGGCCGTGCTGCTGGGGGCGGCCGCGGTCCGTACCCGGTCGCCGCCGGTGGTGTGCGTACCGCCGCCGAGCTGGTAGTGCTCCAGGCCCGGTACGACACCCGTGGCCACCGCGACCGTGCCGAGGGCCACGGCCACGGAGACACCGAGCAGACCCGCCCGCACCGGCCGTCCGGCCTTGTTCCGCCGCCGGTGCCCACCGGACGGCCCGCCGGCCGGGGTGAAACCGCCGCCCGTGAAGCCACCGCTGCCCGGTCCGGAGCCGGAGCCGGACCCAAACCCGGGCGCACCCGGCGTCGGCTCGTCGTCCGTCGCGAACAGGTACGCCTGGGCCTTCGCCGCGGCCTCGGCGTAGGCCTCCGGGTTCAGGTAGGGCGCGATGCCCATCGGCATCCGCCGTTCCCCCGCGGACGAGTGCTGGGGGTCGTCGCTCCCGGATCCCGGGTGCTGCGTGTGGCCGACCCCCGTGGCGCGGCCCGTGGCGGCGCGGCCGGCGGCGGAGCGTCGGTGGCGTCCCATGTCCTTGCCCTCTTCCTCGTGCCTGCGGTCGACCGGCGCCTGCACGGCGAGTGAGTCCCCCGGCGAGCGACTCGTGGCGAGTGACTCCCTCTGGCCAACCCGACTCACTCGATCGAGTGAGTTTCATATGGGATGTATCGGGTCCGGACGGTACCCCATGCCGCTCGGCGACGATGTGTCCCGGCCGACACCGGCCGGTTAGGTTGCACCCATGAGCGAGGAAGTGCGACTGGTCGCCTGGGTGCGTGGACACGTGCAGGGCGTGGGATTTCGCTGGTTCACGCGCGCCAAGGCGCTGGAGATCGGCGGGTTGAGTGGTTTTGCTCTCAATTTGGCCGACGGCCGGGTCCAGGTGGTCGCGGAGGGGCCACGGGAGGGGTGCGAGGGGCTGCTGGACTGGCTCCAGGGCAGCGACACGCCCGGGCGTGTGGACGGTGTCACCGAGATCTGGGACACACCGCGCGGCGGTTACGACGGCTTCGCCGTCCGCTGATCCGGAGCGGCTCGGTCCCGCGCGCTGCACCGTGGCAAGCTGCCGGGGGCACATGCGGAGACGGAAACGCCCTGGTGGTTGCCAAGACAGGCGTGGCATGGCAGGCTCCGCTTTTACTGCTGGTCGCCACGCCCTGAGGGTCCGGAGGAGTCGCAGCGCCGCCGCTTCACCGGCCGCGCGCCCCGGTTTGCCCGCCAATACAGGGCGTGATCGTGTTGACCGTCAAACTTTTTGGTGAGACGCTGAAAGCCCCGCGCACCTTAGCTGTTTGGCATGGAGCAACACCAGAGCAACACCCGGATGTGCCAAGCACCACGGGTGCGAATCCCTCACGACCCACACCGCATCGGTCGGTCACTCAGTGTGGAGGACCATCCATCATGGCAAAGGCGCTTCTCGGTTACGTCGGCGGCTCCGACCCTCGACTCCTCGCCGAGATGCGACGGCTGCAGCAGCGCGTTCAGGACCTGGAGTCCGAGCTCGTACGGATCCAGGCGGAGAACGAAGCGCTGACGGCTGCCGCCTCTCAGGACAGGATCATGGAGAGCATCGACGCACACCAGGCGGAGCCTGCGCTCACCTGATCGTTGCATCGCTCCACGACAGCAGTCGCAATGATCGGGCTGCCCGTATCAACCGCTCAGTTGATCGGACGGCTGAGATCCAGCCGTCAGAGTTGCAAGGGACGCTTCGGCGTCCCTTCGTTCTTTCCCCCGCCTTCCCCCGCCGGTCGTCAGCCCGCGCATCCTTTCACCCTCTTCAACATCTGGTGTGCCCTGCATGGTCACGAGCGAAACCGCGCGGTTGCGAGGGTTCATGGAGTGAGATAGCGGCGGCGGGTAGAGTCCAGCGGCGTGCACCTCAAGGCCCTGACCCTCCGCGGGTTCAAGTCGTTCGCCTCGGCGACCACGCTCCGGTTCGAACCGGGCATCACGTGTGTCGTCGGACCGAACGGCTCGGGCAAGTCCAATGTCGTGGACGCGCTCAGCTGGGTCATGGGCGAACAGGGCGCCAAGTCGCTGCGTGGCGGCAAGATGGAGGACGTCATCTTCGCCGGCACCACCGGCCGCCCGCCGCTCGGCCGCGCCGAGGTCTCCCTGACCATCGACAACTCCGACGGGGCGCTGCCCATCGAGTACGCCGAGGTCACCATCACGCGGATCATGTTCCGCAACGGCGGCAGCGAGTACCAGATCAACGGCGACACCTGCCGTCTCCTCGACATCCAGGAACTCCTCTCCGACTCCGGCATCGGCCGAGAGATGCACGTCATCGTCGGCCAGGGCCAGCTCGACTCCGTCCTGCACGCCGACCCCATGGGCCGCCGCGCCTTCATCGAGGAGGCGGCCGGGGTCCTCAAACACCGCAAGCGCAAGGAGAAGGCGCTCCGCAAGCTGGACGCGATGCAGGCCAACCTCGCGCGCGTCCAGGACCTCACCGACGAGCTGCGGCGCCAGCTCAAGCCGCTCGGCCGGCAGGCCGCCGTCGCCCGCAGGGCCGCCGTCATCCAGGCCGACCTCCGCGACGCCCGCCTGCGGCTCCTCGCCGACGACCTCGTCCGCCTGCGCGAAGCCCTCCAGGCCGAGATCGCCGACGAGGCGGCCCTGAAGGAGCGCAAGGAGACCGCCGAGCAGGAGCTGAAGAAGGCCCTCCACCGCGAGGCGCTGCTGGAGGACGAGGTACGCCGGCTCACCCCGCGCCTCCAGCGCGCCCAGCAGACCTGGTACGAGCTGTCCCAGCTGGCCGAACGCGTGCGCGGCACCGTCTCGCTGGCCGACGCCCGGGTCAAGAGCGCCACCTCCGCGCCCCCCGACGAGCGGCGCGGCCGGGACCCGGAGGACCTGGAGCGCGAGGCCGCCCGCATCCGTGAACAGGAGGCCGAGCTGGAGGCCGCCCTGGAAGCGGCCCAGCGGGCCCTGGACGACACCGTCGCCCACCGCGCCGAACTGGAGCGCGAGCTGGCGGTCGAGGAACGCCGGCTGAAGGATGTCGCCCGCGCCATCGCGGACCGCCGCGAAGGGCTGGCCCGCCTCTCCGGGCAGGTCAACGCGGCCCGCTCGCGCGCCGCCTCCGCCCAGGCCGAGATCGACCGGCTGGCCACGGCCCGCGACGAGGCACAGGAACGCGCGGTCCGCGCCCAGGAGGAGTACGAGGCCCTCCAGGCCGAGGTCGACGGCCTCGACGCCGGCGACGCCGACCTGGCCGAACAGCACGAGACGGCGAAACGACAGCTGGCAGCGGCCGAGGCCGCCCTGACCACGGCCCGCGAGGCACTGACCGCCGCGGAGCGCAGCCGCGCCGCGACCCAGGCCCGCCACGAAGCGCTGGCGCTGGGCCTGCGCCGGAAGGACGGCACCGGCATACTGCTGGGCGCCCGGGACCGGCTCACCGGAGTCCTGGGTCCGGCGGCAGAGCTGCTGACGATCACACAGGGCTACGAGATCCCGCTGGCGGCGGCCCTGGGCACAGCGGCGGACGCCATCGCCGTGACGACCCCCGCGGCGGCGACCGAGGCGATCAACCTCCTTCGCAAACAGGACGGCGGCCGAGCGACCCTCCTCCTGTCAGGAGCCCAAGAGGAGCCGCCCCGCAGGTTCGCGGGGAACGGCGCGAGCCATCGCAACGAGCCGGCGGCTGAGAAGGGCGGTTCGGCTCCCGGAGGGTTGGCGGGGAACGGCGCGAGCGATCGCAACGAGCCGGCGGCTGAGAAGGGCGGTTCTGTTCCCGGAGGGTTCGCGGGGGATGGTGCGAGCAACCCCACCGAGCCGGCAGCCGTAGGCGGTGGTGCAGCACCCCTCTTCGCCGCCGACCTCGTCCGCGGTCCCGCCGAGCTGATGCCCGCGGTCCGCCGTCTGCTGTCCGGCATCGTGGTCGTGGACACCCTGGACGACGCCGAGGCTCTGGTCTACACCCACCCCGAGCTGACCGCCGTCACCGCCGAGGGTGACCTTCTCGCCGCCCACGTCGCGCACGGCGGCTCGGCGGGTGTGCCCAGCCTGCTGGAGGTGCAGGCCTCCGTGGACGAGGCCGCCGCCGAGCTGGCCGAGCTGGAGGTGCGCTGCCAAGAGCTGACCGAGGCCCAGCAGGCCGCGGCCGGGCACCGCAAGCAGGCCGCGGCCCTCGTGGAAGAACTCGGAGAGCGGCGACGGGCCGCCGACCGCGAGAAGTCGGCCGTGGCGCAGCAGCTCGGCCGGCTCGCCGGACAGGCCCGCGGCGCGGCCGGGGAGGCCGAGCGGTCGGCCGCGGCGGCGGCCCGCGCGCAGGAGGCGCTGGAGAAGGCCGTCCAGGAGGCCGAGGAGCTCGCCGAGCGGCTGGCCGTGGCCGAGGAGATGCCGGTGGAGGAGGAGCCGGACACCTCGGTGCGCGACCGGCTCGCCGCCGACGGGGCCAACGCGAGGCAGACCGAGATGGAGGCCCGCCTTCAGGTCCGTACGCACGAGGAGCGGGTGAAGGGGCTCGCCGGACGCGCCGACTCGCTCGACCGGGCGGCCCGCGCCGAACGCGAGGCACGCGCGCGTGCCGAGCAGCGCCGGGCCCGGCTGCGGCACGAGGCGGCGGTCGCGGAAGCCGTCGCCTCCGGCGCGCGGCAGCTGCTCGCGCACGTCGAGGTGTCCCTCGCCCGGGCAGACCAGGAGCGTTCCGCCGCCGAGGCCGCCAAGGCCCGGGGCGAGCAGGAACTGGCCGCCGCCCGTACGGCGGGCCGTGAACTGAAGGCGGAACTCGACAAGTTGACGGATTCGGTCCACCGGGGCGAGGTACTCGGCGCCGAGAAGCGGCTGCGCATCGAGCAGCTGGAGACCAAGGCGCTGGAGGAGCTGGGTGTCGAGCCGGAGGGTCTGGTGGCGGAGTACGGGCCGCACCAGCCTGTGCCGCCCTCGCCCCCCGCCGACGGCGAGCAGGTGCCCGAGGACCCGGATCATCCGCGCAACCGGCCGCGCCCCTTCGTGCGGGCCGAGCAGGAGAAGCGGCTCAAGGCGGCCGAGCGGGCGTACCAGCAGCTGGGCAAGGTCAACCCGCTGGCGCTGGAGGAGTTCGCGGCGCTGGAGGAGCGGCACAAGTTCCTCAGCGAGCAGCTGGAGGACCTGAAGAAGACCCGCGCCGACCTGCTCCAGGTGGTGAAGGAGGTCGACGAGCGCGTCGAGCAGGTCTTCACCGAGGCCTACCGGGACACCGCCCGGGAGTTCGAGGGAGTCTTCGGCCGTCTCTTCCCGGGTGGCGAGGGCCGACTGATCCTGACGGATCCCGACAACATGCTCACCACGGGCGTGGACGTCGAGGCGCGCCCGCCGGGCAAGAAGGTCAAGCGGCTCTCCCTGCTGTCGGGCGGCGAGCGCTCGCTGACGGCCGTCGCCCTGCTGGTGTCGATCTTCAAGGCCCGGCCGAGCCCCTTCTACGTCATGGACGAGGTCGAGGCCGCGCTGGACGACACGAACCTCCAGCGGCTGATCCGGATCATGCAGGAGTTGCAGGAGACCTCGCAGCTGATCGTGATCACGCACCAGAAGCGCACGATGGAGGTCGCCGACGCGCTCTACGGCGTGTCCATGCAGGGCGATGGTGTCTCGAAGGTCATCTCCCAGCGTCTTCGGTAGCACTCCCTCAAGATCAACTGACTCTGCGTTCAAGAAATGAACGCAGAGTGCTTGGTCATATCTGAAAACTCACAGGCATTGAAGTATTGACTTCGAAACTTGAAGGCATAGTCTCTGCAACGTTGCTTTTACCTTCAGGTTCTACCTGTAAGGGCTCGCCCCCACCCGCGGCAGCGCTGCCGTGGCCCGAGGAGTTACACGTGACCAGCACAGCGCAGGCACCTCAGTCAGGAGCCAGGACGGCTCATCCCGATCATCTCGGGCACGTCATCTTCATCGCGGCGGCTGCCGCCATGGGCGGCTTCCTCTTCGGCTACGACAGCTCCGTCATCAACGGTGCCGTCGAGGCCATCCGCGGCCGTTACGACATCGGGTCCGCCGCCCTCGCCCAGGTCATCGCGATCGCCCTGATCGGCTGTGCCATCGGTGCCGCCACCGCCGGCCGCATCGCCGACCGGATCGGCCGCATCCGCTGCATGCAGATCGCCGCGGTCCTCTTCACCATCAGCGCCGTCGGCTCCGCGCTGCCCTTCGCGCTGTGGGACCTCGCCTTCTGGCGCATCGTCGGCGGCTTCGCCATCGGCATGGCCTCCGTCATCGGCCCGGCCTACATCGCCGAGGTCGCCCCGCCCGCCTACCGCGGCCGGCTCGGCTCCTTCCAGCAGGCCGCGATCGTCGTCGGCATCGCCATCTCGCAGCTGGTCAACTGGGGCCTGCTCAACGCCGCCGGCGGCGACCAGCGCGGCAAGCTGATGGGCCTGGAGGCCTGGCAGGTCATGCTCGGCGTGATGGTCATCCCGGCCGTCCTCTACGGCCTGCTGTCCTTCGCGATCCCCGAGTCCCCGCGCTTCCTGCTCTCCGTCGGCAAGCACGACCGCGCCCGTGAGATCCTCGCCGAGGTCGAGGGCAAGGACATCGACCTGGACGCCCGCGTCGCCGAGATCGAGCTGGCGATGAAGAGCGAGCACAAGTCCACGTTCAAGGACCTGCTCGGCGGCTCCTTCTTCTTCAAGCCGATCGTCTGGGTCGGTATCGGCCTGTCGGTCTTCCAGCAGTTCGTCGGCATCAACGTCGCGTTCTACTACTCCTCGACGCTGTGGCAGTCGGTCGGCGTCGACCCGACGGACTCGTTCTTCTACTCCTTCACGACCTCGATCATCAACATCATCGGCACCGTGATCGCGATGATCTTCGTGGACCGCGTCGGCCGCAAGCCGCTCGCCCTCATCGGCTCGATCGGCATGGTCGTCGGCCTGGCCCTGGAGGCCTGGGCGTTCAGCTACCACCTGGTCGACGGCAAGCTGCCGAGCACCCAGGGCTGGGTCGCCCTGATCGCCGCCCACGTGTTCGTCCTCTTCTTCGCCCTCTCCTGGGGCGTGGTCGTCTGGGTCTTCCTCGGCGAGATGTTCCCGAACAGGATCCGTGCCGCAGCCCTGGGCGTGGCCGCCGCCGCGCAGTGGATCGCCAACTGGGCCATCACCGCGAGCTTCCCGTCGCTGGCCGACTGGAACCTCTCCGGCACCTATGTGATCTACACCGTGTTCGCCGCGCTCTCCATCCCGTTCGTCCTGAAGTTCGTCAAGGAGACGAAGGGCAAGTCCCTGGAGGAGATGGGCTGAGCCTCCTGGCGAGGCCCCCCGAACTCGGGGAGAAGGGCCAAGTCCCCGCTGCCCCTCTCCCCGACCCGTCCGCCGCCCCCGGCCCGGCCACTGCCCGGACCGGGGGCGGCGGTGCCGTGAGCGCGCCCTCCCGGGATCAGCCGAGCGCCGGCACCACCCGCTGCGCGAACAGCCGCAGGCTGCGCCAGCCCTCCTCCACCGGCATCCCGCCCGCCAGCGGGTGCAGCACCAGGCTGTCCAGGCCCTGCGCCACGCACTGCTCCGGTGTGAGGATCCGGTACACGCCCTCGGCCCGCAGTTCCGCCACGGTCGTGGCCGCCGATCTCACCGCCGAGCGGACCTCCCCCGACTGCCAGGAGGCGTACGTGCGGGCCTCGTGCAGGAAGTGCTCGCCGTACTCGGCCCACGCCCGGTCCGGGTCCTCGGCGAGGTGGAGCAGCGGGGTCTCGGCGGCCGGCATCATCGTCCAGCCCTCGGTGCCGTACTCGGTGAGCTTCTCCTTGTAGTACGCCTCCAGCTCCGGCAGATGCGCGCTCGGGAAGAACGGCAGGCCGAGCCGGGCGGCCCGGCGGGCGGCGGCCCTGGAGGAACCGCCGACCAGCAGCAGCGGATGCGGATCGGTGTACGGGCGCGGGGTGAGCCGTACCCGTCGGCCCCGGTACGTGAACTCCTCGCCGGTCCATGCCGTCAGCAGCGTCTGAAGCAGCTCGTCCTGGAGCCGGCCGCGCCGGTGCCAGTCCACGCCGAACAGGGCGTACTCCTCCGGCCGGTACCCGATGCCGGCCACGGTCACCAGCCGGCCGCCGCTGAGCAGGTCCAGCACGGCGATCTCCTCCGCCAGCCGCAGCGGGTCGTGCAGCGGGCCGATCACCGCGGACACCGTCACCGCGATCCGGCGGGTCGCCCCGAACACCGCGCCCGCGAAGGCGAACGGCGACGGCAGCCAGTTGTCCTCGGCGCCGTGGTGCTCCTCGGTCTGCACGGTGCTGATCCCGTGCTCGTCCGCGTACGCGGCCATCTCCAGGGCGGCCCGGTACCGGGCGGCGAGGGCGGCGGGACCGGCGCCGGGCGCGACGAGATTGAAACGTACGACGGTGACGGGCATACGACGTCCCCCTCCGGTACGACTCGGTGGAGGGGGACGGTAGCTGACGGAGCGTCAGACAGCCAGAGTCTCGGGCTCCGGCGCGGGGGTGCCGGCCGCCGGGCGCCCGACCGCCGGCTTCGGCAGCACCAGGTACAGCCCGCCCGAGATCACGATCGTCGCCACCCAGCCGAGGCCGTACTCGCCGATCACGTTGTTCGCCGCGAGCGGGCCGGTGAACCAGTCCGAGGTCGTGAACATCAGGCCCGACACCAGGCCGGCCGCCCAGGCGGCCACGGCCGCGGGGGAGAAGCCGCCCTTGTACCAGTAGGCGCTGGTGCGGGTGGTGTCGGTCATCGCTTCGCCGTCGTACTCCGTGCGGCGGAACATGTCCGCGCCGAACACGCCGACCCAGGCCGAGAAGGCGACCGCCAGCAGCGACAGGAAAGCGATGAAGGAGCCCAGGAAGCTCGTCGCCGCCAGCATCAGCACCCCGCCGAAGACCAGCGAGATCACGGCGTTGACCGAGACCGCCCAGTGCCGCGGCACCTTGAAGCCCAGGGTCTGCGCGGTGAAGCCCGCCGAGTACATCGACATCGAGTTGATCAGCAGCATGCCGATCAGCGCGATGAACAGGTACGGCACGGCGATCCAGGTCGGCAGGATCTCGCCGAGGAAGGACACCGGGTCGCTCGCCGAGGCCAGGTCCGGCGTGGCGACGGCCATCACCGCGCCCATCAGGACCATGGGCAGGACGACGACACCGGCGCCGCCCACCGCCGTCCCCACGATCGCCCTGGACGAGGCCGTGCGGGGCAGGTAGCGGGTGAAGTCCGGGGCGGACGGGATCCAGCTGACACCGCCGGCCGCGATCATGCCGATGCCGGTGATCACCGCCGCCGAGGAACCGGCGCTGTGGTCCATCACCTTCGACCAGTCGGTGTTCGCCACCAGATAGGCCAGGACCAGCACGGAGAAGACACCGAAGAGATAGGTCGCGTACTTGTTGCACCTCTGCACGGCGTTGATGCCGAGACCGGAGATCGCGAAGGTCGCCACGACGAACGCCAGCAGCATCACCATGTCGAGCACGCTGTTCGCCCTGATGCCGAACAGGATGTCCAGGATGGTGAGCATCGCGTAGGCCCCGGTCACCGCGTTGATCGTCTCCCAGCCCCAGCGCGCGACCCAGATCAGCGAGCCCGGCAGCAGATTGCCGCGCTGCCCGAAGACCGCCCGCGACAGGGCCATGCCGGGCGCGCCGCCCCGCTTGCCCGCGATGCCGATCAGGCCCACGAGGCCGTACGACACGATCGGCGCCGCCACCGCGACGACCAGCGCCTGCCAGATGTTCAGGTGGTACGCCACGACCAGGCTCGCGCCCATCGTCAGCAGCAGCACGCTGATGTTCGCACCGACCCAGGTGGGGAACAGTTCCCGGGTCTTCGCCGTGCGCTCGTGGTCGGGGACCTGCTCGATACCGCGCGTTTCGAGAGCGCCTTCGGTCTCGACGGTTTTCGTCATGAAAGAGGTGCCAGACGTGGGGGGACAAGGACGGGGGGACTCTACGCGCGTCAACAGCGCGGCTACCATCGTACTTTGCTCCTACTCCTAGCGATACGTGGCGTTTGTCTCTCAGAGGAAGCCACAAACGGGGTCCGCGCACACCCCATGGCCGATACTGGACGGGTTATGGAAACCGTCATCCTTGCTGTAGTCATCGCCGTGGTCGTGCTCGGCGCGCTCGGCGGGCTGATCGTGGGCAGCCGGCGCCGGAAGCCGCTGCCCCCGCCGCCCCCCAAAGCGCCCGACATCACCGCGCCCCCGGCCGAGCCGCACGTCGGCGACGAGGCCGAGACGCCGCGCGACGAACCGCGCCGGACGATCGAGGAGGTGGATCTTCCCGGCGGCCCCGCACCGGTCGTCGTCGAGGAGCCCCCCGTGGTCGAGGCTCCCGGGATCGAGATCCCGGAGCCCACCGCAGGCCGGCTGGTCCGCCTGCGCGCCCGCCTGTCCCGCTCGCAGAACGCCCTCGGCAAGGGCCTGCTCACGCTGCTCTCGCGCGAGCACCTCGACGAGGACACCTGGGAGGAGATCGAGGACACGCTGCTCACCGCCGACGTCGGCGTGCAGCCCACCCAGGAACTGGTCGAGCGCCTGCGCGAACGCGTCCGGGTCCTCGGCACCCGCACCCCCGAGGAGCTGCGCGGCCTGCTCCGCGAGGAGCTGCTCAACCTGATCGGCACCGACGTCGACCGCACGGTCAGGACCGAGCCCGAGGACCGCAAGCCGGGCATCGTGATGGTCGTCGGCGTCAACGGCACCGGCAAGACCACCACCACGGGCAAGCTCGCCCGCGTGCTCGTCGCCGACGGGCGCACTGTCGTGCTCGGCGCCGCCGACACCTTCCGCGCCGCCGCCGCCGACCAGCTCCAGACCTGGGGCGAGCGCGTCGGCGCCTACACCGTGCGCGGCCCCGAGGCCGGCGACCCCGCCTCCGTCGCCTTCGACGCGGTCAAGGAAGGCAAGGAGATGGGGGTCGACGTCGTCCTCATCGACACCGCCGGCCGCCTGCACACCAAGACCGGCCTCATGGACGAGCTGGGCAAGGTCAAGCGGGTCGTGGAGAAGCACGCGCCGCTGGACGAGGTGCTGCTCGTCCTGGACGCCACCACCGGCCAGAACGGCCTGGTCCAGGCCCGCGTGTTCGCCGAGGTCGTGGACATCACCGGCATCGTGCTGACCAAGCTGGACGGTACGGCCAAGGGCGGCATCGTCATCGCGGTCCAGCGCGAGCTGGACGTGCCGGTCAAACTGGTCGGGCTCGGCGAGGGCGCGGACGATCTCGCGCCGTTCGAGCCGGAGGCGTTCGTGGATGCGCTGATCGGAGAGTGAACCACCCGCGGACGCCGGTAGGCGGTCGCGTGGTCACCAAGAAGCTCCCGCCCCGAGGTGCAGTCGGGGACGGGAGCTTCGTCTTGGCCGGGCCGCCCTACGCCCTGGCCCGCGACCGGTGGGCCACATACGCCAGCGTGCCGAGCAGCAGCCGGGCCGCCGGGGGCCGGGTCGCCGAGTCCAGCGCGGGCGGGCGCAGCCAGCGCACCGGGCCGAGGCCGCCCCGGTCGGAGGGGGGCGCGGTGATGTGCGTGCCGGGGCCGAGGCCGCGCAGGTCCAGCGCGGCCGGGGCGTCCCAGCCCATGCGGTAGAGCAGCCGGGGGAGGTCCGCGGCTGCGCCGGGCGCGACGAAGAAGTGGGCGCGGCCGTCGGGGGTCGCGGTGACCGGGCCGAGCGGGAGGCCCATCCGCTCCAGCCGGACCAGGGCGCGGCGGCCGGCCGGCTCCGAGACCTCGATGACGTCGAAGGCCCGGCCCACGGGCAGCATCACCGAGGCGCCCGGGATCTCCGACCAGGCCTTGCTCACCTCGTCCAGCGTGGCCCCGGCCGGCACCGGCGGGGCGAAGTCCAGCGGATGCGCGCCCGGCGCCGCGCAGTCGGCCCGCCCGCACGAACAGGCGCCCCCGGCGGCCCGCGCCCCCGGCACGACGTCCCAGCCCCACAGCCCGGTGAACTCGGCGACGACGATGCACTCCGCGGACCGGCCGCGCCGACGCGTGCCCGAACGGATCTCGCGGATGCCGCCGATCGTGAAGCCCATGCCCCCTCCAACGGGTCCAGCGCGCCGGTGGTTACGCCACGGAGCGGTACGGAAGCGGAACGTAACGCTACGGCTCCGCCTCCCCGCGGCGACGCGGCGCTAAGGCGGCGCCTTGAGGTGCGAAGGGTGGCGCACGGAGGGGATGCGCGCCCCCGAGTGCGTCACTCCGCCCACTTCCGGCCGTCCTATGTCAAGTGAATCGCGCCCAGGCCACGGTGAGTTCATTCGAAGGGGTGGCGAATGGTGGCGTTTCAGGGATCCCTGTGGTTGGACGGGTGATCGTAGGATTACTGTGAGTGTGCGAGTCCCCGGGGCACATGCACTCGCGGGTATGCCGGAGGCAAGTCGTCAGACCGTTCGAAGGGTGAGAACCGGCGGACGGGAGGCCGTGTTCACCGGCATTCTGATAGGGCTTGGCGCATCGGGCGACAAGTGGTCTCAGGGATGGGGGCGTTCCAGTGGGCGGCAATGGCGGAAGCGGGACACACGCTGACAAGCGCCCCAACGAGCTGCTCGGTTCGTGGTTCGTGCGCAGCGGCTGGTCGAAGGGCGAGCTGGCCCGCCAAGTGAACCGCAGGGCACGCCAGTTGGGTGCCAACCACATCTCCACCGACACCTCGCGGGTGCGTCGCTGGCTGGACGGGGAGAACCCGCGCGAACCGATCCCGCGCATCCTCTCGGAGCTGTTCTCCGAGCGCTTCGGCTGTGTCGTCTCCATCGAGGACCTCGGCCTGCGCGCCGCCCGCCAGTCGCCCGCCGCCTCCGGAGTCGACCTGCCCTGGACGGGCCCGCAGACGGTCGCCCTGCTCGGCGAGTTCTCCCGCAGCGACCTGATGCTCGCCCGGCGCGGCTTCCTCGGGACCTCGCTCGCGCTGTCCGCCGGCCCCTCCCTCATCGAGCCCATGCAGCGCTGGCTCGTGCCCACTCCGGGCTCCCCGGTCCCGCCCGAGCCCCAGCCCGCCCTCGACGCGCGCAGGCCGGGCCGGCTGTCCCGGCCGGAGCTGGAACTGCTGGAGTCCACCACGCGCATGTTCCGCCAGTGGGACGCCCAGTGCGGCGGCGGCCTGCGCCGCAAGGCGGTCGTCGGCCAGCTGCACGAGGTCACCGACCTCCTCCAGGAGCCCCAGCCGGAGGCCACCACCCGCAAGCTGTTCAAGGTCGCCGCCGAGCTGGCGGAACTGGCCGGCTGGATGTCGTACGACGTCGGCCTCCAGCCCACCGCCCAGAAGTACTTCGTGCTCGCCCTGCACGCGGCCAAGGAAGCCGGGGACAAGCCGCTCGGCTCCTACATCCTCTCCAGCATGAGCCGCCAGATGATCCATCTCGGCCGGCCCGAGGACGCCCTGGAGCTGATCCACCTCGCCCAGTACGGCAGCCGCGACTGCGCGAGCCCGCGCACCCAGTCCATGCTGTATGCGATGGAGGCCCGCGCCTACGCCAACATGGGCCAGCCCGGCAAGACCAAGCGCGCCGTCCGCATGGCCGAGGACACCTTCGCCGAGGTCGACGAGTGGGACGAGCCGGACCCCGACTGGATCCGCTTCTTCTCCGAGGCCGAGCTGCACGGCGAGAACTCCCACTCCTACCGCGACCTCGCCTACGTGGCCGGGCGCAGCCCCACCTACGCCTCCCTCGCCGAGCCGCTCATGCGACGGGCCGTGGAGCTGTTCGCCGAGGACTCCGAGCACCAGCGGTCGTACGCCCTCAACCTCATCGGCATGGCCACCGTGCACCTGCTCCGGCGCGAGCCCGAGGAGAGCACGACCTATGCCACGCGCGCCATGGAGATCGCCAAGAAGGTCCGCTCCGAGCGTGTGAACACTCGTATCCGAAAGACGGTCGCCACGGCCGTCCGCGACTACGGCGACCTCGCCGCCGTGGTCGACCTCAGTGACCAGCTCGCCGTCGACCTGCCGGAGACCGCCGAAGCCGTCTGACCACCACAGCACCCCGGACCCCGGCCGCGGCCGGTCCTCCCGAACTGCCCGACTCGGCTCCCCCATGCCAGGTCATCGGAAGGCCCGCCGCGGCCGGCTCGTGTCTCCGCGCGTGTCCCGCGGAGAAGGTTGCGCCACGATAACGATCGCGCGGCCCGGCATCCCGCACTTCATCGACGCGTAACACACAGGGCGCCTTCGTCACCCCGGCGAAACAACGAGGGGCTTCCACCGAAACCGCGCTGCGCCAGTCTCGTGGCGCATAACCGGCCCACCCCTCACCCGACCGGACCGCTCAGGCACCGCCCGCACGGGGCCGTACCAACCGACGAGGAGACGCCGATGGCACCAGCCATCATGCTTGCGGCGGACGCACCCAAACTGTCGTCCGCGAACACAGGCTTCATGCTCATCTGTTCCGCCCTGGTGATGCTCATGACGCCGGGACTGGCCTTCTTCTACGGAGGCATGGTCCGCGTCAAGAGCACCCTGAACATGCTGATGATGAGCTTCATCAGCCTCGGGATCGTCACCATCCTGTGGGTGCTCTACGGCTTCTCCCTCGCCTTCGGCACCGGCAGCAGCCTCCTCGGCTGGAACGCCGACTGGATCGGCCTCAGCAACATCGGCCTGACGGAGCTGTGGGACGGCTACACCATCCCGGTCTTCGTGTTCATGGTCTTCCAGCTGATGTTCGCGATCATCACCCCGGCCCTGATCAGCGGCGCCCTCGCCGACCGGGTCAAGTTCTCCGCCTGGGCGCTCTTCGTCGCCCTGTGGGCCACGATCGTCTACGTCCCGGTCGCCCACTGGGTCTGGGGCGCCGACGGCTGGGCCTACAAGCTGGGCGTGATCGACTTCGCGGGCGGTACGGCGGTCCACATCAACGCCGGTGCGGCGGCGCTCGGTGTCATCCTCGTCATCGGCAAGCGCGTCGGCTTCAAGCGCGACCCCATGCGCCCGCACAGCCTCCCGCTGGTCATGCTCGGCGCCGGTCTGCTGTGGTTCGGCTGGTTCGGCTTCAACGCCGGCTCCTGGCTCGGCAACGACGACGGCGTCGGCGCGCTGATGTTCGTCAACACGCAGGTCGCGACGGCCGCCGCCATGCTGGCCTGGCTCGCCTACGAGAAGATCCGGCACGGCGCGTTCACCACGCTCGGCGCCGCCTCCGGCGCGGTCGCCGGTCTCGTCGCCATCACCCCGTCCGGCGGCGCCGTCTCCCCGCTCGGCGCGATCGCCGTCGGCGCCATCGCCGGTGTCGCCTGCGCCGCGGCCGTCGGCCTGAAGTTCAGGTTCGGCTACGACGACTCCCTCGACGTCGTCGGCGTCCACATGGTCGGCGGCATCATCGGCTCCCTGCTCATCGGCTTCTTCGCCACCGGCAAGGGCCAGTCCACCGCCACGGGCGTCTTCTACGGCGACCACACCTTCACCCAGCTGTGGAAGCAGTGCGCCGGCGTCTTCGCGGTCCTCGCCTACTCCCTGATCGTCTCCGCCGTCCTCGCCTTCCTCCTCGACAAGACCCTGGGCATGCGGGTCACCGAGGACGAGGAGATCTCCGGCATCGACCAGGCCGAGCACGCCGAGACCGCATACGACTTCAGCGGCGCCGGCGGCGGCGTCACCGGCACCCTCGCCGCCCCGGCCCTGGCCGCCGCGCAGAACAAGAAGGTGGACGCATGAAGCTCATCACCGCCGTCGTGAAGCCCCACCGGCTCGACGAGATCAAGGAAGCCCTCCAGGCCTTCGGCGTCCACGGCCTCACGGTCACCGAGGCCAGCGGCTACGGCCGGCAGCGCGGCCACACCGAGGTCTACCGCGGCGCCGAGTACACCGTCGACCTCGTGCCCAAGATCCGCATCGAGGTGCTCGCCGAGGACGACGACGCCGAGCAGCTGATCGAGGTCATCGTCAAGGCGGCCCGCACCGGCAAGATCGGGGACGGCAAGGTCTGGTCCCTGCCCGTCGAGACCGCCGTACGGGTCCGCACGGGCGAGCGCGGGCCGGACGCGCTCTGACACAGCACAATCCGGTTCAGGGGAACGTCGGGGGAAACGGAACAGGAGTCGCTGGGTGACCGGTACGGATGTGCGGAAAGAGACGGAAGACTCGGGACCCGGCGGCTACGCGGCGGCCCGGCTGCGCCTCCTCACGGAGGGGGCGCGGTCCGGGCCGCCGCGCCGTACCGCCCTCGCCGAACTGACCGACGACTGGCTCGCCGGCCTGTTCGGCGCGGCGGCGGGCGCAGCGCACGGCGTGTCGCTCGTCGCCGTCGGCGGCTACGGCCGCGGGGAGCTGTCCCCGCGCAGCGACCTCGACCTCGTGCTGCTGCACGACGGCTCCGACCCCGGTGCGGTCGCCGCTCTCGCCGACCGGATCTGGTACCCGGTCTGGGACCTCGGCCTCGCCCTCGACCACTCCGTCCGCACCCCCGCCGAGGCCCGCAGGACGGCCGGCGAGGACCTCAAGGTCCACCTCGGCCTGCTGGACGCCCGCCACCTCGCCGGCGACCCCGCTCTCACCGCCGGCCTGCGCACCGCCGCCCTCGCCGACTGGCGCAACCAGGCCCCCAAACGCCTCCCCGAACTCCAGGAACTGTGCGCCGAACGCGCCGCGCGCCAGGGCGAACTGCAGTACCTGCTGGAACCCGACCTCAAGGAGGCCCGCGGCGGCCTCCGCGACGCCACCGCCCTGCGCGCCGTCGCCGCCTCCTGGCTCGCCGACGCCCCCCGCGAGGGCCTGGCCGACGCCCGCCGCCGCCTCCTCGACGTCCGGGACGCCCTCCACCTGGCCACCGGCCGCGCCACCGACCGGCTCGCCCTCCAGGAACAGGACCAGGTGGCCGCCGAGCTGGGACTGCTCGACGCCGACGCCCTGCTGCGGCAGGTCTACGAAGCGGCGCGGGTGATCGCGTACGCCAGTGACGTGACCTGGCGGGAAGTGGGGCGCGTGCTGCGTTCGCGCGCCGTCCGGCCCCGCCTGCGCGCCATGCTGGGCGGCGGGAAGCCGGTCACCGAACGGTCGCCGCTGGCGGAAGGCGTGGTCGAGCAGGACGGCGAGGTGGTGCTCGCCCGCGCCGCCCGCCCCGAACGCGACCCCGTGCTCCCCCTGCGCGCCGCCGCTGCCGCCGCCCAGGCCGGCCTCCCGCTCTCCCTGCACGCCGTACGGCGCATGGCCGCCACCGCGCGCCCCCTGCCCACGCCCTGGCCCGCCGAGGCCCGCGAACAGCTGGTCACCCTGCTCGGCTCCGGCAGCCCCACGATCGAGGTATGGGAGGCCCTGGAAGCCGAGGGGCTGATCACCCGCCTGCTGCCCGACTGGGAACGGGTGCGCTGCCGGCCGCAGCGCAACGCCGTGCATGTGTGGACGGTGGACCGCCACCTGATCGAGACGGCGGTCCGCGCCTCCGAGTTCACCCGCCGCGTCAGCCGCCCCGACCTGCTGCTGGTCGCCGCGCTGCTGCACGACATCGGCAAGGGCTGGCCCGGCGACCACTCGGTGGCCGGCGAGATCATCGCCAAGGACGTCGCCGCGCGGATCGGCTTCGACCGCTCGGACGTGGCCGTGCTGTCCCTGCTGGTGCGCCACCACCTGCTGCTCATCGAGACCGCCACCCGTCGCGACCTGGACGACCCCGCCACCGTCCGCTCGGTCGCCGAGGCCGTCGGCAGCCAGAGCACCCTGGAGCTGCTGCACGCCCTCACCGAGGCGGACGCCCTCGCCACCGGCCCGGCCGCCTGGTCCTCCTGGCGCGGCTCCCTCGTCGCCGACCTCGTCCGCCGCGTCTGCGCCGTCCTCGCCGGCGACGCCCCCGACGAGCCCGAGCCGGCCGCGCCCACCGCCGAGCAGGAACGCCTCGCCATCGAGGCCTACCGCACCGGCGGCCCGGTCCTCGCCCTGCGCGCCCAGACCGAACCGGTCACCGACGAGGAGCCGGCCGGCGACCCGGAACCCCTGGGGGTGGAGCTGCTCATCGCCGTACCCGACCAGCCCGGTGTCCTCCCCGCGGTCGCCGGAGTGCTCGCCGTGCACCGCCTCACCGTCCGCACGGCGGAGCTGCGCGCGCTGCACCTGCCGGACGACGTGGACGACGACGGAACGGTTCTCCTCCTCAACTGGCGGGTCGCCGCCGAGTACGGCTCCCTGCCCCAGGCGGCCCGTCTGCGCACCGATCTCGTCCGCGCCCTGGACGGCACCCTCGACATCGCCGGCCGCCTCGCCGAACGCGACGCGGCCTACCCGCGCCGCCGCGGCTGGATCGCCCCGCCGCCCCGCGTGACGGTCGCCCCGGCCGCCTCCCACCACGCCACGGTGATCGAGGTCCGCGCCCAGGACGCCCCGGGCCTGCTGTACCGCATCGGCATGGCCCTGGAGAAGGCGGGCGTACGGGTCCGGAGCATGCACGTGAGCACGCTGGGCTCCAACGCGGTCGACGCGTTCTACGTCACGACGGGAGCGGGCGCGCCGCTGCCCGCCGGGGACGCGGCGTCACTGGCGGGGGTGCTGGAGGAGACGCTGCGGGCGTGACGTCCGCGCCGTTGTGGCGCTTGGCCAGGGCGTGGTCTCCGCGGACGCGGAGATGATCCGGGACGTCTCTTTGAGGACGGCACGGACGCTGGGGGTCCCCGCGCCCGCGGGGGAGCGCCCCGCTCGCCGATTGCGGCGGGCGGGGACCGTTACCTTGTCGGGCCAGATACCCTGGAAGACGCTCAGACCGCCCCCGACTCCGAGGACCGAAGCCGCCGTGTTCGATACTCTCTCCGACCGCCTCAGCGCGACTTTCAAAAACCTCCGCGGGAAGGGCCGGCTGAGCGAAGCGGACATCGACGCCACGGCGCGCGAGATCCGCATCGCGCTCCTCGAAGCCGACGTGGCGCTCCCCGTCGTACGGCAGTTCATCAAGAACATCAAGGAGCGCTCGCTCGGGGCCGAGGTCTCCCGGGCGCTCAACCCCGCCCAGCAGGTCCTCAAGATCGTCAACGAGGAACTGATCACCATCCTCGGCGGCGAGACCCGGCGTCTGCGGTTCGCCAAGCAGCCGCCCACCGTGATCATGCTGGCCGGTCTCCAGGGTGCCGGTAAGACCACCCTCGCGGGCAAGCTCGGCAAGTGGCTCAAGGAGCAGGGCCACTCCCCGCTGCTGGTCGCCGCCGACCTCCAGCGCCCCAACGCCGTCAACCAGCTGAGCGTCGTCGCCGAGCGCGCCGGTGTCGCGGTGTACGCGCCGGAGCCGGGCAACGGCGTCGGAGACCCGGTGAAGGTCGCCAAGGACTCCATCGACTTCGCGAAGTCCAAGGTCCACGACATCGTGATCGTGGACACCGCGGGCCGCCTCGGTATCGACGCCGAGATGATGCAGCAGGCCGCGGACATCCGGGACGCGGTCGGCCCCGACGAGATCCTCTTCGTCGTCGACGCCATGATCGGTCAGGACGCCGTCAACACCGCCGAGGCCTTCCGCGACGGCGTCGGCTTCGACGGCGTGGTCCTCTCCAAGCTCGACGGTGACGCGCGCGGCGGTGCCGCCCTGTCCATCCGGCAGATCACCGGCAAGCCGATCATGTTCGCGTCGAACGGCGAGAAGCTGGACGACTTCGACGCGTTCCACCCGGACCGGATGGCCTCCCGCATCCTCGACATGGGTGACCTGCTCACCCTGATCGAGCAGGCGGAGAAGACGTTCAGCCAGGAAGAGGCCCAGAAGATGGCCTCCAAGCTGGCGTCGAAGAAGGGCCAGGACTTCACCCTGGACGACTTCCTGTCCCAGATGGAGCAGGTCAGGAAGATGGGCAGCATCAGCAAGCTGCTCGGCATGCTCCCGGGCATGGGCCAGATCAAGGACCAGATCGCCAACCTGGACGAGCGGGACGTCGACCGCACCGCCGCGATCATCAAGTCGATGACCCCGGCCGAGCGCCAGGACCCGACGATCATCAACGGCTCCCGCCGCGCTCGTATCGCGCGTGGTTCCGGTGTCGAGGTCAGCGCGGTGAAGAGCCTGGTCGAGCGGTTCTTCGAGGCCCGCAAGATGATGTCCCGCATGGCCCAGGGCGGTATGCCGGGCATGCCGGGCATCCCCGGCATGGGCGGCGGCCCCGGCCGGCAGAAGAAGCAGCAGAAGAAGGCCAAGGGCAAGCAGCGCTCCGGCAACCCGATGAAGCGCAAGCAGCAGGAGCTGGAGGAGGCCGCGCGCCGGGCCGCCGCGGCGGAGGGCGGCAACGCCTTCGGCCTGCCGCAGCAGGGCGGCCAGGACTTCGAGCTGCCGGACGAGTTCAAGAAGTTCATGGGCTGAGTCCCGCTCGCACGAAACGCCGGGGGCGCCTCCTTCCGCACGGGGCGCCCCTTGCGCGTGCCGAGGCCCGTCGGGTGTCGTAACGTCCAGATATGAGCGATGCGGCGCCGCCCCGCAAGGCGCCTGATCAGCCGTGGCGCGCCGAGGGCACACCGGAGGAGCCTCCTCGGCGACCTGGCAGGTTCCGGGGCGGCAAATGGTGGGGCCTGCTCGCCACCGCGGTGATCGTCTTCGTGCTGGCCTACCTCGGGTTCCACTACCTCGGCCAGGGCAACGAGCCGACGATCTCGTACACGGAGTTCAGCAGACAGGTCGGCGAGGGGAATGTCGCCAAGATCTACTCCAAGGGCGACGCGATCCAGGGCCAGCTCAGGAGCGCCCGCTCCGATCCCGAGGGCGGCGGCGAGTACACCAAGTTCACGACGCAGCGGCCGGCCTTCGCGGACGACCGGCTGTGGCAGAACCTGAGCAGCCACGGGGTCACGGTGACCGCGCGGCCGGTCGTCCAGGAACGCAGCCTGGTGGCCAACCTGCTGATGTCCCTGATCCCCATCGCGGTCCTGGTCGTGGTGTGGCTCCTCGTCCAACGGCGGCTCGGCGGGATGCTGCCCGGCGCCGGTGGCCTGTTCGGCCGCCGGTCGCCGCCCAGACCGGTCGGGCCGCGGCCGGGCACCGAGCGCACGACCTTCGCCGACGTCGCCGGCATCGACGAGGTCAAGGGCGAACTCGACGACGTCGTCGACTTCCTGGAGCACCCCGACGTCTACCGCAGGATGGGCGCCAAACTGCCCCGCGGGGTACTGCTCTCCGGACCGCCCGGCACCGGCAAGACCCTGCTCGCCCGTGCGGTCGCCGGGGAGGCCGGCGTGCCGTTCTTCTCGGCCTCGGCGTCCGAGTTCATCGAGATGATCGTGGGCGTCGGCGCGTCCCGCGTCCGCGAGCTGTTCGCCGAGGCCCGCAAGGTGGCGCCGTCGATCATCTTCATCGACGAGATCGACACCATCGGACGCGCGCGCGGCGGCAGTTCGTCGATGAGCGGTCACGACGAGCGCGAGCAGACGCTGAACCAGATCCTCACCGAGATGGATGGCTTCTCGGGCGCCGAGGGCGTGATCGTCATCGCCGCGACCAACCGCGCGGACATCCTGGACCCGGCGCTGACCCGTCCCGGCCGCTTCGACCGGGTGGTCAACGTGTCCCCGCCGGACCGCGGCGGTCGCGAGTCGATCCTGCGGATCCACACCCGGCAGATCCCGCTCGCGCCCGACGTGGACCTGACCCAGCTGGCACGTGTCACCCCGGGCATGACCGGAGCGGATCTGGCCAATCTCGCCAACGAGGCCGCTCTGCTCGCGGTCAAACGCAAACAGGAGCGGGTGACCGGCGCCGACCTGTCCGAGGCGCTGGAGAAGGTGCAGCTGGGCGCCGAGCGCACCCTGGTCATGCCGGAGGAGGACCGCCGCCGTACCGCGTACCACGAGAGCGGCCATGCCCTGCTCGGCATGCTGCAGCCCGGCGCCGACCCCGTCCGCAAGATCACCATCGTGCCGCGCGGCCGGGCGCTCGGCGTGACCATGTCCACGCCCGAGGTGGAGCGGTACGCGCACTCCGAGGAGTATCTGCGCGGGCGCATCATCGGCGCCCTGGGCGGCATGGCGGCGGAAGAGGTCGTCTACGGGGTCGTCACGACGGGTGCGGAGAACGACCTGGAGCAGGTCACCAACATCGCGCGCGGGATGGTGGGCCGCTGGGGCATGAGCGAGCGCGTCGGCCGGCTGTCCGCCCTGCCGAGCGACGCCCAGCAGGCGTACGGACTGTCGGCCGCCCCGCAGACCCTGGACGTCATCGATTCCGAGATGCGGCGGATCGTGGACGAGTGCTACGAGGAGGCCTGCCGCAAGCTCCGCGACCACCGGGGCCGGCTCGACGCGCTCGCGCAGGCGCTGCTGGAGAGCGAGACGCTGGAGGAGGCCGACGCCTACCGGATCGCCGGCATCACGCGCCTGAGCAAGCAGAGCGAGGACTGACGACAGGTCCCAGGGCCTGCCCCACTCGCCCCGGAGCACGCACCTGGCGCCGCGCGGCACCCTTGCCGGACAGGTCCTACGGCACGCGGGCGATGAGGTAGCGGAAGACGTTCGGCATCCACACGGTGCCGTCCGGGCGCCGGTGCGGGTGCAGGGCCTCCGTCAGCTCCTTGTCGACCTGTTTGGCGTCGGTCGCCGCGATCGCCGTGTCGAACAGGCCGGTGGACAGCAGTCCCCGTACGGCGCTGTCGAGGTCGGCGTACCCGAACGGGCAGGCGACCCGGCCCGAGCCGTCCGGCTTCAGCCCGGCCCGCCCGGCGGCCTCCTCCAGGTCGTCGCGCCGGGCGGGCGGCCGGCTGCGCGCCCCGCGCAGCGGATCGGCCAGCTTGGCGGCCACCCGCAGCACCGAGGAGGTGGCGCAGCGCTCCGGCGGCCCCCAGCCGGCCAGCACCACGGCGGCCCCGCGCCCGGCCAGCGGCAGCACGCCGGCGAGCAGGTCGCCGAGCCCCTCGGCGTCGCCCGCGAGGCCGCCGATCGGCTCGAAGGCGGTCACCAGGGTGTATCCGGCCGTCTCCGGGCCGTCCGTGGCCGCGGGCGGGCCGTCCAGGAGTTCCGCGGCCGTACGCGCGCGCGTGCCGCGTCCGCCGTCGCCGCCCGGGCCGGGCCGGGTGTCCGGCAGCAGGCGCTCGCGCGCGAGGGCGAGCCGTTCGGGGGAGCTGGAGTCGACACCGGTGATCGCGGCGCCTCTGGAGGCCGCCATCAGCAGGGCGAGCCCGGAACCGCAGCGCAGGCCCAGCAGCCGGGTGGCGGGGCCCACTTCGAGTCGGTCGTACACGGCTTCGTAGAGCGGTACCAGCATCCGCTCCTGGATCTCGGACCAGTCACGCGCGCGTGCGCTCAGGTCCACGCGGGGTGCGGATTCCGCGTGAGACGTGTGCTGCCGCACGAGCGTAGGTGTCATAGGTAAGCGCCCCAATCCGCCGACAGTTCGCCGCTGCGCCCGGTTGCGTGCCCCCCCGTGCCGTGCGCGCGCCCTTCCCACCTATGTCAGGTAACTCCCGGCTCGCGGTGGCGTCCAGGGGTCGTGGGGCCCGGCTTGGGGTGAGGGCGCCGGTGTGGCGAGATTTCACATCCCGGCAATCTGGAGGGCCGTACGGTGTCGGCCCCCGGGAGGCGGGCCGGTGACGGAGGTCGCGGCGGTACGCGGTAACGTCACGGACGCCGTGGACGCTGACCGGGGTGAGGGCGCGCGCGAGAGCGGCCGAAACACCTCTTGCGCAGCAGCCGGCCCCCGTCGCCTCAGGGCTCACCGGCGGTGCGTAGCGCGGACTACGCACCAGCTTGGTATGAGCTGTGACGCTTCTCCGCAGATCAGCGCACCCGCCCTCGTCAGGACGCATCAGCGGCAACTGACTGGTACGTGCAAATTATTTGGGATGCCCCGGAATAGGAACACAGCGGCACCCCCGCTCGTTGTCATTACGTGAGCACGACACAGACACCACCTGTTCTCGCCGCAGAGCTGGCGCAGGCGTGGGCCGACATTCAGCGGTACCACCCCGAGCTGCCGGACCTTGCCGCGCCAGAGTCCCTGATCGGGGAGTCGTCGTCCGCGTGCGGACACGAACTCTCCTTCGAGAGGCTGCTCCATGAGGCAGTCCACGGCATCGCCGCCGCCCGCGGTGTCCGCGACACCTCCCGGGCCGGCCGCTACCACAACCGTCGTTTCCTCGCGATCGCCGAGGAACTGGGCCTGGACCACCCCGAGGAGCCGCACCCGAGCAGCGGTTTCTCGCTGGTCACGCTCAACGCCGAGGCGAAGCGGCGCTACCGCCCGACCATCGACCGGCTGCAGCGCGCCCTGAAGGCCCACACGGCGGCCACCTCGGCCGACACCTCCCGCACCTTCCGCGGCCCGGCCGCCCGGCACGGCTCCTCCGGCGGCGGCGTCCGTGTCAAGGCGGTGTGCGACTGCGGCCGCAACGTCCGGGTGGTGCCCTCGGTCCTCGCCCAGGCCCCCATCGTCTGCGGCGGCTGCGGCAAGCCGTTCAGGATCCCGGAGGTCGTGGGAGCGGCGTAGGGGCCACGGCTGCTCGTGGCAGCCGTGGCCGGCGGCGACCTCACCGCACCGGGCGGCGCACCCGACGTGACCTCACCTCCACGCCGGGTGTCTCCCGGGCATGCCCAAGCGCACCTCGCGCACCCTCGGCCAGGAGCGGCCCGTAGGGTGTGGCAGAATGGCTAGCTGTACTCGACAGCCGCACAGGACCCCTCTCTCCTCCGGCTGACGCGTCCATCGGGCACTCGGGTACCGCAACCCCACGCGGCAACTCGCCGTGCCCAACCACGTCAAATCCAGGAGAACCCACTCCCGTGGCAGTCAAGATCAAGCTGAAGCGTCTGGGCAAGATCCGTTCGCCTCACTACCGCATCGTCGTCGCCGACTCCCGTACCCGCCGTGACGGCCGGGCCATCGAGGAGATCGGCAAGTACCACCCGACCTACAACCCGTCGGTCATCGAGGTGGACGCCGAGCGCGTGGCGTACTGGCTCGGCGTCGGCGCCCAGCCGACCGAGCCCGTGCTCGCCATCCTGAAGAAGACCGGCGACTGGCAGAAGTTCAAGGGCGAGCCGGCTCCCGCGCCGCTGCTCACCGCCGAGCCGAAGCCGGCCCGTCCGTCGTTCGAGGCGCTCGGCGGTGACGACGAGGGCAAGGGTGAGGCCATCACCCAGAAGAAGAAGGCTGAGAAGAAGGACGAGGCGGCTGCCGAGTCCGAGTCGACCGAGGCCTGAGCAGCATGCTCGAAGAGGCGCTTGAGCACCTCGTGAAGGGCATCGTCGACAACCCTGACGATGTGCAGGTCGCCTCGCGCGACCTGCGCCGCGGGCGCGTGCTGGAGGTCCGGGTCCACCCGGACGACCTCGGCAAGGTGATCGGCCGCAACGGCCGTACCGCGCGCGCCCTGCGCACCGTCGTGGGCGCCATCGGCGGCCGCGGTGTCCGCGTCGACCTGGTCGACGTGGACCACGTCCGCTGACGCTTCATCGCAACCGGCTCGGGCCGGGGAGGGCCACTGGGCCGTCCCCGGCCCGCAGTCGTACGACAGGAGATTTGGACAGGTGCAGCTGGTAGTCGCACGGATCGGCCGTGCCCATGGCATCAAGGGCGAGGTCACCGTCGAGGTACGTACCGACGAGCCGGAACTCAGGCTCGCGCCCGGCGCCGTACTCGCCACGGACCCCGCCTCGGCGGGACCGCTGACCATCGAGACGGGACGCGTCCACAGCGGTCGCCTCCTGCTGCGCTTCGCGGGCGTCACCGACCGCAACGCCGCCGAGGCCCTGCGCAACACCCTGCTGATCGCCGAGGTGGACCCCGAGGAACTGCCCGAGGGCGAGGACGAGTACTACGACCACCAGCTCATCGACCTCGACGTCGTCACCGAGGACGGCACCGAGGTCGGCCGGATCACCGAGATCTCGCACCTGCCCACGCAGGACCTGTTCATCGTCGAGCGCCCCGACGGCAGCGAGGTGCTGATCCCCTTCGTGGAGGAGATCGTCACCGAGATCGACCTGGCGGAGCAGAAGGCGGTCATCGCGCCCCCGCCCGGCCTGATCGACGACCGCGCCGAGATCGCCTCCTCCAGGGACGAGTCCGGCGCAGAGCCCGGGGAAGACAGCGCATGAGGCTCGACGTCGTCACGATCTTCCCGGAGTACCTGGAGCCGCTGAACGTCTCCCTCGTGGGCAAGGCACGCGCGCGTGGACAGCTGAACGTCCATGTGCACGACCTGCGCGCGTGGACGTACGACCGGCACAACACGGTGGACGACACCCCGTACGGCGGTGGCCCCGGCATGGTCATGAAGACCGATCCCTGGGGCGACGCCCTCGACACGGTCCTCGCCGACGGCTACGAGACCGGCGCCAAGGCGCCCGCGCTGATCGTGCCCACGCCCAGCGGTCGCCCCTTCACCCAGGAACTGGCCGTCGAGCTGTCCGAGCGCCCCTGGCTGATCTTCACCCCGGCCCGCTACGAGGGCATCGACCGGCGCGTCATGGACGAGTACGCGACCCGGATGCCGGTCCACGAGGTCTCCATCGGCGACTACGTCCTCGCCGGCGGCGAGGCGGCCGTCCTCGTCATCACCGAGGCCGTCGCCCGGCTGCTGCCCGGCGTCCTCGGCAACGCGGAGTCGCACCGCGACGACTCCTTCGCCCCCGGTGCGATGGCCAACCTCCTGGAAGGCCCCGTCTACACGAAGCCGCCCGTCTGGCGCGGCCGGGACATCCCCGAGGTGCTGCTCAGCGGCCACCACGGCAAGATCGCCCGCTGGCGCCGCGACGAGGCCCTGCGGCGCACGACCCTGAACCGCCCCGACCTGATCGAGCGCTGCGACCCCAAGGCGTTCGACAAGAAGGACCGTGAGATGCTCTCCATCCTGGGCTGGGAACCGGACCCGGACGGGGAGCCGTACGGCCGATTTTGGCGCCGGGCCGACGGCGTGGAACAATAGACCGCTGCTGTGCGCCCGTCCGGCGTGCGCCCCTGCCACAGGGGGACACGACGCCCGCCCCGACCCGCACGGCAGACTCCTGTACACCTAGTTCCCGTTGATGACCTGTGGCATCAGCGAAGAAAGCAGACGAAATGTCTCACCTGCTCGACTCCGTCGACGCCGCGTCGCTGCGCAGCGACATCCCGGCCTTCCGCCCGGGTGACACCGTCAACGTCCACGTGCGCGTCATCGAGGGCAACCGCTCCCGTGTGCAGCAGTTCAAGGGCGTTGTGATCCGCCGCCAGGGCTCCGGTGTCCGCGAGACCTTCACGGTCCGCAAGGTCTCGTTCTCCGTCGGCGTCGAGCGCACCTTCCCGGTGCACACCCCGATCGTCGAGAAGATCGAGCTGGTCACCAAGGGTGACGTGCGCCGCGCCAAGCTGTACTACCTCCGTGACCTGCGCGGCAAGGCCGCGAAGATCAAGGAGAAGCGCGAGAGCTGAGCGCTTTCCCGCAGTCACAGCGGAGCCGGATAGCATCGGGCTCCGATGGACACCGAAGCACAGCCGACGGAACGCGACCGCTCCTCCCACCCCGGTACTCCGGGGGCGGAGGGCCGGTCGCGTTTCGCGTTGGTGCCGCGGGTCGCCGAGTGGCTGCCCGGCGGCAGGATCACCCTCACACTCTTCCTCTGCCTGGCGTTTTCGCTGGCCCTCAACGCTTTCGTGGTGCAACCGTTCCAGATTCCGAGCGGATCCATGGAACAGGGATTGAGGATCGGCGACCGCGTTCTCGTAAACAAGTTGGCGTACCGTTTCGGTGCCCAGCCGCGCCGCGGCGACGTGATCGTGTTCGACGGCACCGGCTATTTCGGGGACGCCGACTACATCAAGCGCGTGGCCGGTGTGGGCGGAGACCATGTGGCCTGCTGCGACAAGAAGGGGAGGATCGAGGTGAACGGCCGACCGGTCGACGAGACGGCGTTCCTCTATCCCGGGGACAGTGCCTCCAGCGTCCCCTTCGATGTCGTCGTGCCCTCGGGCCGCCTCTTCGTCCTCGGTGACCACCGCAGCGACTCCAGCGACTCCCGCGACCATCTCGGCTCGCCCGGCGGCGGCATGATCCCCGTGGGGGACGTCATCGGCCGGGCCGACTGGATCGTGTGGCCGTACCGCCACTGGACGCATCTGACCCGGCCGCCCGCCTACGCGCGCGTGCCCGCCGTCCCCGCGGGGGGCGGCCATGGGTAACCGGGGCAAACCACGGGGGGTGCCCAGTACGCCCGCCGACAACCTGCTGCCCACCGGGGCCCGCCGCACCTCGGCGCCCGGCGGTGGCCGCACACGCGCGGAGCGCCGGAAACTGCAGCGCAAGGTCAAGCGCAAGCGCAGGCGGTCGGCCGTTCGGGAGATCCCCCTCCTGGTCGGTGTCGCCGTCCTCATCGCGCTCGTCCTGAAGACGTTCCTCGTGCAGGCGTTCGTGATCCCGTCCGGGTCCATGGAGGAGACGATCCGGATCGGCGACCGGGTCCTGGTCGACAAGTTCACCCCGTGGTTCGGCTCGAAGCCGCAGCGCGGGGACGTCGTCGTGTTCCACGACCCGGGCGGCTGGCTCCAGGACGAGCAGACCGCCAAGAAGCACGACCCCGTCGTCGTCAAGCAGCTCAAAGAAGGCCTCACCTTCATCGGCCTGCTGCCGTCCGACAACGAGAAGGACCTGATCAAACGGGTCATCGGAATCGGCGGCGACCACGTCAAGTGCTGCGACGCCCAGGGCCGCGTCACCGTCAACGGTGTCCCGCTCACGGAGGGCGACTACCTCTATCCGGGGGACGCGCCCTCCACCATGCCCTTCGACATCACCGTCCCCAAGGGCCGGCTGTGGGTGATGGGCGACCACCGGGGCAACTCCGCGGACTCCCGCTCCCACCAGAACACGGCCTACGGCGGCACCGTCTCGGTGGACTCGGTGGTCGGCCGGGCCATGGTCATCGGCTGGCCGGTCGGTCACTGGACGCGCCTGGAAGAACCTAAAACCTTCGCAAGCGTCACCGACTCGGCGCCGGGGACGACCGCTGGTCCCCAGGTGTCGCATAGGGTTGCTTCCGAGAATCCGAACGGAATGACCCAGCTCCCGACCCCTGCGGAACTCCCGCTCGTTATGGGAGTGGTGGGCCTGCACCGTGCGCGGGGCAGGCGGCGGCACAGAGTGAGGAGTTGGCGTGGGGGATGTGGCGGTTGGCGCACGGTCGGGACACGACGGCGAGGAGCACCGCGGGCACCCCGTGGAACCGGACGTTCCCGTACCGGGCAGCGCCATGAACTCCGGGAATGACCCGGCGGCGGGCGACCAGGGCACGCCGGAGGGCGAGCCGGAGCCGCGCGGCGACGGCCCGGGCGCGGGCGCGGCGGCCGTGCGGCCGAGGAAGCCGCGGTCCTTCTGGAAGGAACTGCCGATCCTGATCGGCATCGCGCTGGTCCTGGCGCTGCTGATCAAGACGTTCCTGGTGCAGGCGTTCTCGATCCCGTCCGACTCGATGCAGAACACCCTCCAGCAGGGCGACCGGGTGCTGGTCGACAAGCTCACGCCGTGGTTCGGGTCCAAGCCCGAGCGCGGTGAGGTCGTCGTCTTCCACGACCCGGACAACTGGCTGGCGGGCGAGCCGACGCCGACGCCGAACCCGGTGCAGAAGGTCCTCAGCTGGATCGGCCTGATGCCGTCGGCGGAGGAGAAGGACCTGATCAAGCGGGTGATCGGGGTCGGCGGCGACACGGTCGAGTGCAAGGGCAGCGGCCCGCTGAAGGTCAACGGCAAGGCGCTGAACGAGCCGTACGTCTACCCGGGCAACACGCCGTGCAGCGTGGACGACCAGGGCGGTCAGTTCACGGTGAAGGTCCCCAAGGGCTTCATCTGGGTGATGGGCGACCACCGCCAGAACTCCCGTGACTCCCGGTACAACCAGTCCGACAAGAACCACGGCATGGTCCCGGTCGACAAGGTCGTCGGCCGCGCGATCGTCAAGGCCTGGCCGATCAACCGCTGGGGCACCCTGCCGATCCCGGACACCTTCGACCAGCCCGGCCTGGACCAGCGGTCCTCCGCCGCGGCGTCCCTGACGGTGGGCCCCGAGGGCATCGCCGTCGCGGCGGTCCTTCCGGTGGTGTGGTGGCGCAGGCGCGCGGACCGCCCGGAGTTCAAGAGGCGGTAGGCAGCCGCCCCGGCTGGGCGAGAGGGGCTGCCCCCGTTCGGTACCGCCGGGTAGGGTGCGGGTCCATGGGTGGCGAGAGCATGACGCGTACGGCCCCGCAGAGCGGCGGCACCGGCCCGGCACAGGCCGGCGGCGGCAGCCGGCTGGGGCAGCGGCTGTCCGGACTGGCCGTGGCGCTGGGTCTGGTGCTGTTCCTCGGCGGCTTCGCCTGGGGAGCGCTGGTCTACCGGCCGTACACCGTGCCCACCAGCTCGATGACCCCCACCATCGACGCCGGTGACCGGGTGCTGGCCCAGCGCGTCGACGGCGACGAGGTGCGGCGCGGCGACGTGGTCGTCTTCGAGGACAAGACTTGGGTCAGCAACGCCAAGGTGGTCAAGCGCGTGGTCGCCGTGGGCGGGGACACCGTCTCCTGCTGCACGAACGGCAAGCTGACCGTCAACGGCAAGCAGATCGACGAGCCGTACCTGCCCGAGGGCAGCCTCGCCGAGATCAAGAACTTCGCCAAGGTGACCGTCCCGGAGGGCCGGCTGTTCCTCCTCGGCGACGAACGCCAGGGCTCCCTGGACTCCACCGCCCACCTCACCGACGCCGCCCAGGGCACCGTGTCCCGTGACGCGGTGTCCGCCCGCGTGGAGGCCGTGGTCTGGCCCTGGAAGGGCACGCTCAAGCGCCCCACGGGCTTCGAGACGCTCGGCGCCCTCTCCGAGCCCGGCCCGCTGCGCACGATCGAGCTGCTGATCGTGGCCGGCGCGGTCCTGGTCCTCGGCGGCGGCGCCTACGGCCCGATCGCGGGCCGCGTGAGCCGCTCCCGCGCCCGCACGACCCGCCCGGAGACGGCCGGTGTCCGCTGAGACCACGCGGCCGGTGGGGGAGTCGTACGAGGGCGAGGGCGGGGCCGGCCTGCGGAAGGTGGCCCGGGTGGTGCTGCTCGACCCTGAGGACCGCATCCTGCTCCTGCACGGCCACGAACCGGATGACCCGGCCGACGACTGGTGGTTCACGCCCGGCGGCGGCCTGGAGGGCGCCGAGACGCGCGAGGAGGCCGCGCTGCGGGAACTCGCGGAGGAGACCGGCATCACCGACGTCGAACTCGGCCCCGTGCTCTGGCGGCGGCGGTGCTCGTTCCCGTTCGCGGGGCGCCGCTGGGACCAGGACGAGTGGTACTACCTGGCCCGTACGACCCAGACGGCCACCGCGGCGACGGGGCTGACGGAGCTGGAGCGGCGCAGCGTCGCCGAAGCGCGCTGGTGGACGTGTCAGGAACTGACCCGGGCTCATGAGACGGTGTATCCGACCAGACTCGCCGAGCTGCTGCGCACGCTGCTCGTCGATGGTCCCCCCGCCCGGCCCGTGACCCTCGACACGGAAATCGTCTGAGGGTTCCCGGGACTGGCGCACAATGGGGGGATCGCACGGCTGAAGGGGAACATGCCATGAGCGCCGAGGACCTCGAGAAGTACGAGACCGAGATGGAGCTGAAGCTCTACCGGGAGTACCGAGATGTCGTCGGTCTGTTCAAATACGTGATCGAGACCGAGCGGCGGTTCTACCTCACCAACGACTACGAGATGCAGGTGCACTCGGTACAGGGCGAAGTCTTCTTCGAGGTCACCATGGCCGACGCCTGGGTCTGGGACATGTACCGGCCGGCTCGTTTCGTGAAGCAGGTCCGGGTGTTGACGTTCAAGGACGTGAACATTGAGGAGCTGAACAAGAGCGACCTGGAGTTGCCGGGCGGGTGACGGGGTTTTCCACAACCGCTGAGTAGTCCCCCAAGATCAACACCGCTCGGCCGGATGCGTGACCGTTGGCGCCGGAGGTGGTGCCGACATGAGCAAGGCACGCAACGGACTCGGCAAGTACGGCGAGGACCTGGCCGCCCGGCGGCTGGCCGAACAGGGAATGACGATCCTGGAGCGCAACTGGCGCTCCGGCAGGTCCGGCGAGATCGACATCGTGGCCCGGGACGGCGACGCCCTGGTCGTCTGCGAGGTGAAGACCCGCAGGGGCGGCGGCTACGAACACCCGATGGCCGCGGTGACCCCCGAGAAGGCGGCCCGGCTCCGCACCCTCGCCGAGCACTGGATCCAGGCCCACGGAGGAGCCCCACCGGGCGGCGTCCGCATCGACCTGGTCGGCGTCCTGCTGCCCCGCCGGGGCGCACCGTCCGTCGAGCACGCGCGGGGGGTGGCCTGAATGGCATTCGCCCGTACGTGCTCGGTCGCCCTGGTCGGCGTCGAAGGCGTGGTCGTCGAGGTCCAGGCCGACCTCGAACCAGGAGTCGCGGCCTTCACCCTGGTCGGCCTCCCGGACAAGAGCCTGACGGAGAGCCGCGACCGGGTGCGGGCGGCGGTGGTGAACTCGGGCGGCGAATGGCCGCAGAAGAAGCTCACCGTCGGACTCAGCCCGGCCTCCGTCCCCAAGGCCGGCTCGGGGTTCGACCTGGCCGTCGCCTGCGCGGTGCTCGGTGCCGCCGAACGGATCGATCCCCGGGTCCTCGCCGACATCGTCATGATCGGAGAGCTGGGGCTAGACGGCCGGGTGCGCCCGGTCCGGGGCATCCTGCCGGCCGTCCTCGCGGCGGCCGACGCCGGGTACGAGCAGGTGGTCGTGCCCGAGTGCGCCGCCGCCGAGGCCTCGCTGGTCCCCGGTGTGTCCGTGCTGGGCGTCCGCAGCCTGCGGCAGCTCATCGCGGTCCTGACCGACGAGCCCGTCCCCGACGAGACACCGGACGAGCAGGGCCGGCCCGATCCCCTCCTGGCAGGACTGCGCGTCCCGGGCACGGGCGCCGCCACCGGCATGCACAGCATCGGCGCCGCGCACCACGACCACGATCACGACCTGGCCGATGTCGTCGGGCAGATCTCCGCCCGCACGGCCGTGGAGGTGGCCGCGGCCGGCGGACACCACCTGTTCCTGGAGGGACCGCCCGGCGCGGGCAAGACCATGCTCGCCGAGCGCCTGCCCGCCGTGCTTCCCCGGCTCATCCGGGAAGAGTCACTGGAGGTCACGGCCGTGCACTCGGTCGCCGGGCTGCTGCCCCCGGGCAAGCCGCTCATCGACGTCGCCCCCTACTGCGCCCCGCACCACTCGGCGACGATGCAGTCACTCGTCGGCGGCGGCCCGGGCGTCGCCCGGCCCGGCGCGGTGTCCCTCGCCCATCGCGGCGTGCTGTTCCTGGACGAGGCGCCCGAGTTCCACAGCCAGACCCTGGACGCCCTGCGCCAGCCACTGGAGTCGGGACACGTCGTCATCGCGCGCAGCGCCGGTGTGGTCCGGTTCCCGGCGCGGTTCCTGATGGTTCTGGCGGCCAACCCCTGTCCCTGCGGGCGCTTCTCGCTCCGCGACTCGCTGTGCGAGTGCCCGCCCTCGGCGATCCGCCGCTACCAGTCCCGGCTGTCCGGCCCGCTGCTGGACCGGGTGGATCTGCGCGTCGAGGTCGACCCGGTCACCCGGGCCCAGCTCACCGAGCCCGGCGCCCGCGGAGAGTCCACGGCGACCGTGGCCGACCGGGTACGGCAGGCCCGGGAGCGGGCGGCAGCCCGCCTGGCCGGCACCCCCTGGCGCACCAACAGCGAAGTGCCCGGCCGCGAACTGCGCAGCCGGTACCACGCCGCCGCCGGGGCCATGGACGACGCCGAACGCAACCTGGAACGGGGCGTGCTCACCGCCCGCGGGATCGACCGCGTCCTGCGCGTCGCCTGGACGGTCGCCGACCTCGTCGGACACGACCGCCCCGACGCCACCGACGTCGCCCTGGCCCTGCAACTGCGCACCGGTGTCCCCCGCGGGGTACCGATGGCCATCGGAGCGCTGACATGACCGCAGCGGAGGATCCCGGCGCCGAACTGCTCGGGCGGGTGTTTCTCGGGCGGGTTGTCGAGGCGGGGGATGAGGTCGGTGGGCGGTGGGTGCGGGAGTTCGGGGTGGGGGAGGTGGTGCGGCGGCTGCGGTGCGGCGGGGACGCGTTGCCGGGGGTGAGCGGGACCCGGTGGGCGGGGCTCGTCGCGCGGGCCCGGCGGGCCGAGCCCGAGCGGGATCTGGAGGCGGCCCGGGCCGCCGGGGCGCGGTTCGTCTGTCCGGGGGACGCCGAGTGGCCCCGACAGCTCGACGACCTCGGGGACGCGCGGCCCCTCGGGCTGTGGGTGCGGGGCCGGGCGGACCTGCGGATGTGGGCGCTGCGGTCCGTGGCGGTGGTCGGCGCCCGCGCCTGCACCGAGTACGGCGCCCAAGCCGCGGCCACCCTCGCATCCGGTCTCGCCGAGCGCGGCTGGGTCGTCGTCTCGGGCGGGGCGTACGGCATCGACGGCGCCGCCCACCGCGGCGCCCTCGCCACCCACGGCGCCACCATCGCCGTCCTGGCCTGTGGCGTCGACCAGCCCTACCCCCGCGGCCACGCCGCGCTGATCACCCGTATCGCGGAACAGGGACTGGTGGTGGGCGAGCTGCCGCCGGGCGATCATCCGACACCCAGCCGGTTCATCCTCCGCAACCGCGTCATCGCAGCACTGACCAGGGGCACCGTCGTGGTGGAGGCGGCCTGCCGCAGCGGCTCGCTGGCCACCGCGCGGGCCGCGCAGCGCCTGGGCCGGTTCACCATGGGCGTCCCCGGCCCGGTGACCAGCGCCCTCTCCGTCGGCGTGCACGAACTGCTGCGCGCAGAGGCCACCCTGGTCACCGATGCCACGGAGGTCATCGAACTCGTGGGCGACATGGGTGAACTGGCGCCGGCCCGCCGGGGCCCCGTCCTCCCGCGTGACCTGCTGCAACCGGCCGCCCGAACCGTGCTCGCCGCCCTCCCCGGCAACCGAGCGGCCCCCGCCGACGAGATCGCGCTCGGCGCGCGCACCACGCGGGAGGAGGCGATCGCGAGACTGTACGAACTCCGAGCACTTGGTTACGTCGAACGACACGGCGATGGCTGGAAGTTGACACGCCAGGCGATGATCTCGGTCCGGAACGGTCACCGTCCGTGCTGACCGACGGCGTTCGGCCGTCCGGGGGAACCCCCGACACCCTTGGGGTTTCCCGGAGTTGGCGCCTCCGGCCGGTCACGCAGAGCGAGCCCCGCCGTGGGGTCACCCGACCGGCGCGAGCGCCCCGCGCACGGGTGGCGCAGCCCTGTTCGCGCACCGCGACTCCTCAGTCACGCTACGCTCACGAAGGCGGTGGCGCAGATCGCGCCAACCCCACATCAGACCGTCAGCTCACCCAGGCAGCCCCACTTCACCCCAGGAACCTCACCCTCACCCACTCCACAGCACTTCACGGCACTTCACGGCAGAACGGCACAAGGCGACGAATGCCCCAGCACACCTCCGGGTCCGACCGGGCGGCGATCCCCCCAGCCGCCCGCGACGGTGGCAGCGTGCGACCGCCCGCTCCCTCGACACTCGACGAGCTGTGGCGGTCGTACAAGGCGACGGGGGACGACCGGCTGCGGGAGCAGCTGATCCTGCACTACTCGCCGCTGGTCAAGTACGTGGCCGGCCGGGTCAGCGTCGGGCTGCCGCCCAATGTGGAGCAGGCCGACTTCGTCTCCTCGGGAGTGTTCGGGCTGATCGACGCGATCGAGAAGTTCGACATCGACCGGGAGATCAAGTTCGAGACGTACGCGATCACCCGGATCCGCGGCGCGATGATCGACGAGCTGCGGGCGCTGGACTGGATCCCCCGCTCGGTCCGGCAGAAGGCGCGGAACGTCGAGCGCGCCTACGCCACCCTGGAGGCGCGGCTGCGGCGGACGCCGACGGAGGGTGAGGTCGCCGCCGAGCTGGGCATGGAGGTCGACGAACTGCACGCCGTGTTCAGTCAGTTGTCGCTGGCCAACGTCGTCGCCCTGGAGGAGCTGCTGCACGTCGGGGGCGAGGGCGGGGACCGGCTCAGCCTGATGGACACGCTGGAGGACACGGCCGCCGACAATCCGGTGGAGGTGGCCGAGGACCGGGAGCTGCGGCGGTTCCTGGCGCGGGCGATCAACACGCTGCCCGAGCGGGAGAAGACCGTCGTCACCCTGTACTACTACGAGGGACTCACCCTCGCCGAGATCGGCAACGTGCTCGGAGTGACCGAGAGCCGGGTCAGCCAGATCCACACCAAGTCGGTACTCCAGCTGCGGGCCAAGCTGGCGAGCTTCGGGCGCTGACTGCTCCCTTCCGGGATGGCGTGTCCGTAAAGTGGTCGGCGTGCCAAGGATTCGAGCGGCCTCCGTGGCCGAACACCGGTCGATGCAGCGAGCCGCCCTGCTGGACGCGGCTCGGTCCCTGCTGTCCGAGGGCGGGACGGAGGCGCTGACCTTTCCCGCGCTGGCCGAGCGGACGGGGCTGGCGCGGTCGTCCGTGTACGAGTACTTCCGGTCCCGGGCCGCGGTGGTCGAGGAGCTGTGCGAGGTCGACTTCCCGGTGTGGGCGGCGGAGGTCGCGGCGGCGATGGAACGGGCCGGGACGGCCGAGGGCAAGGTCGAGGCGTATGTGCGGCAGCAGCTGGCGCTGGTGGGGGACCGGCGGCACCGGGCGGTCGTCGCCATCTCCGCCAGTGAGCTGGATGCCGGGGCCCGGGAGAAGATCCGGGCCGCCCATGGGGGGCTGGTCGCGATGATCGTCGAGGCGCTGGAGGAGCTGGGGCACGGGCAGCCGCGGTTGGCCGCGATGTTGCTGCAGGGGGTCGTGGACGCGGCGGTACGGCGTATCGAGCTGGGCGCGGCTGAGGATCCCACGGTGGTGACGGACGCGGCCGTGGCGATGGCGCTGCGCGGTGTGAGGGGCTGAGCCCCTCCGTCGTCGCCGGGGAGCCGGGGAGCCGGGGAGCGCCCCGAAGGGGCGCGGGGAACCGCGCGACCAGCCCCCACGCACCCGCAGTCAGGACACAACCGGCAGCAACCTCGACGGCCCCCCGCCCAGCAGCCACGGTGGCAGCACGGACAGCGGGTTCACGTACGCGTCACCCCGCAGCAGACCCCAGTGCACGCACGTCCGTGTCCCGCAGTGGGACCCCGTCGGCTCCACCACCCCGACCACCGCCCCCGCAGCCACCTCCTCCCCCTTCCGGACCGAAGCCCGCACCGGCTCGTACGTCGTCCGCAGATCCGTCCCCCGCAGCTCCACCGAGACCACGCCCCTGCCCGCCACCCGCCCCGCGAACAGCACCCGGCCCGGTGCGATCGCCCGTACGGGCGCCCCGGCCGACGCTCCCAGGTCCACTCCCCGGTGACCGGGGCCGTACACCGTCGCCGGCGGCTCCCAGCCGCGCAGGACCGGCGGGCGGACACCGACCGGCCAGGCGCGGGCCACGGGCGCCACGGGGGCCGTCGGAGAGGGCGGCGGCACCACGGGAGGCGTGTCCGCCCAGGCCAGAGGCATGAGCAGGACCGCCGCCCACCCCAGCAGCAGCGCCGGCCACAGCGGCGCACATCGCATCGTTCGTCGCATGCCGACACCGTCCCGCACACCCGCCGATCATGGCCTGACCCTGTGGACCACTCGCCGGTTGTGGACAGCTGCGTCACCCGGTGCCCCGCCGGTCCCGTACACTTCTTCTGGCGATCCGGGTCACCGGGTCGACTTCGCACGCCCCGGTACGGCAGCCGGCAACGGTTCGTACCAAGCGCCCCTCGGTCCCTCGTGGCACGGCGCATCGCGGGCGTCAGGCGCGTCCGCCGTCCGGCGGGCGCGGCACAACCGAGAACACCAAGGAGAAACGGCCATGGCCGTCGTCACGATGCGGGAGCTGCTGGAGAGCGGCGTCCACTTCGGTCACCAGACCCGTCGCTGGAACCCGAAGATGAAGCGCTTCATCTTCACCGAGCGCAACGGCATCTACATCATCGACCTGCTCCAGTCGCTGTCGTACATCGACCGCGCCTACGAGTTCGTCAAGGAGACCGTCGCCCACGGCGGCACGGTCATGTTCGTCGGCACGAAGAAGCAGGCGCAGGAGGCCATCGCCGAGCAGGCCACCCGCGTCGGCATGCCCTACGTCAACCAGCGCTGGCTGGGCGGCATGCTCACCAACTTCTCGACCGTCTACAAGCGTCTGCAGCGCCTCAAGGAGCTCGAGCAGATCGACTTCGAGGACGTCGCCGCGTCCGGTCTGACCAAGAAGGAGCTTCTCGTGCTCTCGCGCGAGAAGGCCAAGCTGGAGAAGACCCTCGGTGGTATCCGCGAGATGCAGAAGGTGCCCAGCGCCGTCTGGATCGTGGACACCAAGAAGGAGCACATCGCCGTTGGTGAGGCCCGGAAGCTGAACATCCCGGTCGTCGCGATCCTCGACACCAACTGCGACCCCGACGAGGTCGACTACAAGATCCCGGGCAACGACGACGCGATCCGCTCCGTCACCCTGCTCACCCGCGTGATCGCCGACGCCGTCGCCGAGGGCCTCATCGCCCGCTCCGGCGTCGCCACCGGCGACAAGGGCGAGAAGGCCGCGGGCGAGCCGCTCGCCGAGTGGGAGCGCGACCTGCTCGAGGGTGAGAAGAAGGACGAGGCTCCGGCCGCCGAGGCCGAGAAGCCGGCCGAGGCCGCTGCCGAGGCCCCGGCCGCGGAGGCTCCGGTTGCCGAGGCTCCGGCCGCCGAGGCTCCGGCCGCCGAGGCTCCGGCCGCCGAGGCCGAGCAGGCCTGACGCCGGTCCGTCAGCGTTCGACGGCGGGGGCGGGACATGACTCCGCCCCCGCTGTTCACCCGTAGGTCGGCACGACGTACGCGGTCCGCGACTACATGTGGGTCGCGACCGTGCGGATCTAAACCAGACTTCGAGAAAGACTCACAGACTCATGGCGAACTACACCGCCGCCGACGTCAAGAAGCTCCGTGAGCTGACCGGCGCCGGCATGATGGACTGCAAGAAGGCGCTGGACGAGGCCGAGGGCAACGTCGAGAAGGCCGTCGAGGCGCTGCGCATCAAGGGCCAGAAGGGCGTCGCCAAGCGCGAGGGCCGCTCCGCCGAGAACGGCGCCGTGGTCTCCATCATCGCCGACGACAACTCCTCCGGTGTCCTGGTCGAGCTGAAGTGCGAGACGGACTTCGTCGCCAAGGGCGAGAAGTTCCAGGCCGTGGCCAACGCCATCGCCGAGCACGTCGCCAAGACGAACCCGGCCGACCTCCAGGCCCTGCTGGCCTCCGAGATCGAGCCCGGCAAGACCGTCCAGGCGTTCGTGGACGAGGCCAACGCCAACCTCGGCGAGAAGATCGTCCTGGACCGCTTCGCGCAGTTCTCCGACGGCTACGTCACCGCCTACATGCACCGCACCATGCCCGACCTGCCCCCGCAGATCGGTGTCCTGGTCGAGCTGGACAAGCCGAACGCCGAGGTCGCCAAGGGCGTCGCCCAGCACATCGCCGCCTTCGCGCCGAAGTACCTCTCCAAGGAGGACGTGCCGGCCGACGTCGTCGAGTCCGAGCGCCGCATCGCCGAGGAGACCACCCGCGCCGAGGGCAAGCCCGAGGCCGCGATCGGCAAGATCGTCGAGGGTCGTCTCAACGGCTTCTTCAAGGACGCCACGCTGCTCGGCCAGCCGTACGCGCTCGACAACAAGAAGTCGGTCCAGAAGGTGCTGGACGAGGCCGGTGTCACCCTGAAGCGCTTCTCGCGCATCAAGGTCGGCATCTGAGTCCGTACCGCGATCGACGCGCGACCCCGGAGAAATCCACGAGGAAATCTCGATAGGGTCGACCGCAGTCGTCCGCGCACACCGCCACACCCCGGCGTGGGGCGGACGGCAGCAGATCTGACGAGGAGGCCATTGCCGCGCATGGGAGCGAAAAGCAACCCCATCGGCAATGGCCTTCTTCGTATGTGCAACACGTGAAAGAGTTGGGATCCCCATGACCACCAAGGCCCAGAAGAGCGACGACGGCAAAGTACGCGGCCGGTTTCTGCTGAAGCTGTCCGGAGAGGCCTTCTCCGGTGGCGGGGGCCTGGGCGTCGACCCGGACGTGGTGCACAAGATCGCCCGCGAGATCGCAGCCGTCGTGCGCGACGGCGCCCAGATCGCGGTCGTCATCGGCGGCGGCAACTTCTTCCGCGGCGCCGAACTCCAGCAGCGCGGCATGGACCGCGCCCGCTCCGACTACATGGGCATGCTCGGCACCGTGATGAACTGCCTGGCCCTCCAGGACTTCCTGGAGAAGGAGGGCATCCAGTCCCGCGTGCAGACCGCCATCACCATGGGCCAGGTCGCCGAGCCGTACATCCCGCTGCGCGCCGTGCGCCACCTGGAGAAGGGCCGCGTGGTCATCTTCGGCGCCGGTATGGGCATGCCGTACTTCTCCACCGACACCACCGCCGCCCAGCGCGCCCTGGAGATCGACGCCGAGGCGCTGCTCATGGGCAAGAACGGCGTGGACGGGGTCTACGACTCCGACCCCAAGACCAACCCCGACGCCGTCAAGTTCGACGCCCTCGGCTACGGCGAGGTCATCACCCGCGACCTCAAGGTCGCCGACGCCACCGCCATCACGCTGTGCCGCGACAACAAGCTCCCGATCCTCGTCTTCGAGCTTCTCGCGGAGGGCAATATCGCCCGCGCCGTCAAGGGTGAGAAGATCGGCACGCTGGTGGGTGACCAGGGCAGCCGGGACTGACCCGGGATAAACCCGGCCGGTGATGTGCGGCCCTGTGAGGGGGCCGGACCCTGGCCGGGGGATGGACAATGTCCTGCCGGTCGGGAACCGTGCAGGAAGAAGACGCGACGCAGCCGGCCGCCGACCGACTTCAGGAACCGCAGCCGGGCCTTACTCAAGACACGCAGGAGCAAGTGGTGATCGAAGAGACCCTCCTCGAAGCCGAGGAGAAGATGGAGAAGGCCGTCGTGGTCGCCAAGGAGGACTTCGCCGCGATCCGCACCGGCCGTGCGCACCCGGCGATGTTCAACAAGATCGTGGCCGACTACTACGGTGCCCCGACGCCGATCAACCAGCTGGCCTCGTTCTCCGTGCCGGAGCCGCGCATGGCGGTCGTGACCCCGTTCGACAAGAGCGCGCTGCGCAACATCGAGCAGGCCATCCGCGACTCCGACCTGGGCGTCAACCCCAGCAACGACGGCAACATCATCCGCGTGGTGTTCCCCGAGCTGACCGAGGAGCGCCGCCGCGAGTACATCAAGGTCGCCAAGAGCAAGGGTGAGGACGCGAAGGTCTCCATCCGCTCCGTGCGCCGCAAGGCCAAGGACGCCATCGACAAGCTCGTCAAGGACGGCGAGATCGGTGAGGACGAGGGCCGCCGTGCCGAGAAGGAACTCGACGACCTGACGGCGAAGTACGTCGCCCAGGTGGACGAGCTCCTCAAGCACAAGGAAGCGGAGCTGCTCGAAGTCTGATGAGCGACTCTTCCTGGGGGGCGCCGCCATCGGCGGGCCGGGCCGGGTACTGGGAGCCCACCGGGGGTGGGCCCGCCCAGCCCGTCCCGGGGGCCGGCCCGGCGGGTCCCGCATACGATGCGCCTGAGGCGCAGCAGACTCGCCCCATGCCCATCGTGCCGGACGCCCCCGCGTATGGCGGAGGAGACCAGGACGACGACCGGGGGGCCGCTCGGCTGAGCGGTCCCTTGTTCCGAGACGAGACGTTCCAGGCCCGGGAACTCCCGGCCGAGACCCAGAACCCGGAGCCCATGCCCGACGTCCCGCAGCCGGCGCCAGCGCCGCAGAAGAAGAGCGCGGGCCGTGACCTGAGCGCGGCCATAGGCGTCGGCGTCGGGCTCGGTGTGGTGATCGTCGCCTCCCTGTTCATCGTCAAGGCCGTGTTCGTGGGCGTGATCGCGGTCGCCGTCGTGGTCGGCCTGTGGGAGCTGACCAGCAGGCTCCAGGAGCGCAAGGGCATCAAGGCGCCGCTGGTGCCGCTCGCGGTCGGCGGCGCGGCGATGGTCGTCGCCGGCTATGTGCGCGGGGCCGAGGGCGCGTGGGTCGCCATGGCGCTGACGGCGCTTGCCGCGCTGGTCTGGCGGATGACGGAGCCACCGGAGAACTACCTCAGGGACGTCACCGCCGGCCTCTTCGCCGCGTTCTACGTGCCGTTCCTGGCCACGTTCGTCGCGATGATGCTCACCGCCGACGACGGTCCCTGGCGGGTGCTCACCTTCCTGATCCTGACGGTCGTCAGCGACACCGGCGCCTACGCGATCGGCTGGCGCTTCGGCAAGCACAAGCTCGCGCCGCGCATCAGCCCCGGCAAGACCCGCGAGGGACTGCTGGGCGCGGTGCTGTTCGCGATGGTCGCCGGCGCGCTGTGCATGCGGTTCCTGATCGACGACGGCAGCTGGTGGCAGGGCCTGCTGCTGGGCCTCGCGGTCGCGGCCAGCGCCACGCTGGGCGACCTCGGCGAATCCATGATCAAGCGGGACCTGGGCATCAAGGACATGGGCACCTTGCTTCCCGGCCACGGCGGCATCATGGACCGGCTCGACTCGCTGCTGCCCACGGCGCCGGTGGTGTGGCTGCTGATGGTGATCTTCGTCGGCTCCACGTGAGCGGCCGGTCTCCCTGAACGGTACGGCTCTTCGGCCCCCGTCCTGAAACAGGGCGGGGGCCGACGTCGTACCCGGACATCCCCGCCGCGCCCGGTTGCTGTAGCGGGGGTGGGTGGTCGGTGTCGTGCTTGGGCGCCCTGGCACCCGGTTGCCGCAACAGGAATCGGCGGCCGGCGGCGACGCGCGGCAGACTCCCTCAGAGGACGGCCGTTCCACCGCCGCCCGGCGACGCAGCAGGGAGTGAGCCGATGCCCGTCGACCCCACGCCCACGTCGGCAGACCCGGCGCCCACCTCGGCCGACCGGGTCCCGGGCGCTGCCGACCCAGCGCCCTTCTCCGTCCCCACCTCCGCCGACCGGGCCCGCGCTTTCAGCGGCGCCGACCCAGCCCCCGCCCCCACCCCACCACCCCCGCCCGTCCGGTTCTGGCCCGTCGAGGATCTGCCCGCGCTCGCTCCCGATCCGTTCCTGGACGTGTTGTCGCGGGAGGAGCCGGTCGCTCGGATCAAGCTGCCGTACGGGGAGGGGTGCGCGTGGCTGGTCACGCGGTATGAGGACGTCCGGTTCGTCACCTCCGACCCGCGTTTCTCCCGGGAACGGGTCGTCGGCCGCGCCGTCACCACCATGCGCCCGGTGCCGGTGGCCTCGCAGACGGCGGGCCTGCAGTACATCGATCCGCCCCGGCACACCCGGTTGCGCCGGGTCGTCGCCCGCGCGTTCACCGGGCAGAGCATGCGGCGGCTGCGACCGCTCGCGGAGCGCAGGGCCGCCGGCCTCCTCGACGGGATGGAACACGCCGGTGCCCCGGCCGACCTCGTGGAACACCTGCACGGCCCCTTCCCGATAGCCGTGCTCCGCGACTTCCTCGGCGTGGAGGAGAAGGACTGGCACCGCTGGGCGGCGACGGGCGAGGCCCTGCTGTCCGCGGGCGCCGAGTCGGAGGAGCGGGCCAAGGAGGCGGCCCGGACCACCCGGGCCCGGATCACCGAACTGCTCCAGAGGCGCCGAGAGGACCCCCGCGACGATCTGGCCGGCGTGCTGGCGCGGGCCGCCGCGGCCGGCGAGATCACCGACGACGAGGCGATCTCTCTCGCCATCGCCGTCCAGGTCAGCGGCGGCCACGCGGTTCGCAACAACAGCGGCTCGATGATGTACGCGCTGCTCACCCGCCCCGGACACCTGGACCGGCTGCGCCGCGAACCGGAGCTGCTGCCCCGCGCTGTGGAGGAACTGTTCCGCTACGTCCCGCACCGCAACGGCGTCGGCATCCCCCGCGTCGCCACGGAGGACGTGGAGGTCGGCGGCCGGCTGATCCGCGCCGGTGACGTCGTCTACAACGCCTATCTCGCCGCCAACCGCGATCCCGGGGTCTTCCCCGACCCGGACGCCCTGGACTTCGACCGCGACAACCTCGCCCACGTGGCCTTCGGACACGGCCCGCACCACTGCCTGGCCGCCGTCATGGCCCGCATGGAGGCCGAGGTCATGATCGGCGCCGTACTCGCCCGGTTCCCCGGCCTCCGTCTGGCCGTGCCACCCGAAAAGGTCGAGTTCCAACGGCAGGGTCTGATCCGCGGGCCGAGGACTCTGCCCGTGACGTGGTGACCCGTTGCATGGCACAGTACGCAGGAAAACAGGGGGGAACATGATCTTTCTACTGCTCGGCGTCCTGGCCCTCGTCATCGGCGGCTGCGTGTGCGTGGTGTGGGCGGAGCGCGGCGGCCCGCGCTGGGTCCGGGTCGTCGCTGCCCTCACGCGCGGCGCGGGCGAGCTGGTGAGCAGCGCCCAGAAGAGCCGGAGCCGGGGCGGCAGCTGGGACACCGACGACGACTAGGAACGGCCGCGTCACGGACTCGGCGGGCCACCCGTTTGGATCTGCGACACTGGTAAGGCCATGCCTAAGCCCGGAGAACTGGCAGTGAGCGGACGTGACTTGGCTTCTGACCAGCAGATTTCTCGCCGGGCGGGTTGCAGGGTTAGGCGGCCGGGCCGTCCCTGGGCCGTCGTACCACCCGCAGGGCCGACTCGGGGCGTACGGCCAGCCATGAGCCCGACGCAGAGAGCAGGTTGAGGCAAACCGCGAAACTGCCTCGCGATGAGCAGCAATCGGCCATATCTTCGGCGCGTGAGCTTTTCGCCCAGGGAAGACCCGATCGTTCGGTCGATGCTTGTGCTCCTAGAGAGCATGAAGCGTTACGAGGCCGTGATCACTGCGGACTCAAAGGCTTGGGAAGTTGCGTCAGGCAGCTCTCTGGCCACTGATGACGCCAAGACCCACCCATACTGCCTGTCGCATCTGGCGTGGCAGGCGCTCGGGGTTGGCGTCGATCACTTGCAGTGTCTACGGTCGACATTGGTAGGTGATCAGCATCAAGCGATTGATCAGCGATCCGTTTCTGTCGTACTCCACATCTACGCTCAAGCGACCCTTCTGCGAGCAGCGCTTGAGAATGCCTGTCGCGCAGTGTGGCTTCTTTCCCCGTCGAACCGCTTGTTGCGCATTCAGCGAAGACTGTCCTTGCAAGCTGACAGCAACGTTCACTCCGATCGGATGCATCAACTATTGGGTCTCACGCCACCCAGGACGCCCGAAGTTCGGCAACGGGAAATCACCGACCTGGCAGTCGCAGCCGGCACCTCCCCGAGTGATGTCAAGAAGGCGCTGAAGTTCGTGGGGTTCAAGAACGTCGTGAAGGATGCAGGAGTGAGCTTGGACCTCGGTGGTCGGCTCGATGACGGCGGGCGGGGAGACGAGTCCGGTCGGGGTGGGCATGGTGGGGATCTTCGGGCGGAGCATGGGCGGTTCTCCCTTCGCTACTTGGTGAGGGCGGTGTCGATGGCGGGGGCGAGGACGCTGTCGGCGAGGAGGTAGCCGCCGAGGAGGAGGACGGCGACGAGCCACCAGGGCGGGCGGAGGAACTTGACGCCGAGGTAGCCGACGACGGCCAGGGCGAACCAGAGCGGGACCTGCATGACGGTGTCTCCTAGCGGACGCGGCAGCGGTGGGTGCGGGCGGCGAGCTGGGCGGCGGTCTGGCTGGAGTAGTCGGCGGACCAGCCGCAGCGGTCGGCGGTGCACACGGCGGCGTACTTGGTCCGGCCGTTGCGGTCGCGGTGGGTGCCGATCTGCACGGGGCCGATCCGTGTCACGGAGTGGAAGTTGTCGCGGGCGGGCATGGCGGCTGGTTCTCCTTCCGGGTCAGGCGAGCTGGGCGGCGATGGCGTCGGCGAGGTGGGGCGGCACGCCGAGGCGGGCGCGCAGGGTGTCGGTGTCGATGGGGGCGCCGGTGCGGTCGCGGTAGTCGGCGGCGACCTTGCGGGCGTGGTCGATGAGAACGGCGGGAACCGCTGGCGCCGGGTCGGCGGGCGGAAGCGCCGCCGGTTCCTCCACCGGGGCCGGGGCGGACTCCGGGTCCGGGGCGGGTTCGGGGGCCGGTTTGCGGCCGTCCGCGATCTCGGGGTCCGGGGCCGGGGCGGGTGCCGGCGGTTCGGTCGTCGGTTGCTTGGCGGAGTGGGCGAGAAGGGTGCCGCCGAGGAAGGCCAGGGCGGGCCATCCGGCGATGCCGAGGCGGAGCAGGGCGGGCGGGTCGGTCAGGTCGAGGAATCCGGCGGTGGCGACGTTGGCGCCCAGCGAGGCGAACAGGGCGATGAGGAACCAGCACCAGGCCAGGCGGGAGGGGCCCTCGCTGCGGAGCCGTCGCCAGGCGGCGACCAGGAGCAGGTCGACGGAGACGGGGTAGGCCCAGGCCTTCCAGCCGTCCTGTCCGGCAGCGGCGGCCAGGTCGTGCAGGTGGGCGAAGGACAGGGCCCCGGCAATCACGGCTTGCACGAGGACGGCGTCCGGTCGGAGCGGGCGGGTGGACGTCCTCATGACCGGCTCCGAGGGCTCCGGCCCAGGGCGCGAGCCACGGCGTCGCGGTCAGCGGAGGTGTAGGCGGTGCGGACCCCGGAGATCGACAGCCCGGCCGCCTCAGCCAGCGACGCCAGCGTGTAGGGACGGGGGCCGGTGAACTCCCGACCGTAGGCCAGGTAGACGCGGATCTGCTGGTCCAGCTGATCACGTGCCTCCCTCAGGGCAGCGAGCTGACCGAGGAAGTCATCGGGGAGGAGGTCATCCAGCACGGTCAGTGACTGGGGCATGAGAGGGCCTCTCCTTCTTCAGGCATGGCAGGGGTAGGGACCTGGCGCGAAGGACGATCGCGCCGACCGTGGAGGCGGGGGAAGTCAGGCCGTGGCGGGAGCGGTCTTGGACAGCGGCACTGCGGTTGCAGCGGTGGCGGTCAACTCGGGCCGGAAGGGGGCCAGCTCGGGCAGGTCCGGGGTGCGGTCGGCATGCCGGTTGCAGGTGTTGGCGGCCTGCCGGAGCGAGGTGTGCGGGGCGCGGATACGGTGCCAGCCCCCGGTGGAGTCCCCGGCGATGGCAAGGCCGCGCAGTTCGGCAGGGATCTGGATGGCGGCGAGGACGGCGTCCGGGGAGATGTCGCCGAAGGCCATGTTGGCGCTGGTCTCGTCATTGACGCGGTGGGCGGTTCGGCCGGTGAGCTGGGCGCGGAGCATGGTGATGCCCTTGCCGAGTTCGGAGCCGAAGCGCTGGCCGCAGATTTCCAGGTAGATGCCGGCCGCACGGCCGAGCTGGGCGAGGCGGACCAGGGCGGTGATGATGCGGTCGCGCCGCTTCTCTTCGTCCTTGCTGGCGAACAGGGCGAGTTCGGCGACCTCATCGACCAGGACCACGACCGGCACCGGCCGTAGATGGTCGGGCAGGTCCCAGATGTCGGCGGCTATCTCGGCGTCCGGCACCGCGGCGGTGATGCGCTGTTCGGCGCGGATAAGCTGGTATATCCCTTCCATGCGGGACACGAGCGCGTCCAGCAACTCGGCTGCGGTGTCGGGGTTGTCGGCAAGGGCGGAGAACCGGCGGGCCAGCGGGAACAGTTCAACCCCCTGCTTGCAGTCGATGCCGACCAGGGCGACGTCCATCGGGGCGAGCCCGGCAACCAGGTTGCGCTGGTAGACGGACTTGCCCGACTCGGTGGCGCCGAGGGTGAGGGCGTGCGGGACGGCGCGGTAGTCGCGGTAGTGCACCGAGCCGTCCTCGCGCAGGGCGACCGGGACCCGCATCGGCCGGGTGTCGACCTTGGCGGGCATCTGCACCCGCTTGAGGACGTCGTAGCCGGTCATCCGCACCTCCACGACACCCGAGCGCAGCTCACGCGAGGTGACGCCGTACATCGAGAAGGAGTGCCGAAGCCGGTCCGAGGCGGCGGCGACGTCGAAGGCGTCCTGGCCGGGGCGCAGTCCCAGCCGCAGGACCAGGCCGGTCCGGGTCGGGCGTAAGCGCAGGATGCGCGGTGAGCGGGACTCGGGGACCGGCCGGTTGGTCATCCGGGCTAAGGCCAGTCGCCAGCGTGAGGGCGGGACGGTCAGCCCGCAGGCGTCCATGACGGAGGCGTAGCGGATCAGGACCCGCAGGCTTGCCAGGGTGACGCCGAAGGTCATCCAGTACCAGGCGGGGCGCCGCCACCGCAGGAGACCCGCAGCGGCGACGATCAGCACCAGAGCGACCGTGAACGCGGCCATGATCAGGCCGCCTTGGAGTTCGCGGCAGCGGCGACGAGGGACGTGACCGCGACGGCGCGGAAGGCGATGCCGTGCCGCTTCTGGCCGTTGAAGTCGTTCTCCCACGGCCGGGCGATCAGGCCCGTGAGCGCGACCGGGGTGCCCATGGTCAGCTCACCGGAGATGCCCGGCTCGGGGACGGTGATGGAAAGGATCTCCACCTCGTCGTTGGCCGCGAACATCACGTCGACGGTCATCAGCTTCGCGCCGGTCTCGACGTCGGTGGCGATCTCGCCGGTACGGCGGTCCTTCACCTTGGGCTGCGGGGGCTTGGCAACCATCACGGTCGCGGCGGAGGTGTCCACGGGGATCTGACGCATGAGCGCACTCCTCAAGGTAGAACTTGACGTACTTAGTACGTCGACCTGTCACGAGAGTGCACCTGACGCACTTAGTACGTCAAGTGCTTCTCGACGGGTGTCGGTTGGATGTGCTGCACTTAGTGCGACAAGCACTGAGAGGGGCTATGGCCGAGTTCACCGGGCGGGCGAAGTACCTGGAGATCGCCGACGACTTCAAGAGGCGCATCCGGCAGGGAGAGCTGGAACCCGGCACCAAGCTGCCGTCCGAGACCGAGCTGATGAACGAGCATGACGTCTCGCGGACCGTGGCCCGCCAGGCGATCTCCCGGCTGCGTGAAGACGGCTACGCGATCTCCCACCAGGGCAAGGGCAGCTTCGTCACCCTTCCCGAGGAGCCCCGCCAGACGAAGCACAGCCCGGAGTTCGAGGAGATCGCCGGTTATCTGTCCGACGTACGGCGCGAGGTGCGTCGGCTCGCGGAGCGGATGGATCAGCTTGAGCAGCTGGTGCGTAAGCAGCCGCAAGACGGCTGACCAGCTCGTTGGCACGGTGTGCGATGACGTTCACCTCCTCGGCCAGCTCCTTCACTTCTCGGGTCAGCTCCACCACTTCGGCCGGCGTCAGCGGCATCGTGGCTCCTTCGTCGCTTGTTCGGCCTGGCGACCTCTCGGGGTAGCTACGACGCTAGGGGCGAGGCGGCGCAGTACCCCGGAAAATTCCTCCGGGGTCCCATAGGGAGATGGGAAGACGCTCTAGCCATGCGCGGAATGACGACGAACCTGACGATCGGTGAACGAGTCGCTTGGTACCGCCGAAGGCGGGGGATCTCCCAAGAGGTCCTGGCCGGACTCGTGGGCCGCACGGTGGACTGGCTGAGCAAGGCGGAGAACAACCGGATCGAGCTGGACCGGCTCTCGGTCATCAAGTCGCTCGCCGACGCCCTGGACGTGACGCTCGGCGACCTGCTGGCCGAACCCACTCTCCTGGAGTGGACGCCCGACAGCGGCACCCGCACGGTGCCGGCACTCCGCTCAGCCCTCATGAACTACCGCCAGCTGACACCGCTGCTGGGCGTCGCCACCGAAGGCGAACCGACATCGCTCGACGAGCTGAGCCGCAACGTCGCAGAGGTCTGGGACGCCTACCAGGAATCGCGCTACGGCTTCGCGACCCGGCGCCTGCCGCTGCTGCTGGCCGACGCACTCATCGCCGCCCAGTCGTACCAGGGCCGGGAGCGAGAGCGGGCACACGAGCTGACAGCCATGACGTACCAGGGCGCGGCCATGGTGCTCACCAAGCTTGGTGAGACCGACCTGGCGTGGATCGCAGCCGACCGCGGATTGGCAGCAGCGCAGCAGTCCGGCAACCCGGTCGTCACCGGTTCTCTCTTCCGTTCTGTCGCGCACTGCCTGCTGTCCAACGGCCGGTTCGACGCAGCCGTGCAGCTGGTCGGGGACGCGGGCGAATACCTCCGTCCAGGTCTCCAGGAACCGACGCCCGAGCTCTTGTCCATCTACGGAACCCTGTTTCTGGCGGGGTCCATGGCCTCAGCCCGTGCGGACGACCGGGAAACGACGCGCACCTTCCTGGACGAGGCGAAACGGGCAGCCGACCGACTCGGCACCGACGCCAATCACGTCTGGACCGCCTTCGGGCATCCCGACGAACGTCGCCATTCACCGAGTAGCAACGGCGGCCGAGCTGGGCGACATGCAGGTCGCGGTCGACCTCGGCCCGCAGATCGACACGACAGGACTGCCGACGGAACGCCGTACGCGGCACAACCTCGAAGTAGCCCGGGCCCTCAGCGCCTACAACCGAATGGACGACGCACTCGCGAAGGTCCTTGAAGCAGAGAGCTGGGCGCCGGAACAGGTGCGAAGCCACTACCTGGCGCGGGAGCTGGTGCTCACCTGGGTGCGAGGGCAGCGCGGCCGGCCGAGCCGGAACCTGGCGGACCTGGCCGACAGGCTGCGCGTGGTCTGAGCTGGGTACCCTCGGCTGCATGGCGCCGAATGCACACGAAGCGAAGATGGCGCGCCCGCGCATGGCAGCGGGTGCGCTCTTCTTTGATGCCGCCGGGCGGGTCCTCATGGTGGAGCCCTCCTACAAGGACTACTGGGAGATCCCCGGCGGGTACGTCGAGACCGGCGAGTCCCCGCTGCACGCCGCCATCCGCGAGGTCCAGGAGGAGCTGGGGATCACCCCGCCCATCGGACGCCTGCTCGCTGTCGACTGGGCCCCCAACGAGGCCGAGGGCGACAAGGTGCTGTACCTCTTCGACGGCGGCCAACTCAGCCAGGGCCAGTTGGCGAGCATCAAGCTCCAGCCGGACGAGCTGAAGAGCTTTGCCTTCGTCTCTGCAGACCAGCTGCCCGAGCAGACGATCCCACGACTGGCCCGACGCATCCGGGCGGCTGTCGAGGCCAGGGCCAGCTCTACTCCGGTGTACCTGGAACATGGTGAAGAGCCGAAGAGCCGGGCTGCGTGATCGATTCTTCGATGCCAGATCAGTAGCGCGGTAAGACTTTCTCTACATCATCAAGGCCCGCGCACGGCGCGGGCGCGCGCCGCCTCTGCGGCGCGGCCTGCCTCCTGTCTTCGCCCCGGCTGGCCGCGCCCGGCGGCGCGCTGCGTGCATGCGGGCTGAGGTAGGAAACCCCTCTGTGGCTGGGGCGGTCGGCTCCACGGCTTTAGAGGTCGTTCTCTTTCCGAACCTCGTGTGCGGATTCCGCTGGTCAGACATGGGATTGCGGCTGTCGCGGAAGCCTCGACTCGTTGCTGATCGAG
>NZ_JBFATL010000007.1:0-241313 GCF_040678315.1 Streptomyces sp. NPDC052721 | reverse complement strand
CTCGTACTGGATGTACTTGGGTCGGGGCCCGGTGCGGCGAGAGTGCGTGCATGGCGTCGCGCGGCAGACGGGAGTTTGACGACAGGGCCTAGGCGGGGCCGTTGAGGGCGCCGAAGCCGCCCGCGAAGTACACCAGCGGCCGGCAGTCCAGCTTGTGTTCGCAATAGCGGGCGTCGCCCACGAAGATGGTGTGATCGCCTCCGGGAAGGGCCTCGGCCACGTCGCACACGACAGCCGCGATGGCGTCCTTCAGCACCGGCACACCATGGTCGTCGTAGGTCTCCACGCCCGCGAACTTGTCCGGTTTGGAAGCGGCGAAGTTCCGCGCCAGGTGCTCGCTGTTCTCGCCGAGGACGTTGACGGCGAACCGCCCGTGCTCCGCGATCGCGGTCCGCGTGTACAGGTGGTTGCCGATGCACACGATCAACTGGAGCGGGTCCAGGGAAAGGGCGGCCACGGCGCTCGCGGTCATGCCGATGGGCGTACTTCCGGAGCGGGTGGTGATCACGCTGACACCCGTGGCGAGCCGGCTCATGGTGGACCGGAAAGCGACCGTCATGTCAAGGGTTTCCGTCATCGGAGGACCTCCGTAAGGGTGGGGCTAGGCCCTGGTGGCCGGTGTGAAGCGTGCAACACCGTCTGTTAATGCAGGCGAAATCGCGTCCCGCGCCGGGCGTCACCGGCAGGCCGCGGGCCCTGCCTGCTCATCGGCGCAGCCGGTCGACCAGGCGTCTGAGGTCCGCCGACGGCGGTACCCCGAGCTCATTCATGGCGCGCAGATAACCTCGGTACAGGTCGAGCAGTTCGTCGTCCGAGCCGACCGCTTCCGCGGCGCACAGGGCCAGCCGCCAGGCCTGCTCCCGATAGGGATCGCTGTCCAGGACGACACGAGCGAGCCGCCGGGTCTCCCGTACGCGGCCGAGGCGCAGGGCGACGGTTGCCGCGTCGACGCGTGCCTGCATGAGGGCGGTGTCGAGTTCGGCGCGCCTGGTGTCGAGCCAGTACGTCGAGACGGAGTCGAAGTAGGAGCCGTGTTCGGCGATGTCCAGGGCGCGTCGGAGCGTGTCCCAGCGGTGCTCGCCGTCCTGCCGTGCCGCTTCCGACAACAGTCGCTGCACGGTTCCTGAGGCGCTCACGACCGCAGACGGCGGGTTCAGACGGTACGCGTCACCGTCCTGAACGAGTGAGATGCCGTCGGGCAGCACCTCGCGCAGCCGGTACACGGCCTGCCGAAGATAGCTCCGCCCGGTCGCGTCGCCCCGCCCCGGGAACAAGGCCTGCAGGAGGTCCTGGCGCCGGGCACTGCCTGCGTGCCGGGACATCAGGTAGGCGAGCAGCTCAAGGCTCTTGGCCAGGCGCGGATGGACCTCCCGTCCGTCGGCGACCAGCCGCACCGGGCCGAAGTCCTCGAGTACCAGCCGGGGTTCGGCGTACCCGGCCACCGGTCTCGCGGTCGACAGCGCGGACACGACCTCGTGCCAGCGTGAGGAGTGTGTGGGTTCCGCGTCGGCCCGGCGCACGGCGACGGAGGGCACGTCGTCAAGAGCCTGCAACAGCAGGTGGCGTGGGCCCTGGGCCGTGGCGACATCCAGAGCCAGGTCGGCAGCGGTGTCCGCGCCTTCCTCGTCGCCGGTGCGCCACAACGCCTCGCTCAAGTAGGCGCAGGCCGCGGGGAGTTCCAGATGCCGACCGCCCGAGCGCATTCCGGCGACCGCGGCGGTGAGGGGGGCCACGGCTTCCTCGTCACGATCGGCCATCAGCAACGTCAGGCCCCGCCACATGTTCGCCAATTCCTTGGTGAACGCGTAACGCGCACACCCCCTGCGCTCGGCCTCGGCGAGCGCTCGGGCCGCCCTCGGCAGATCATGGTCCAGGCGCAGGGCCAGTTTGGCCTCGAGAAGCAGGCTGAGGATCTCGTAGACCCGGGAACCGGTGGCTGCGATCCGTTCGCGGCCGGTCAGCAGTGCGGCCCATGCCTCGTCCCGACGCCCGAGATCCGCCATCAGCTCAGCCGCGTCGATGGCCTCCAGCCATACGGGCCGCGATCCGTCATCGACGGACGCATACGCCTCCTCGGCCTGGGAGATACGTCCCTCGGCACGCAGCGCGGCCACTGTCCACGGAGCACCCGCCACTGTCCGCCAGGCGCCGGGTGAGCCGGCGTCTTGTATGTGCCGCAGTTGCCCGGCCATGTAGGCGATGCGCACCACCATGGCCTCAAGGGGACCTGCGACACGGTCGAGGATGTCCGGAGCGAGCGGGGCCACGCTGTTGTCCGCCAGAGCGAGCAGAGCCGCGGCGATGTCGCGGGCGTCACCCGGGGACATGACACCCAGGACGTCGTGCGCCTCGTCGATCCTGCCCACGTGCCACAAGCACCACACCAGCAGTGCCAACTCCTCCGCCCCGTCGTCCTGTTCGGCGAGCCCGGCCCACCAGGAACGGCCGTGGTGGTCGGCCAGCTGCACGCCCCGCCAGCACTGTTCGAGCCCAAAGGCGAGCCGGAGTCCCGCCGCGGCCAGACCCGGTGCGAGCGGTCGGGGAGCCGGGCGCATGCGGTCGATCCAACTCTCCGCGGTCGCCAGGTCGAGCCGGTCCAGCACCGTGGGCAGGGCACGTTCCGCGGCATGTCGAGCGGTGTGGGTGTCGCCGCTCATCAGCAACTCGGCCACGGCCTCCTCGTGCCGGCCCCTGCTTTGGAGCAACCGGGCGTAAGCACGGCGCAGTTCGGCGACCGTGTTCGCGTCCAGCCGTCCGATCTCGCGGCGGAGGTACTGGCGGAACCGTGGCAGGGCAACCATGCGACGGCCGTCGGGTGACCAGGCGAGCGGCAGCCTTCGGCCCCGGAGCGAGGCCATCGTCCGGTCCGGCGATGCCAGTCCGAGGGCATTGGCCTGTTCAGGCGTCACTCCGTCCTCAAGGAGGCTCGTCCGGACGAGCAGCGACGCCTCGTCGGGCGTCAGCTCGGCGAGCAGCTCCGCCGCGAGGCGCTCGTGCTGCACGGCCGAGGCGGAGGCGTCGCTGCCCCCCCAGTCGTAGACGACTCCCGTGACCCAACCGCCCGTCGCTTCCACCAGCCGGCACGGGTCATCGTCCCTGTCCATCCGCCGCAACGCTTCGGTGGCCTCGGCGACATCGAAGGCCAGGTCCTCGTCCTCGAGGAAGGCGACACGGTGGACGTCGCCGAGACCTCCGATGCCCTGGGGCAGATCCGTTCGGGAGATCAGTACGAGCCGTGGACCGGCCGGCAGGTTCCCGGCCAAGGCCCCCAGCAGTTTCTTCGCGCCGGCGCTTGCGCCGGTCGTCTCCACACGGTCGATCACCACAACCAAGTCCGTCCCGGCGAGCATCCGGCTGAGCAGGGCACCGACCCCCGACGGCGGAAACCCTCGGCCCAGTGCGTCGGTCAGCGCGACCGCCACGTCCGGCGCATGGGGCGCCACGGCTGCCGCGAGAAGGCGCGCCGGCATCTCTGCGTCGGCGCCGGAATCGCCGGTATCCGACATGCCGACGAGCGAGACCCAGGCGACAGGGCTGGAGAGGGCCTGCGCCGCCTGGAGGGCAGCGATCGTCTTGCCCGATCCCGCCGAGGCCGCGATGACGAGTACCGCGTGCCGGTCCAGCAGCTGATGGATTCTGCGGACGAGCCGAGGCCGGGGTACGACGTGACTGGGCAATCCGGGCAGCCCCTCACCCGCTTCACCGGGATCGCTGCTCCTCATGGAGACCGCCTTTCGACGGTGCGCGCGGCGGCGGCGATGCTCAGTCCGCGAGCACGGGTTCAAGTACAAAGGTGTGCCGCAGCAGGGTGTACGGCCCGTCGGTCCGACCGCGGCACGGTCCGGTGCCGGCGTCGTACGTGTCATAGGGCGCGACGAGGGACTGCTTGACCCCGAAGACGGGATCAGCATCGAGGTACGGGTCGTCCGAGGGGAACAGCATGGTGGTCACGCGCTGGAATCCGGACGCCTCGATCAGGAGGTGAACATGAGCGGGGCGCATGAGTGACCTGCCGGTCGCGCCCATGAGTTCGCCGACCGTACCGTCGCCGGGTATCGGATAGCTGGACGGGCGAATGGAGCGGAAACCGAAGTGCCCCGTCTCGTCCGTCCGGAACAGCGCACGCATGGCCGGGTCCACTCGTCCGGGCACATCCACGTCGTAGTGGCCGTCGGCGTCACTGTGCCAGACGTCCACCGCCGCCCCGGCCACCGGCGCTCCCGCACGGTCCACGACCAGTCCTTCGAAGAACAGAGGGGTGCCGGGCAGGCCTGCGGAGATGTCGGCCGCATCGGGCTGCTGCGGCCTGTCGTCACGGAAGAACGGGCCGAGGACACTGTTCTGTGTGGCTTCGGCGGGGCGCCGATGGCTCAGCGCATCGACCAGCATGGTGACGCCCAGCACGTCCGACAGCAGGATGAACTCCTGCCGCGTCGACGTGCACAACTGTCCGGTGCGGGTCAGGAAGTCCACCCCCTGGGCCCACTCTTCCTCCGTGAGTGCGACCTCCTCCACGAAGGCGTGGACGTGCCGCACCAGCGATTCGAGGATCTCCGCCAGGCGGGAGTCCTTGGCGTCCCTCATGGTGGAGATCACGGCCTCGGTGATGGTGTCACTGGTCAGATCACGCATGATGTACTCCCGTGGTGGTCGAGTGTTCGATGAAGGAGCCGACGCGCGACAGTTCGCTGCCGGATGACGTCACTGGTCCCTCCCCGGCCCAGGCCCGGGTCAGGAGGGCACGGACCGCCCCCGGATCCACCGGCCGCGGATTCCAGTAGGCGTCCTGCGCAACGAGTTCGGCCGCCTGGGCAACCCCCGATTCCGGCATGCCGAGGTCCCGCAGCGCCGTGGGGGCGCCGAGCCGCCCGGCGAAGTCGAACAGCCCGGTCGCAGCGTCGGTCCCCGGCAGCGCCTGCGCGATGCGCGCCATGGCCTCAGGGGCCGCCGGTCCGTTGTAGGCGACCACATGGGGCAGGACGACTGCGTGGGTTTCGGCGTGCGGAAGGCCGAACGTGCCGCCCAGCACATGGCACACCTTGTGGTGCAGCGCCATGCCCACTGTGCCGAGGCACGTGCCCGCCAGCCACGCCCCGTACAAGGCATCCGCGCGCGCCTCGGCGTCGTCCGGGCGCTGTGCGATGACCGGAAGGGCACGGGTGAGGGCGTCGAGTGCTTCCCCTGCCATCAGGAAGGCGACCGGGTCCTGGTCCTGGGCGTAGAGGGACTCCACGGCGTGGGCCATCGCGTTGATCCCGCTGACCACCGAGACCGTCGTGGGAAGCGTCAGCGTCAGGTCGACGTCGTACACCACCGTCCTGAGCTGCACTTCCGGCAGGCGCCGGGTCGTCTTTCTCCCCCTTTCGGTCTCTCCGAGAATGGGCGTCATCTCCGAGCCGGCATAAGTCGTCGGCAGCGCCAACTGCGGAAGACCCGTCCGCAGGGCGATCGCCTTGCTGAGGCCGACGGTCGATCCGCCGCCCATGGCGAGCACAGAGTCCGCGCCGACGGCTCGGGCGTACGCGACCGCTCTTTCGGTGACCTCGACAGGCGTATGCGCGGCGGCTTCAGGGAAAGTGCCGGCGGCGGCCCCACCCAGCAGGTCGCTCATCTCCGCCGCCCGGCTCACGTGACCAGGGGTGCACAGGATGAGCACCCGGCGGCATCCCAGAGCGTCGGCCTCTGCGGGGACGCGGCTGCGGGTGCCACTGCCGAAAACCACCTTGGTGATCTGCCCCCGATGCACGAACGATTTCATGAGAAGTTCCTCATTCGCACCACTCCTCCATTCACGTATGAAAGCGTCGGCAGCTGCCGGGAGCACGTCAATGGATTCGGTGAGCGATCAGGCGGATCAGCGCGGAAATACCCTGTTCACGCGATGTCCGTTCCCTGCACGGGCCCACCGTCGCAACCGATATCACCCATCTGCGGGATGCAGGCCGATGCCGAGGTGGAGGACGGTGGGGCTGGGCAGGCGGCCCATTCGACGCGGCGACGAAGAAACCCGGGAAATAGTCGCAGACGCGGCCAAATCATTGGCATTGCCTTACAGAGTCCGAATTCCGCATCGGCGAGAGGCTGAGAAGCAACGATGGACAAGGTGGTGGCCACCGCACTGGAGGCGGTGGCCGACGTGCCGGACGGCGCGTCGCTCGCGGTGGGCGGTTTCGGGCTCAGTGGTGTGCCGAACGCATTGATCCAGGCGCTGTTCGAGCGGGGAGCCGGCGGGCTGTCGGTCGTCTCCAACAACTGCGGGGCGATGGACTCGGGTCTTGCGGTGTTGCTCACGGCGGGCCGGATCGCCCGCGTCACCGGCTCCTACATCGGGGCGAACAAGGAGTTCGCGCGCCAGTATCTGGCCGGGGAGCTGGAGGTGGAGATGATTCCGCAGGGCACCCTGGCCGAACGGCTGCGAGCCGGCGGGGCCGGGATCCCCGCCTTCTACACCCGTGCGGGAGTGGGCACGCAGGTGGCCGAGGGCGGGCTGCCGTGGCGCTACGACGGCTCGGGCGGAGTGGCACTGGCCTCGCCGCCCAAGCAGACCCGCGAGTTCGACGGGGTCGAGTACGTGCTGGAGCGCGCCATCCGCACCGACTTCGCGCTGGTGCGGGCCGCGCGCGGCGACCGGCACGGCAACCTGGTCTTCAACAAGTCCTCCCGCAACTTCAACCCGCTGGCGGCCATGGCGGGAAGGGTCACCATCGCGGAAGTCGAGGAACTGGTCGAGCCCGGCGCCATCGATCCGGACGCGGTGCATCTCCCGGGGATCTTCGTGCAGCGTGTCGTGGCGCTGACCCCGGAGCAGGCGGCGGACAAAAGGATAGAGAAGCGGACGGTGAGCGGCTGATGGCCTGGACACGTGAGGAGATGGCCGCCCGCGCCGCGCGCGAACTGCGCGACGGCCAGTACGTCAATCTCGGCATCGGACTGCCCACACTCATCCCCAACCACCTGCCCGACGACGTCGAAGTCGTCCTCGAATCGGAGAACGGGATCCTGGGCACCGGCCCGTACCCGACCGAGGAGCAGGTCGACCCGGACCTCATCAACGCGGGGAAGGAGACCGTGACGGTCCTGCCCGGGGCCTCGTTCTTCGACTCGGCGCTGTCGTTCTCGATGATCCGCGGCGGGCACATCGACGTGGCGGTGCTCGGTGCCATGCAGGTCTCGGAGAAGGGCGATCTCGCGAACTGGGCGATCCCCGGGAAGATGATCACGGGGATCGGCGGGGCGATGGACCTGGTACACGGTGCCCGGACCGTGATCGTCGTCATGACCCACACCGCCAAGGACGGAAGCGCGAAGATCCTCACCGAGTGCGCGCTGCCGCTGACCGGGAAGGCGTGCGTGAACCGGATCATCACCGACCTCGGCGTCCTCGACGTGACCGGCGAGGGCCTTGTCCTGAGGGAGACCGCACCGGACGTGGCGGTGGACGACATCGTCGCCAGGACCGACGCCAGGCTGACCGTCGCGGAGGACCTGCGGTGAACGACGTCCACATCGTGGACGCGGTCCGTGCGCCGACCGGCCGCTACACCGGGCGCCTGGCCTCCGTCCGCCCGGACGACCTCGCCGCGCACACGATCCGCGCACTCCTCGCCCGCACGCCGCGGTGGGACCCGTCCCGGATCGAGGATGTGTACGCCGGCGACGCCAACGGCGCCGGCGAGGAGAACCGCGAGGCCGCCCGCGTGGCCGCCCTGCCGGCGGGTCAGGCGAGCTGAGCGAGTTCCGCGTCAGCCCGTGCCACCCAGGTGACCGCACCCAGGTCGTGGAGGAGGACGCGGGCGTCGCGCAATACGGTCGTCGCCTCTTCCGGCCGGCCGGTTCGACGTAGCCAGGCGCCGTGCGCAAGGGCGAGGCGGGCGGCAACCCATGGCCAACGACTCAGGTCCGTGGAGAGCGCGCTGACGTACAGGGGGCCCGCATCGGCGTCGTGGGCGAGCACGGCGCGCGCGTACGGCAGTTGCACGCTCAGAAGCGGAGACGGCGTGATGCGCGCCAGTCGCTCCAAGTCGGTCAGGACGCTCCGGCCCTCGGCCACCTTGCCGGTGCGCACAGCGGCTTCGGCGAACAGTGCCACGGCGTCCAGTCCTTGACGGGCGTGATATCCGGCCGAAGCCGGATCGAAGAGGTCCCGGAACTCACGGTATGCCGCCTCGTCGTCTCCCTCCACGCTCCAGGCGAGCCCCTTGGCCAGCCCCACGCACGACAACAGGCAGTTCAGCCGTCCCACGCGTGCGGGGACTTCCGCCTGGGCAGCGGTGGCGAAGGCCGCGGCAGCGTCACCTCGCAATCCCCGCACCTGTGCGTGGCAGACGGTGGTCCCCGCCGTCCAGAGCGGCTGTCCGGTTTCCTCAGCCAGCCTCAGGCCCTCGGTGGCCGACGCCTCCGCGGCGTCCCAGTGTCCCAGGACGCCGCGCACCACCACCTGCATGCTGAGCACATGGGTGAGCAGACCGATGCGCCCCTGTTGACGCAGGAGTGTCTCGGCACGGTCGAGAAGGTCCGCCGCACGGACTTCGTGGCCGACGGCGTGCGCGGCCATGCCCAGCAGCCGGAGTGCCGCCGGATCGCGCAGATCGGCGGGCTCGAGCCGGTCGAGGGCGGCGCACACCACCTCGCCGCGCAGCAGTGGCTCGGCCACCGCCAGCACGGCGAGCCACCGCGGGTCGGAGCGGGTCTCGTCACATGCTTCCGCGAGTACCTCCGCGGCGGAGACGACGGCCGCCCGGGCCTGTGGGCCGGTCTCCGCCCACCAGCAGCGCAAGGCGGCGCCCAGGAGGAGGTTCAGGGCCAGCTCCGGGTCCCCGGCGCCGGCCGCGTCGTCCGCGGTGACGCACAACTCGGACACCCGTGCCACGTCGCCGGGGACGCCGTCGCGGAAGATCTCCCGGAGCCACTGGCCCTTGGCGTGGTCGAGGGGATCGATGCTCTGCCGCATCGCTGCGGTCACCAGGCGTTCGACGAGATCGCCCCGGCCGAAGTCGACAGCGAACTCCGCCGCCCTCAAAAGCCTTTTGGCGCGCAGCGCGTGGCCGGACGTCAGGCCGGCCGAGCGCTCCAGTGCCTCCACGGCCGACAAAGCGGCGCCGCGTTCCCATACGCGCTCCGCGGCTTCGGCCAGCAGCTCACCGGCCTCGTCGTCAGGCCCCACCACGCTGCAGGCGTGGTGCCAGGCGCGCCGGAAGGGCTCCTGGACGACCTGGGCCAGGGCGGCATGCGCCCGCTGACGGCGCGACAGGGACTCGGCCTGCAGTACGCCGGAACGCACCAGCGGATGCCGGAAGAGCAGCTCCCCGTCCCTGACCCGGACGAGCTGGGCGTGAACGGCGGCTTGAACGTCACGTGCCGAGAGGCTTGCGCCGAGCAGTAACGCTGCGGCGGCCCCGATCTCGGCCAGGTCGGTGGAGCCATCGGCCGCGGCGACGAGGAGCAGGTCCTGGGCAGCGGCCGGCAAACCGGCGCCGCGGCCTCCGAAGGTGCGCTCCAGACGAGCGGAGAGCGGCCCCGCTCCCATGCGTTCCCATCCGCCGGCCGCCAGCTCACGCAGCGCCAGAGGATTTCCCTGGGCCTCGGCCAGCAACCGGCGCCGGTGGTCGCAGCCGAGGCCGCCGGCGTACCGGGCGAGCATCTGCTCCGCGGCCGGTTCGCTCAGCGGGCCGAGGGTGAGGGTCCGGGCGAGGGAGCCCGTGTCGACAGCCGGAGCGCCGGCACGCTGCGTGGCAACCAGCTGGAACCCCATGTCGGAGGCTCGGCGCGCCAGGAATCCCACTACCTGCCCGGAGTGCGGGTCGAGCCACTGGAGGTCGTCCACGAGAACAGTCACGGGGCCCCGCTGCACGGCCCGGCGCAGCAACTGTGCGGCACCACGGTTGATCAGCGCGGCCTCGGGCGGACACTCCGTCAGCCCCTCACCGAGCGCCGAGCGGAGGGCTTGGGACTCGGGGTCCGAAAGCGCGGCGATGTCCCACAGAAGACCGCGCAGCAGCTGATGAAGACCGGCGAAGGGCAACTGCGCCTCCGCCTGGACGCCGACAGTCCGCAGCACCTCGTGCCCGGCCTCCTCCGCGAACCGCCGGGCCGCCTCCAGAAGGGCCGTCTTACCGATGCCGGGCTCTCCGAGCAGCAGCACTACCTGACCGGGGCAGGACCTGGGTCCCCACAGCCGGGCGAGCTCGGTCACCTCCGCGTCACGGCCCATCAGGTGTTCGGGCTCCATCGACCGCCTCCCTCTGACTCTCTCCGGCCCCGTCGAGCGGCCGTCCGCGCCAGGCACACACTCCGGGGCCCGGGGACCTAAAGGTCGTACTTGGTGAGCCAGTCCAGGCAGGCGTCGGCCACCTCGCGCCAGCCGCTGTCGATGGTCAGCGAGTGCCCCCGGTCGGGAAACTCGATCAAGTCGGTGACCGCGTCGGAGTCGCGGTACTGCTTGAGCGTCGCCTTGGTGATGGCCGTCGGGACCGTGTGGTCCTTGCCGCCCATGATCAGCAGCAGCGGTCCACGATCGGTGTTGTCGGTGTCGACCTTCGCGGGGGAGTGGGGGGAGAAGTTGGCCACGGCTGCCTCGAACAGCGGCTTTCCGGGCGCGGGAATGGTCCACCGTTCGTGGAGCTCCGCCGACTCACTCTCGCTGACCGCGTTGCCGAAGGCGAAGCGGAACTGCTCGGCCGTCAAGGAGACGGCCCGGTGCTTGTTCGCGGGGTTGCTGAAGACCGGGAAGGTCGAACGCAGCGATGAGAGCGGCAAGGGCCGTACGCCCTTGATCTGCGCGGCGTCGATGGCGATGCCGGCCGCGGCCCGGTTCTGGCCCAGCAGCTTCTCGGCGATCATGCCTCCGAAGGAGTGGCCGATCAGGATGGGCGGCTGCGGCAGTTTCTCGATGATCTGCGCGTAGTGGGCGACGACGTCGTCGATACCGTGGCCGGCGATGCTGTCCGGGGCCGCACGGGACAGCTCCACGCTCTCTGCGACGCCCGGCCAGCCCGGCGCGACCGGCTGATAGCCCCGCTCCTGGAAAAGCTCCACCCAAGGAGTCCAGGAACTCGGGTGCAGCCAAAGACCGTGGATGAAGACGACAGGCCGTGAGGGTCTGCTCATGACTCTTCCTCCTTCTGCTGTGAGGGCCTCCATGCTGGTCGTCCGCGCAGCTGCCGTGCTTGAGTCACCTGACTGCAAAGAAGGCGTCCCCTCCAGGCCGGGGACGGAGTGTGTCCTTCGAACGGCCAGTGGGGCGAACGCACTACGGCGGACAAGCAAGCGCGGGTCCGCGACATCGGACGCTCGCGAGAAGCGGCCACCGGCGGTAGCCGCCTCGGCGTGTGCCTCACCCCCGGGCACTAGGTCCTGTCGTCAAACTCCCGTCGTCCGCCCGGAGGGCGGGCCGCGCGGCGTCAGGTGCGTGCTCTCGGCGTGCCGGGACCCGGCCCTCGTACTGGATGTACTTGGGTCGGGGCCCGGTGCCGGCGAGAGTGCGTGCATGGCGTCGCGCGGCAGACGGGAGTTTGACGACAGGGCCTAGCCCGGTGCGGGGCGGGCCGAGCGGACGATGAGCGAGCGGAGTTCTTCCACGGCCCGGACGCGGGCTCCGGTCAGTTCGGGCGACGACAGCGTGGCCGCTGTGACGGTGACGGGGCGCGGTGTGCGCTGGAAGCGCTTCTCCACGGCGCTGATCATGACGGGATCCGGTCCCCAGGCACCGCCGATGACGATCATCCGCGGATCGGCGAGGGAGACGGCCGCGGACAGCACCCCGCAGACGGCCCGGGCGAGCGCGGCGCGGACCCGCTGGGCCCGCTCGTCGTGCCCGGCGAGCAGTTCCCGGAGGGCCGGGACGTCGATGGCGGTGGAGGAGGGCCGGCGCAGACCGAGGGCGGCGAACACCTCGGTGAAGGCCATGGCCTCGCCGTTCGGGCCGTAGGTGCACAGGTGCGCGATCTCCCCGACGAGGCCCCCGTGCCCGCGCCGGACCGTGCCGTCGTTCACCACGGCGCAGCCGAGGCCTTCGCCGAGATGGAGATAGACGAAGTCGTCGACGCCCCGGGCGCAGCCCGCCTGGTGTTCGGCGCGGGCGGCCCAGTTGACGTCGTTGTCCACCAGTACGGGGCCGGTCACGCGGCCCGCGAGGACGCCGGGCGGGTCCAGGTCGCCGACGAGGAAGGGGGCGTCGGGCAGATGCACGAGCCGGCCCGTCTCGCGGTCCACCGGGTCGGCGGCGCTTACCACCGCGAGGCGCAGCGGGCCGGTGATCCGCGCGGCCAGCTGTCCGGCGGCCCGGGTGAGGGCATCGGCCGCCGCCTGGTGTCCCGCGTTCGCCTCCAGTGCGGTGCGGACCTGTCCGTGCGCGTGGCCGAGGGCGTCGACGGCTTCCGCCGTCACACCGTGCGGGGTGATGCTCGCGACCAGCGCGGCGCCGAGCCGCGGGGCGAGCGCGTAGTAGGAGCCGACCCGCCCGCGTCCGGTGGTGCGCTCCCCGGTGTCGATGACCAGGCCGGCCCCGGTGAGGCGCTGGACGCTGTCGGAGATCGTGGGCTTGGAGATCCCGGTGTGAGCGGAGATCTCCGCCCTGGTCAGACGCGGACGGTCCATGAGCGCGCGCAGCACGTTCTCGTCGGTCAGCGCGCGCAGCATCTCCAGTGACGGCTTCGGCTGGGTCATGCCGACCATTCTAGTAAGGACTCTTGCCTAAAAGCCCGCGGCGTGCCTACGGTCGTTTCTAGTAAGGAGTCCTCACCAAAGGAGTCGGGCGATGACACTCGCCGCTGAACCCCACCACCCCGCCGCCCTGCCGCACTGGGAGAAGACCCCGGCTGACCTCGGGGCCGCCATCCGCGAGATCAAGCCCGCTCTGCGCGCCCGGATCGAAGCCTCCGGCCGCAGCGTCCAGGAGGTGTTCGCCGCCGTCGAACAGCGCATCGAGTCACGTATCGCCGAGATCGAGGCCGACCGGGCGCGCGGCGAGGAGGTGTGGCCCGTCCTGGACTACGACGCGATCGCCGGCGGAACGGTGACGCCGGCGCAGACGGCCAGGCTCAGGAAGCGCGGCTGTCTCGTCGTACGCGGCCACTTCCCGCGCGAACAGGCGCTGGCCTGGGACGCCGGCATCGTCGACTACGTCGAGCGCAACGAGTTCTTCGAGAACTACACCGGCCCCGGCGACGACTTCTTCGGCAGCGTCGGATCCAAGCCGGAGATCTACCCCGTCTACTGGTCCCAGGCCCAGATGCAGGCCCGCCAGTCCGAGCGCATGGCCACCGTCCAGTCCTTCCTCAACTCGTTGTGGAAGCACACCGCCGACGACGGCACCCGGTGGTTCGACCCGGACCGCGACGCGCTCTACCCCGACCGCATCCGCCGCCGCCCGCCGGGCACCGACTCCTCCGGCCTCGGCACCCACTGCGACCCGGGCACGCTCGACCTGTGGATGACGCGCGAGTACCAGCGGGCCTTCCACCACCTCTTCGACGGCACCGCCGAGCAGTACGACCCCTGGGACGCGGCCCACCGCACCACCGGCCCCCAGTACCCCGGCTCCACCATGTGCTCCGCCTTCCGCACCTTCCAGGGCTGGACCGCGCTGTCCGACATGGACGCCGGCCAGGGCGTGCTGCACACCGTGCCGATCCCGGAGATCATGGCCTACCTGCTGCTGCGCCCCCTGCTGCCGGACGTCCCCGAGGACTCCATGTGCGGCGTGCGCACCAACCAGGTCTTCCCCGTCACCAAGCGCTGGCACCCGATGCTCCACCGGGCCCTGACCCCCATCCCCGACGTCCGGGCCGGCGACTCCGTCTGGTGGCACTGCGACATGGTCCACAGCGTCGCCCCGGTGGAGAACCAGAAGGGCTGGGGCAACGTCATGTACATCCCCGCCGCCCCGTGGTGCCCCCGCAACGAGAGGTACGCGGCCTCCGTCCGCGAGGCGTTCGTCACCGGTTCCAGCCCGACCGACTTCCCCGAAGAGCACTACGAACGTTCCTGGACCGGCCGGTTCACTCTCGACCAGCTCAACGACACCGGCCGCCGGGGCCTGGGCCTGGAGTGACTTCAGGGCACCGAGCGCACGGGCCGGCCCGGCGCCCGTGCCGTCAGAAGGTTCCCAGGTCGGCGCAGACCCAGTGCTCGGGCCGCATATGGATGAGGAAGTGCTCGCCGAGCCGGGCCCGGTCGTACTCCACGAACGCGGCGACCTTCTCCTTCGGCAGATAGCGCGCCGCCATCTCCCAGGAGCGCTCGCGGCTGTCCGGGGCCGTCCTGGTGACCGGTCCCTCGACCGACACGTAGCGCACGGTGGGCTGCGTACGCTGCACCATCAGGCTGAAGCGCCCCGCGGTGCGGATCGCCCGCGCCTTCCGGGAACCGGCCCCGGTACGCACCCACAGCTCGCCACCCGGCGTGTACTGGTACCAGATGGGGACCGTCAGCGGGGCGCGGTCCGGCCGTTCGACGACCGACAGCGCGCCGATGTGAGGCTCCGCCAGGAACCGCTCTCGTTCTTCGATGGAGAGTGTCACGTGTCCGACGGCGCTCTAGTCGGCGCCGCGGCCCAGGACGCGGCGGGCCGCCTCGGCCTCCGCCGCCGGCGGGGACAGCTCGTCGAGCGTGTCCAGCTCGTCGTCCGCTTCCAGTTCCCGCTCCCAGGCCGCCGCGAGGCGTTCCTGCTCCTCGCGCGGCTGCGCGCCGACGGCCTCCCGGTGGTGGGGGTCCAGCGCCGCCAGAAATCGTTCGACCGGGTCCGTCGGCATGCGGTGCTCCTTGTCGCCACTGGGTGCCGCTCCGGCCCAGCATGGCCAACCCCGGCCGCGCCCGCCGCCCGACACGGCCCGGCACCACCCTGATGGCCCTGCGGACGCCGTGGCCGGGCCGGTCGCGACGGGCGGAGGGCCTGTGTGGCGCGTGCCGGGCGGCGACGGGATGGCGGGCGGCCTCGTGGCAGCGTGCTGGCCGCGACCGGTGGACGGGCGGACGGACCGGACGGGGCCCGGCGCAGGGTGGCTCTGACCGGCGGTCGGTCGTGCGCGGACGGGGACCGGTCAGGTCTGCCGGGCGTGCACCGGGTCGTGGGCGACCTCGTCCCGGCACTTGCGGTGCGGGCGGCTCAGCCGCCGGTCGCGCTGCCAGTCGAACGTCGCGAGCGCCAGGGACGCCACCATGCCGGCCAGGGCGGCGCACAGCGCGGTCACGAGGGCGCCGCGGTAGTCGTGGCTCCGGCCGAGCACCAGGTAGAAGAGGCCGGGCAGGGCGGCGGTGCCGAGCGTGGCGCCCAGCCGCTGCCCGGTCTGCAGGGCGCCGCCCGCCGCGCCCGCCATCCGCACGGGCACGTCCCGCAAGGTCATCGTGATGTTGGGGGAGACCACGAAGCCACCGCCGATGCCACCGAGGAACAGCACCGGGGCGGCGACCCACGGAGCGATGTGCAGCGGCACGAAGCGGAGCAGCAGCGCGGTGCCGCCCAGACCGACGATCACCCCCGTCAGGCCGCACACGGTGAGCAGCCGGCCGAACCTGTCCACCAGCCGCCCGGACACCACGGCCGCGCTCGCCGAGCCCAGGGCGAACGGAGTCACGGCGAGGCCGGAGCGGAGCGGGGAGAAGCCGAGACCGTGCTGGTAGAAGAGGGCGAACACCAGCCAGACTCCGCTGAAGCCGATGAAGTACAGCGTGCCGATGCCGGCGCCGACGGCGTAGCCGCGCACGGTGCTGAACAGGCGCGGGTCGAGCAGCGGCTGGGCGTGCCGGGCGACCAGGCGGCGCTGCCACTGGGCGAAGACGACGAGCACCGCCGCACCGACGGGGAACAGCCACCACAGGCGGTCGAGACCGCCGGAGTCCGCCTGGACCAGCGGATACATGAGCGCGAGGACGCCGAGGCCGAGGAGCAGGACGCCGGGCACGTCCACCTGGCCCCGCCCGGAGCGCCGGGTGCGGGGCAGCAGACGGCGGCCGAGGAGGACGGCGAGGATGCCGATGGGGACGTTGACGTAGAAGATCCACCGCCAGCCCTGGGCCCCGGAGGCGAGCGCGAGGACGACACCGCCGGCGAGGGGGCCGGCGGCGGAGGAGATGCCCACGGTGGCACCGAAGAAGCCGAAGGCCCGGCCGCGTTCGGCGCCGCGGAACATCTGCTGGATGAGCGCGGAGTTCTGCGGGGCCATGAAGCCGGCCGCCAGGCCCTGGGCGAGGCGCGCCACCACCAGCGGCATGATGCCGGGGGCGGCTCCGCAGACCGCGCTGAAGATCACGAAACCGCCGAGGGCCAGCAGGAAGATCCGGCGACGGTCCAGCGCGTCGCCGAGACGGCCGGCGGTGACGAGGGCGAGGGCGAAGGTCAGGGCGTATCCGGACACCACCCACTGCACCTGTGCCGGAGAGGCACCCAGATCCCGCTGGATGGTGGGCAGGGCGACCGCCACGATCGTCACGTCGAGCAGACTCATGAAGCCCGCCACCAGCGTGACCCACAGCGCGCGCCACCGGCGCGGATCAGGCTCGTACCCGGCCTCCTGAGCACCCGCGTCCCGACCGCCTGCCGCCGACGTCGACGCCGTCACCTGGGACTCCTCTCACCAGGGCCGCACCCGGTCGCACCAGGTTCCCCCGCCGGCCACGGACACACATACCCCGGCCTGCTACGCGACCCACCCGCCCCCGGGACGTACGCGCGGTACCACGCCCCAGGCGTACCGCCCGCGGGAAGCCGTCCGCCCGGGCGTTCCCCCCGCAAGCGCCGGGCCCCTGGCGGTCCGGCACCGCCGTGGGTGACCGTGTCGCCTGCCTGGTGTTCGGTGCCCGCCTTCCAGGTGCCGCCCGGATCACCGGGATCCACCGCCGCCCGCTCGCTCACCCGGTCCCGGCTCCGTTCAGGACCAGTGCGCGGAACGACGGCACGACCGGTCGGAGATCCGTGCGGTGCCAGGCCGCCCAGAGCCGTACGGACGCCTCGTGCCAGGGCAGTTCGCGTACGGTGATGCTCTCGCCGGCGCCTCGCAGCATGCTCTTCTGGATCAGCGCGAGGCCCAGTCCGGAGGCGACGAGTCCGAGGGCGGTCTGCGGCTCGGCGGCGTCCAGCCGCACGTCGGGCGTGAACCCGGACGCCGCGCAGGCGGCGATGAAGACGTCGCGCCAGGCCGGATGCTGGGAGTCCGCCACGGCGATCCAGGGCTGCCCGTCGAGATCGGCGGCGGTGATGACCTCCTGCGCGGCGAGCGGATGCCCGTGGGGGAGCGCGAGCATCAGCGGGTCCTCCAGCAGCAGCGCGGAGCGCAGGTCGGGGTCGTCGTCCGCGGGCGGCTCGTGGACGAGCGCGATGTCCAGGCTCCGCTGCCGCAGACCCTCGAACTGCTCGGCGGGGCTCAGGCGGTACAGGGCGACGTGGATGTCGGGGCTGCGCTGCTGGAGGGCGCGCAGCGCGCCGGGCAGGATGCCGGTGTGCAGGGCGTGCGGGACGTACCCGATGCACAGTCCGCCCTCCTCGCCCCGGCCGAGCCGCCGGCCGAGGTTCTCCAGCCGGTCGGCGTGCCGGAGCAGCGCACGGGCCTCGCTGAGGAAGACCCGGCCGTCCGCGGTGAGCCGGATCCGCTGCTGGCTGCGCTCGAAGAGCGTCAGACCGAGCTTCTGCTCCAGCTGGGCGATCTGCCGGCTGAGCGGTGACTGGGAGATGTGCAGGGCCTCCGCGGCCCGGCCGACGTGTTCGGCCTCGGCGACGGCGACGAAGTAGGTGAGCTGGCGCAGATCAAGCATGTAAGACCTCTGGGGACTCAAGTCTGTCCAACTATGTCTTGGACAGTCTCAACTCTTCGATCCTAGCCTCGGTGACACAAGGACGACGGCCCGCCGGACACGCTGCGGCACCCGTCACATCCCCTCACCGAAAGACCCCCCATGAGCATCAAGAACCTGCTTCCCGGACGTCTCGGCTTCGGCACCGCCCCACTGGGCAACATGTTCCGCGCCATCCCCGACGAGGAGGCGGCGGCCACCGTCCGGGCCGCCTGGGACCACGGCATCCGCTACTTCGACACCGCCCCGTTCTACGGCGCCGGGCTGAGCGAGATCCGCCTGGGCGAGGTGCTGTCCGGCATGCCCCGCGACGCCTACGTCCTGAGCACGAAGGTCGGCCGCGTCATCCTGGACGAGGCCGAGGACCCGGCCGCCCGTGACCTGGGCGAGAAGGGCGGCCTGTTCGAGCACGGACGCCCCAACAAGATGGTCGACGACTACTCGGCCGACGCCACCCTGCGCTCCATCGAGGACAGCCTCCAGCGCCTGCGGACGGACCGGCTCGACATCGTCTGGGTGCACGACGTCGCGCAGGACTTCCACGGCGACGAGTGGCTGGCCAGGTACGAGTCCGCCCGGACCGGAGCCTTCCGGGTCCTGGACCGGCTGCGGGACGAAGGCGTCATCAAGGCCTGGGGCCTCGGCGTCAACCGTGTCGAACCCCTGGAGGTGACCCTCGACCTGGACGAGCCCAGGCCGGACGCGTTCCTCCTCGCCGGGCGCTACACCCTCCTCGACCACGAGCGCGCCCTCCAGCGGCTGCTGCCCGCCGCGGCCGCGCAGAACGTCGACATCGTCGTCGGCGGTCCCTACAGCTCGGGCATCCTCGCGGGCGGCACGCACTTCGAGTACCAGCAGGCCCCCGCCGAGATCGTCGCCAAGGTCGAGCGGATCAAGGCGCTCGCCGCGCGGCACGGCGTCGGCATCAAGGCCGCCGCGCTGCAGTTCTCCCTCGCCCACCCGGCGACCGCCGCGGTCATTCCCGGCGCCACCCGCCCCAGCCGCGTCGCCGAGGACGTCGCCGCGCTCGCCGAGCCGGTCCCGGCCGCGTTCTGGACCGCGCTCCGCGAGGAGGGCCTGATCGCCGGGAACGCGCCGCTGCCCGCCTGACCGGCATCCGACACCACCCATCCGATCCATCCAGGAGACACCCGTGGCCACCACCACCGCGTCCCTCGACATCCCCGTGCCCGCCGACCGCGTGTGGCAGCTCATCGGAGGCTTCGACTCACTGCCCGACTGGCTGCCGTACATCCCCGGCAGTGAACTCGGCGAGGGCGGCCGGGTACGCACCCTGACGAACGAGGAGGGCGGCGTCATCGTCGAACGGCTGGAGGCCTTCGACGACAAGGCGCGCACCTACACCTACTCCATCGTCCGGGCCCCCTTCCCGGTCACCGACTACCGCTCCACCCTCACCGTGCGCGAGACGTGCGACGGCCACGGCGCCCGCGTCGAGTGGTCCGGCACCTTCACCCCCGTCGGAGTGCCGGACGAGGAGGCCGTCGACCTCTTCCACCGCATCTACGCCGACGGACTGGCCGCCCTGCGCCGGACGCTCACCGGCTGACCTGGCAGGCGCCGCGCGGGCCGGGCCGGGGCCGGGCTCAGGTGGCCGCGGACTCCACGCCGAGCCCGGTGAGGTAGGCGGTGAGGACACGGGTCAGGCGGGGTTCCACCTCGACGACGGCGTGGCCCAGCCGGGGGTCGCTCGTGTACAGCTCCCGCAGGCGCGGCCCCGGGCTGGCCATCTGCCACAGCGCTCCGGCCATGCTGGTCGCCGTGGCGACCGTGTCGACGGCCTGCAGCTCGGTCAGTCCGAGCAGCCGGTGCAGCTCGCCGCCGATCCGCTCGACCTCCCCGAGTGTCACCAGCTTGAAGGACCGCACCGACTCGATCGACACGTTCCGTTCCAGGTTCAGGGGCGCCTGGGCGAGCAGGTCGCAGAACATGGGGCGCGCCGCGAGCGTGCCGGCGATGACCTCGGCGACCTCGGCGGGCGTGGCGTGTGCCCGGCCGCCGAGGTCGCCGCACAGGTCGGCGGACCACTGCCGCCACCCCTGCGCGGTCAGTTCGAGGAAGATCTGCTCCCTCGTCTCGAAGTAGCGCAGCAGCGCCGACTTGTGCATGCCCACGGCCGCCGCGATGTCGGTGAGGGTGACGTCCCTCACTCCCTGCCGACCACCGAGCGCGCGGGCCGCGTCCAGGATCGCCTGTTCCCGGGCCTGTTTGGCCTCGGCGCTGCGCGCACGCTGAAAGGCAAGCTCACTCATGGAGGACATCATAGGAACCAGTAGCGCAACGGTGTTGCGTTATTAAGAGAACGGTGTTGTACTAAATCCATGAGTCAACAGCACCCACAGGTCTGGTTCATCACCGGTTCGTCGCGCGGCCTCGGCCGTGCCCTGGTCGCCGCCGCCCTGGAGGCCGGCCATCACGTCGTCGCCACCGCCCGCCGCCCCGAGGCGCTCGCGGAGGCGTTCAGCGAGTACGGCGACCGCGTCCTTCCCCTCGCCCTGGACGTCACCAGCCCCGACGCGGCCCGCGCGGCCGTCGACGCGGCGGTAGAGCGCTACGGACGCATCGACGTGCTGGTCAACAACGCGGGCTACGCGAACGTGTCGCCCATCGAGACGGCGGACGACGACGACTTCCGCGCCCAGTTCGAGACGAACTTCTGGGGCGTCTACCACGTCACGAAGGCCGCGCTCCCCACCCTGCGCCGACAGGGCTCGGGCACCGTCGTGCAGTTCTCCTCGATCGGGGGCCGGGTCGGCGGCTCACCGGGCATCGCCTCCTACCAGGCGGCCAAGTTCGCGGTCGACGGCTTCAGCCGCGTGCTGGCCACGGAGACCGCACCGTTCGGTGTGCGGGTCCTGGTGGTCGAACCGAGCGGCTTCGCCACCGACTGGGCCGGCTCCTCCATGACGGTCCACACCATCCCCGACGCCTACGACCAGACCGTGGGCGAGATGAACCGGCGGGTGCGGCAGAGCACGGACGGCGCTGCCGGGGACCCCCGCCGCGCGGCCGAGATCATCGTGCGGACCGTGGCGCGCGAGCAGATCCCCAGCCACCTTCCCCTCGGCGTGAACGCCGTGACCATGGCGCTGGACCACTCCCGCCGCCAGCTCGCGGAGGCGACCGCCTGGGAGAAGGTGAGCAGGTCGGCGGACTTCAGCGAGCCCTACCCCGTGGAGCTCCCGCCCGAGCAGCGTCCATGACGCCCCCCTGAGCACGCCGCCCCCGCTTCCGGGTACGTACGTCCTCCCCCCGTTTCCCCGGCCGGCCCACGGGAACCCGGCGGTGCCGACGAATGGATCGGAGGACGGCCATGACGGGACACACCGACGAGCCCGCCGACCGGTTCGCCCGGGCCCGCGACGACGAGGAGCCCGGAGCGCACTCGGGCAGCGAGAGCCAGGCCCGCGACCGGACGGTTCCGGGCACGGCCGGCGCCAAGGAGGGCTACCAGCCCGAGGAGGGCACAGTCGCCGGCGAGCCGCTGCGGGGCGTGGGCGCCGAGGAGCGTCCGGGGGAGCGCCGGCAGGGAGACGACGAGACGGGTGCCGACCGGTAGGGCGGGCCCACCCGGCCGGACGGCGCGGTGTCAGTCGGCGGGGCTGCCCACGGTGGCGGCCTCGCTGTGCTCCCCGCCGTCGTCCCCGCCGTCCGCGCCCTCTGCACCAGGACGCCGTACGACGAGACTGCTCACCTCGAAGCTCATCTCGGTCGTGCCGTCCTCCGGCGGCGGGTGGTAACGCCCGGCGCTCACCGAGAGATTGACGATCAGACAGGCGTGCCAGGCGCGGCCCACGCCCCGCCCGTCGGAGAACACCCGCGCGCCGTTCAGCCACCAGACCACCGAACGGCGCCCGAACTCGGTGCGCAGGTCCACCCAGGCGCCGGGGCGGACGGCGTCGTCGCGCACATAGCGGTTGGCGCCGCGCACATGATTGGTCAGTTCCAGCAGGTCCGGGTGGTCCGGGTGGTATTCGAAGACGTCGATCTCCTGGTCGCCGTCCCGCCAGGTCCAGATGGCCGGCCAGGCGCCGATCTCCCGGGGCAGCCGTACGCGGGCCTCCAGCACGTCACCCGGCCGGACCGTGAACCCCTCCTCGCTCCCCTCGGTGGTCAGCAGCCCCGTGTTCCACCTGCCGTCCGGCCGGCGCGTGGCCCGGAAGACTCCGGAGCGGCTGTGGTCGGCGTCGGGCACCAGGTAGTCCAGTTTGTCGTCGCCCGGATTGACGGGGCCGCCGTCCGGATAGGCCCACGAGCGACCCGCGACCCACTGGGTCCGCGAAGCGAAGTCCGCCGTGAACACGACGTCGGATCCGGTCGGGCGGCGCGGAGCCGGCGGCTGGCCGCCCGGTGCGAGTTCTTCCATGCCCGATGTCTCACCGGCGGTCACCCGGTCATGCGCCCGGGCCCCGATCCGGCGCCGAGATTGAGCCGTCCGGGTGAACGGCGGGCGGCTCAGCGCAGACTGGCGCCCTGGGCGCGCAGCTCCCGCTGGACCGCGCTCACCGGGACATCCCGCGGCTGCCGGCCCTGGGTCGCCGCCAGGGCCGCGCAGACGCCCGCCGCCTGCCCGGTGGCCATGGAGATCGGCATGACGCGGTAGGAGGAGTGGGCCACGTGATCCCCGGAGATGCAGCGGCCCGCGACCAGGACCCGCTCCACACCCCGGGGGAAGAGGCAGCGCAGCGGGATGTCGTACGACTCCCCGCGCGGCAGTCGTTTCAGTGTGGTGCCGCGACCGCTCGGGTTGTGGATGTCCACCGGGTAGGCACCGCGGGCGATCGCGTCCTGGAAGGTGCGGGCCGTGAGCACGTCGTCGCCCGTCAGCTGGTACTCGCCCACGATCCGGCGCGTCTCCCGGACACCGACGTGGACGCCGCTCTGTACGACGTAGGAGTCCGCGAAGCCCGGCACCCGCTCGCGCAGGAAACGGGCGATCTGCGCCATCTGCCGGTGAGCCGTGAACTCCGCCCGGGTCAGGTCCCACACGCTGGTGCCGAGCACTTCGGTGATCCGGGTCGAGTTCACCGCCACCTCACCGGGGTTGGGAGTGGCGAAGAAGAGCACGTCCTCGCGGGGCAGGTCCAGCTCCCCGGCGTCCGTGGCGGCACGGACCAGGTCCCACAGCCCGTGCACGCCCCGCCACTGGTCCGGGTGGGCGCGGGTGTAGGCGGTGAAGTCGTCGTGGTCGAAGCGGGCCATGCGGAACATCAGCGACATGGGCTGCGTCCAGCCGTCTTCCGGCCGGCCGATCTCGTACCCGGCCCCCGCCGCCGCGGCGATGTCGCCGTCCCCGGTGCAGTCGACGATGACGTCCGCGTCCATGACGAGGGGCCCCGACTTCGTCTCGAACACCGCGCGCGCCCGGTCCGGCAGGCTGAGGACGTCGGAGGCGAACGCGTGCAGGAGCGTACGGACCTCGTGCACCTCCAGCAGCTCGTACACCACCAGTTTGAACAGTTCGGGATCGAAGGGCACGGTGTAGCCGGTCTCCAGTGAGGGCCGGATCGCCGCTCCCGCGCGCACGAGGTGGTCGAGCAGCACCCACAGCACCCCGCCGACGACCGGCTCGCCCTCGCCGTGGTCGGGCGGCAGCAGACGCGTGGGGTCGCCGGGCACGGCCTGCTTGACCTCGTTGTGGAAACTCATCAGGGGCATCACCAGCGCCGCGGTGGCATTGCCGCCGAGGAACCCGTAGCGCTCGACGAGGACCACCTCGGCGCCCGCGTTGGCCGCACCGAGAGCCGCGCCGATGCCGGCCGGCCCGCCGCCGATCACCAGCACCTGCGTCGACCCCGCGTGCAGAGCCTTGCGCGGCGGAAGCTCCACCGTCCGGGGAACGCGGGGCGGCATCAGGTAGGACACGTCTCACTCCCTCGGAGAACCGGTGGCCGTCGGCCTCAGCCCGCGGTGGAGGCCGCCACGGGCATGCCGCCGTGTACGACGTCGTGCGCGGCGGCACTGTCCAGATAGGCGAGGAGCCGCTCGGGCGTCTGGGCCGCCCGCAGCCGCATCGCCGCCGTACGCACGGCCATGTCCGCCACCCGGGCGCGCCGCTCGTCCCACAGGCGGTCCACCTCCGCCAGCAGCAGCCCCGCCGTCTCCCGGACCACACCGCGCAGGGCCGGCGCGCCGATCTGCTGGGCGAAGTCGAAGACCTTGCCCGCGTAGGGCAGGGGCAGCAGGGGGATCCCGGCCAGCGCGGCGAAGATGAGGAAGTGCAGCCGCATGCCGACGGCCAGATCGAGGTGTTTGACGATGTCGAGGACCTGCTGCGGCCCGTGATCGCCGTGCAGCACCGTGCAGCGGTCCGCCTCCGCCATCCGCGACACCACCGCGTGGGCATGCCGGATGTCGCCGCGTTCCATGGAGACGAAGACGACATGAGCGTCCAGTCGGTGGACCAGGAAGTCACCCACACTGGCGAGGAGCTGGTGGTAGCCCTCCTCGTCCAGGTGCTCCGCCGCTCGCCCGGGTTCCCGCACGCTCATGCCCACCAGTCGCACGCCGCGCGGTACGGCCTCCGCCCGCAGCAGCGCCGCACCTCGGCCGCCGGGTTCCAGCAGCAGCGCCGGATCGGCGGTGACCAGGACGGGCCGGTCGAGCCCGGCCTCTTCCAGTACGAGCTTCGACTCCTCGTCGCGCACCGTCACCTCGACCGCGCCCGAGAGCACCGTACGGACCCAGGCGCAGTCCGACTCGTCGGTGAGCGGCCCCGCCCCCACGGCATAGGTGAAGACGGGCACGCCCAGTTCCTGGGCGGTGCGGGCGGTCCGCAGATAGCGTCGCGCCTCGGTGTCGTAGAGGATCCCGCCGCCACCGAGCACCAGGACGTCCAGCCGGCGCAGATGCGCGGAGATGCCCTCCCGGCAGACGCCTTCCCACCCGACGACCTCGACATCCGGATGGACTCTGCGGGTGTGCTGGGGATTGCGGGAGAAGACCACGAAGCGAGTGGCCGGCCGGCCTGCCCGGACACGGTCCAGGAGGGCGGTGAGGATCGCCTCGTCGCCCACGTTCCGGCCGCCGTAGGAACCCAGCACGCCTACGGTCATGCTCTGCGCACCATCCACGACCGCTCCCTGCCGTACGACCCTTATGGGCATGTCTGTACCAGCTTGCCGTCATCCGCGGGGAACGCGCGACCGCGCGTTTCGGCGCTCAGTGCCCCACCGGCCGTCACCGTTCCCCGGTCGGCGTGGCTCCGGGCTGCGGCGTCGAGCCGGCCATGATCCGGGCGATCCGCTGGTCGGTCGGTTGGGTCCGCTGCCGCGCCGGTACCCCCCGCCTCCCGGCCGGTCCGGACAGGGGCCGCACCTCGTGGCCGGCCCCGCGCAGCTCCGGAACGACCGCGTCCCCGGCCCACTTCCCGAGCCAGGCACCCTCGGCCAGGCGCCGCGTCCGGTCAGCGGACGAGGCGGTGCCTCCGGCCTCCCCGGCGGAAGCGCACCGCCCCGTAGACGAGGTCGAGGACGAGCACGACGGCGCCGATGATCAGGAGATAGAGCAGGCCATGGGCGACGAATCCGATGATGCCCAGGACGACGGCCACGAGGATCAGGAACAGGAACACACTCATCGGGTCTCCCGGCGGTCTTCGGTGCGTCAACGGCGGGCCAGGCGCCGCTCGCCGCCGGCACCCGGTGTATAGGTCAGCTCGTAGTGGGCGAAGACGCTCGGCTCCTCGGCGACGGGCAGTTCGCCGTCGGTGTCGATCGCCGGAGCCTTCTTGACCTGGTCCCTGGTGTGGGTGACCTTCAGGTAGCCGGGACCGACCGTCGCACCGGGGAGCGGCACGAACACCAGACGGCGACGGGTGGGCAGGCCCACGGTCACCGTGACGAAGAAGGGTTGGTCGGTGGCCGTGTCCACATAGACCGACTCCATGACACCGATCTTGTGCCCCTTGGGGTCGACCACGTCGTGACCACGCCACTCACGGATATCGGATGCCTCGAACATCAGAACCTCCTCTGCGGGAGTACCCACCATCAGGCCGGTGATGTGGCGTCCGGCACCGAAGGCCCCGGACGGCGTACCGGATGCGCGGCCGGCGGGGTGGAGGCTTCACTCCACTGTAGGCACGTGATGTCGAAGCGGTTCCCCGGCGGGTCGGCCGACCCGCCGGGCAAGTGGCGTACCACCGGGATTCAGGAGAGCTTGTCGACCGCCGTTCGGGTGGTCGTCTTGAAGGCCTTGACCGGGGCGTCGCGGAACGTGCCCATCTGGGACCACTTCACGACCGTCACGGTCCTGCCGTCGCGGCCGACCGAGAACAGGGCGATGTCGGAGGCGCCCCAGGACGCGGTGGTGTGGATGCCGTAGACGTGCGCGCCCTCCGCCACCTTGACCTTGCCGTAGTACTTCTTCGCCGCCGTGATGTCCGGGGACTGCGACTGAAGCTTCCGCGCGCAGCCCGAGAGGTCCTTGCGCAGCAGGGCGGCGAAGTCGGCGGCGCGCTGCGCGTCGCGCTCCACGACGGTGACCTGCAGGGCGTTGGTGTCGAGGTCCGTCCAGTAGGCGCGGTGCACGGAGACCGACGGCAGCGCCTCGCCGACGCAGACCGGCAGCGGGTCCGGCTGGCCGGAGGTGACCGGGCCGGCGTACCAGGGCGACGACGGGTGGGGAGGCAGCTCCGCCGGGTCGAGGAAGGCGGGTGCGCCGGCGGTGCCGGCGGCAGCCGTCGCCGGGACCGCCGCCAACGCGAGGGCGGTGCCGGTGGCCAGGGCCGTCAGAGCGCTGCGGATGCCCCGCGTCCGGATCGTCATGGTGTCCCCCTGTGCGGTGTGATGCGCTGGATGCCGGTCAGGACGGGTTCCTTGCCGGCCGTCATGTGGAGTACGACCCGTCCCGCGGGCGGTTCGTTGTGCCCCCGTGTGACACAGAACGGTCACAGACGTCACCGGACGGTGGTTACGTCCGCTTCCCTCCCGCCGCTGGGGCCGGCCGTGCTGAGCCGGGCCAGGCCCCTGGTCGCGGAGTTCGCGGCGATCGTCACGCAGGATGCGCTGGAGCCGCCGGTCCCGGTCCGTGGCCCCGTGTCCGCGCCGCCGCGGCCCGCCGGACCGGCAGCGCGGCGGTGAGACGGCCCAGGACGGCCACCGCCGCCTCGGCGTCCGCCGGGGCGGGACGCCACTGTCCGGCAGCCACCAGCCGCGGCGCACGCGCGGACTCCCGCGCCAGGGCACGCGCCGGCAGCGGCCCGCTGCCGGTGCCGCCCACGGGAACGCCATGCCTTTCCGTCATGACGCCCAGTCTCCCCGCCGCCGCTCTCCGGGCTCCGCCCACACCCGGCGGTCGCGGGACAACTCCTAAGGTGATCATGTGACAGAACTCAGCATCCTTGATGACCGCGGCGCATGGCAGAAGGACTTCGAGCAGCGGCTGCACGCCCCCTACACGGTGGCCGGGTTCAGCGTGGCCGCGGTCGAGCGCATGGTGGAGGACATACGCGCCCGCATCGGCGACTGGACCGTCGCCGCGATCACGGACGACGGGACCCGGGTGGGATACGTCGCCGTGGACGTGGCCGACGACAACGGCGTCCTCGCGGGCAGTATCCGCGACCTCCACGTCGACACGCCCCACACCGGGCGAGGGTATGAACAGGCCGCCCGGGACTGGGCCGAGGCGTGGTGCGCGCGGCGCGGCGCGCGCCGGCTGGGTGTGGGGCTCACCGAGCCCGCCGGTGACGTGTTCGACGGTTACGGTGTGCGCGGCCAGCTCAGGGCGCGGCGCGTCAGCTCGGCGCCCGAACCTCTCGACGGCGTCACCGCGCGGCGGATGACCCCGGCCGAATACCCCGAGTGGCGTGCCTCCGAGAAGGCCGCGTACGTCGCCGACATCGTCCGGGCGGGAGGCATGAGCCCGGAGGAGGCCGCACGCAAGGCCGACCGGGACTTCGGGAAGCTGCTGCCCCAGGGTCTGGAGACGCCCGACCATTCGATCCTGGTGCTCGAAGCGGCGGGCGAGCGGATCGGCACCGGATGGTTGAAGCACGGGCATCTGCCGGGGGCGACGTACGGCTACTCGCTCCACGTCCAGGAGCGGCATCGCGGCAAGGGGTACGGGCGGGCCGCGATGGCGGCCGGCGAGCAGGTCGCGCTCGCGGCCGGTGACTCGGTGCTGATGTTCACCGTGTGGGGCGGCAACGAGGTGGCCATGAACCTGTACACGAGCGCCGGGTACCACGTCGTGGAGGAATGGCGGTCCATCGACCTTCCCCTCGGCCGTCCCCACGGCGCGGCCTGACGCGTTTCCGCCCGGCTCCGACCCTCGGCCCCGGTCATGGGCGAGGGTCAGAGCCTGTATTCGCCCTCGCTGCTCCTAAATTAGTAATTAATATTGACAGGGTTTCGGCCACGGTCCACAGTCTTCGCCGTGACGCCGGCCTCCCGCGGGGACGCGCCCGGCCCACACCTTCCCGCTTCCCAACCACCGGGAGAGGCACGTGACTTCCCAGCCGCCCAGGTACAGCCCCCCACGCCACCGGTCCACCAAGCTTGCCCTCGCCGCCGCGATCACGGTCGTCCTCACCACGGCCGCGATCCCCCCGGCCACGGCGGACCCCGCGGTGGACCAGGGGGCGCCCGACTTCTACGACAGCGGTCTCGCCCCCACGCCCTACATGGGCTGGAACACGTACTACGGGCTCGGCGCCCCCACCGAGAAGGAGGTGCGCGCGGTCGCCGACACGCTGGTCGGCAGCGGTCTGCGCGACAGCGGCTACGACATCGTCTGGCTCGACGGCGGCTGGCAGGCCGACAACCCCCGTGACACCCAAGGCCGGTTGGTGGCCAACCCGGACCGCTTCCCGTCCGGCATCCCGGCCCTCGTCTCCTACCTGCATCAGCGCGGCCTGCGTGCCGGCATCTACACGGACGCCGGTACCTACGACGGCGGCAAGAGCTGCGGGCTCGGCAGCCGGGGCCACTACGCCGAGGACGCACGGCAGTTCGCCGCCTGGAAGATCGACGCGATCAAGGTCGACTTCCTGTGCGGCATCGGTGAGAAGATCGATCCGGGGCCCGCGTTCAAGGAGTTCAGCGACGCCGTCGCCGAGTCGGGCCGGAAGATGCTGCTGAACCTGTGCAATCCGCTCACCGACGACTGGGGCCTGCCGCACACACCCGAGCAGGACGCGCACAACACCTTCGCCTACGCCCCGACGATCGCGGACTCCTGGCGCACCGGCACCGACATCGCCTGGGGCACCCCCAGTCCGGGGGAGTGGCCCAACATCCTGCGCAACATGGACGCCAACGCCTGGCACCCGGAGGCCCAGGGACCCGGCCACTACAACGACCCGGACTACCTCATCCCCATGCGCCGCATGGCCGACGGCTCCCTGGAGCTGACGCAGGAGGAGTCCACCACCCAGTTCGTGATGTGGGCCGAGATGGCCTCGCCGCTCGTCCTCGGTTCCGATCCGCGCACCCTGACGCCGTCGATGACCGAGACGCTCCGCAACCCGGAGATCATCGCCGTCGACCAGGACCCGCTCGGCATCCAGGGGGTCCGGGTCGCCACGGACTCCGTCGGCGACGTCTACAGCAAGGTCCTGGCCGGACGCGGCGAGCGCGCGGTCGTCCTGCTCAACCGCTCCGACCGGCCGGCCGAGCGCACCGTGCACTTCGCCGACGTCGCCCTCGGCGGGTCCGTCGCGGTGCGCGACCTGCGGGCACGCGCCGACCGTGGTACGCACACCGGGTCGTACACCGTCGAGGTCCCCGCCCACGGCACCGCCTTCCTCCGGCTCACCGGGCAGGACGCGCTGCCCGGTACGAACCTCGGGCGGAAGGCCTCGGCGAGCCCGGCCGTGGTGCGCGACGGCGACACGCTGGCCACCTTCTTCCGCGGACCGGGCGGAACACTCGTCCAGCACACGGCGGACGGCACGCGCCCGGCGCGGACCAGGGACCTCGCGGGCCCGGCCGGCGGACGGATCCTCGGCCAGCCCGCCGCCTACGCCTCCGCCGGCGGCCGTATCGACGTCTTCGTCCGCGGAACCGACGACCGCGCCTACCGCAGGGTCTTCTCCGGCGGGCGCTGGGGCGACTGGCAGGACCTGGGCGGGCGGCTGACCGACGCGCCGACCGTGGCGTTCACCGATCCCGGGCACTGGACCCTCGTCGCGCTCGGCGGCGACGGGAGCGTCGTGCAGCGCGGCCCCTCGTCCGGCTGGTCGTCGCTCGGTGTGCCCGGTGGCCGGCCGGTGTACGGCAGGCCGTCCGCGGTCGTCGACGCCGACGGGCGCGTCCATGTCGCCGTGCGCACCGCCGCGGACGACGTATGGACCAGTTCGCGGGACCGGTCGGGACAGTGGTCGGCGTGGAGTTCGCTCGGCGGCACGGTGAGCGGCAGCCCGACGCTCGTCGCCGTGGGGGACGCCGTGGTGCTGTACGCGCGGGCGGGTGACTACACGCTGTGGCAGCAGCGGTACGACGGCGGCGCGTGGCGGGGCTGGACCAAGCGCCAGGAGTTCCCCAGCGCGGCCTTCGACGGCTCGCTCGGTGCGGTCGCCGGACCGGACGGCTCGGTCGACGCGGTGTTCCGCGGTGTGGACGGCTACGTCCACAGAACCCAGTTCAAATAAATTAGTAATTAATATTGACGTGGCGGGACCGCCACGCGACTCTGGATCCGCCGCGAACGGGGCCCGGCCGTCCACAGGGGCCGGCCCCGCCGCGCGGACCCACAGGGAGCCTCCATGACGAACCACCTGCCCGGCCGCCGGCGCTTCCTCGCCGGACTCGGAGCCGCCGGAGCGAGCGCGCTGCTCAGCGGCTGCGTCACCTCCACCTCCTCCGCCAAGTCCTCCTCCAAGGGCCCCGTGACCCTCCAGTCCAACCTGTCCGCGCCGCAGGCCAAGGCCGCGATGGAGGACCTCGTCGCCGCCTACGCCAAGAAGGGCGAGGGCCGCGCCGGCCTGAACACCGTGGCCGCGGAGACCTTCCGCACCCAGCTGCCGACCTACCTCACCTCGGCCAACCCGCCGGACGTGTACACCTGGTACCCCGGCTCCGTGGCGGACACCTACGCCAGGAAGAACCTGCTCCTCGACCTCGACGACGTCTGGAACACGTCGCCCGACCTCAAGCGGTACTCGAAAGCGCTGAACAGCCTGTGCACCGCGAGCTCCGGCAAGAAGGTCTTCGTCCCCACCACCTACTACTGGTGGGGCATGTTCTACCGGAAGTCGAACTTCGCCAAGTGGGGCGTGAGCGCGCCCACCTCCTGGGACGAGTTCCTCGACCTGTGCGACAAGCTCAAGTCCAAGGGCGTGGCGCCGATCGGGCTCGGCGCCGGCGGCAACACCCCCTGGGTCGCCTCGGCCTGGTTCGACTACCTCGACATCCGCGTCAACGGCGCCGCCTACCACCGCCAACTCCTCGCGGGCAAGCACCGCTTCGACGACCCCGAGGTGCGCGAGGTCTTCGACCGCTGGCAGGAGGTGCTGCCGTACTTCGACCCCGACGGCACCGCCCTGGCCTTCCAGGACGCCACCACCGCCCTGCTCAACGGCCGCACCGGCATGATGCTCATCGGCACCTTCTTCGCCGACGCGGCTCCCAGGAACGCCCTCGACGACATCGACTTCTTCCGCTTCCCCGTCATCGACCCCAAGGTCCCCCTCGCCGAAGAGGCCCCGACCGACGGCTACTTCGCCAGCGCCCGCACCGGACGCCGCGACCAGGTCTTCGACCTGATGAAGTACCTCGCCACCGCCGAGGCGCAGGAGATCTACATCAAGGGCTCGTCCGGAACCGTCCTGCCCTGCCACCCCGACGCGAAGGACGCGGGCACGGCGCTGGTGAAGAAGGGCCGCGAGCACATCGAGCAGGCCGCCGAGCTGACCCAGTTCTTCAACCGCGACTCCAGCGACGCCCTCCAGCCCACCGCCGACACCGCGCTCACGAAGTTCATCGCCAGGCCGAAGGACGTCGGCGGCATCCTCAGGGACTGGCAGCGCGACGCCGAGAAGATCTGGAACGCCTGACATGGCCGTCCTGACCGCCCCGCACCACGAGTCCCCGGCCCCGGCGCCGCCCCGGGGCCGCCGGGCCCGGGGCCCCCGCCGCACACCCCCGCTGGTCCTCGCCTTCGTCCTCGTCCCCCTGCTCGCCGAGGCCGTCTGGGTCTTCTGGCCCGCGCTGCAAGGCTTCTACCTCGCCCTGACGAGCTGGGACGGCGTCTCCGCGCCGAAGTTCGTCGGCCTCGGCAACTTCCGTGAGATGGCGGGCGACGACGTCTTCCGCAGCGCGGCCGGCCACACCGTCCTGTGGCTGGTCCTCTTCGGCGGCCTGTCCGCCGTACTGGGCCTGGCCGCCGCCCTGCTGCTCCAGCAGGAGCGCCGGGGCGTCGGTTTCTACCGCGCGGCCCTGTTCCTGCCCGTCGTCTTCTCCCTCGTGGCCACCGCCCTGGTCTGGCAGGCCATCTACCAGCCCGACGGCGTGCTCAACCGCCTCCTTCAGTCCGTCGGCCTGGACAGCCTGCGGCACGCCTGGCTCGCCGACCAGGACACCGCCCTGTACGCGGTGATCGTGCCCGCCCTGTGGCGGCAGATCGGCTACGTGATGGTCCTCTACCTCGCCGGCCTGAAGGGCATCGACCCGGCCCTGTACGAGGCGGCCAAGGTCGACGGCGCCGGCCGCCGGCAGCGCTTCCGCCATGTGACGCTGCCTCAGCTGCGCGGCGTCAACGCCGTCGTGCTGTCCGTCATCGTCATCGACTCGCTCCGCTCCTTCGACGTGGTCTGGTCGCTGACCCGCGGCGGCCCCTACCACTCCTCCGAGCTGCTGAGCACCTACATGTACTCCACCGCCTTCCAGTCCCTGCGCCTCGGATACGGCTCCGCACTGGCCGTCGTCATCTTCCTGCTGGCCTTCGGGGTCATCGCCTCCTACCTGGTCCGGGCCTTCCGGGAGGCCGACTGATGTCCGCCGCCCACACGCACACGTCCGTCCGTGCGCTGCGCCGCCGGCGGGCCGCCACCGCCGGCTTCCACCTCGGCGCCGGAGCCCTGGCCGTCCTGTGGCTGCTGCCCATCCTGCTGGTCGTGGTCACCAGCCTGCGGTCCTTCAACGACATCGCCGCGCACGGCCTGGGCAGCTGGCCCCGCTCCTTCACCCTGGACGACTTCCGGCAGGCCTGGGTCGACGGCGGCCAGCAACGCGCCCTGATCAACAGCCTGATCGTCACCGTCCCCTGCGTAGCGGTGACCCTCGCCCTGGCCGCCATGGCGGCGTTCGCCCTCAGCCGCTACGAGATGCCCTTCCGCCGCTTCCTGCTGCTGCTCATGCTCGGCGGCAACCTGCTGCCCCCGCAGATCCTCCTCATCCCGGTGTCCAGGCTCAGCGAGATGATGGGCATCTACGACACCCTGCCCGCCCTGATCGGCGTACAGATCGGCTTCGGCGTCGGCTTCTACGTGTTCGTCCTGCACGGCTTCATGCGCGCGATCCCCGCCGAGATCCAGCAGGCCGCCGTCGTCGACGGCGCCGGCCCCTGGCAGATCTTCTGGCGCGTCATCCTCCCGCTCACCCGGCCCGCGCTCGCCGCGCTCAGCGCGCTGTCCTTCACCTGGATCTTCAACGACCTGCTGTGGGCGATCACCGTGCTGCGCAGCGACAGCAGGATGCCGATCACCGCGGCGCTCATCGGCCTGCAGGGCCAGTACGTGTCCATGTGGAACGTGATCGCCGCCGGATCCGTCATCGCCGCCGCACCCACCGTGGCCGTCTTCCTCCGCTTCCAGCGCCACTTCGTGGCCGGCCTCAACCTCGGAGCAGTGAAGTGACCCCGCACCAGCGCTGGACGCTGCGCACCGAGCACACCAGCTACACCGTCCGGCTCTCCCCGGACGGTCCCTGGGCGGAACTCCACGCGTGGGGACCGCACGGCGTGGAGGACGGGCCGTCGGCGCTGGACCGGTCCCATCGCACCCACTTCATCACCCCGGCGGACGCCGCACCCGCGGAGTACGTGCCGCACGGACTGCGCCCGTTCACCGGCGCCGACCTCATCGCCGCCCGGCCCGGCTCCGAACGCGGCGTGTGGTGGAGGTTCGAGGACGCCCGCGAGGAGCCCGGCACGCTCCGGCTCACCTTCACCGACGACCTCCTCGGCCTGCGCACCACCCTGTGCTACGCCACCGTGCCGGGCACCGACGTCCTGCACCGCTGGACCGAACTGACCTGCACGGGCGAGGAGGAACTGCGGCTGGAGCGGCTGGACTCCGCCGCCGTGAACATCCCGGTCACCGCCGCCGCCCGGCTGACGTACCTGACCGGCCAGTGGTCCCAGGAGTTCCAGCACACCCGACTCGACCTGTCCCGGGGCACGTTCACGATGGGCAGCACCCAGGGCGTGCCCGGCCACGCGTACGCCCCCTGGCTCGCCGTCCAGGACGCGACGGCACCCCACGACGCCCCCGCCTACGGCATCGCGCTGGAATGGCCCGGCAACTGGCACATCACCGCACAGGCCGAGCCCGGCGGCGCCGTACGCGTCCGCGCCGGACGCGTACCGCACGAGGGCGCGGTGCGCCTGGCACCCGGCGACACCCTGACCACCCCCCGCCTCGCCTGCGCCTTCAGCCCGGACGGACTCGACGGGCTCTCCCGCGTCTGGCACCGCTACGAGCGCCGCCTCGCCGGCGAGCGCCTGCACCGCCCCCGCAAGGTCCTGTACAACTCCTGGGAGGCAACCGGCTTCGACGTCGACGCCGAGAGCCAGCTGGAGCTGGCCAAAGCGGCGGCGGACCTCGGCGCCGAGCTGTTCGTGGTGGACGACGGCTGGTTCACCGGCCGGGCCGACGACACCGGGGGACTGGGCGACTGGTACCCCGACCCGGCGGCCTTCCCGCACGGCTTCGACCGGTTCGTCGACGACGTCCGCGCCCTCGGGCTGGACTTCGGACTGTGGATCGAACCCGAGGCCGTCAGCCCCGGCAGCCGCCTGCACGCCGAACACCCGGAATGGGTCTACCGGATCGACGGCCGCCCGGCCCGCCGCGTCCGCAACCAGCTCCTGCTCGACCTCGGCCGCACCGACGTGCAGGACTTCGTCCTCGCCACCCTGGACCGGCTGCTGACCGGCCACGCCATCGGCTACCTGAAGTGGGACATGAACCGCCCGCCGACCGAGCGCGGCCGTCCGGGCGCCGGCCCCGCGGACCGGCTGGACCTCGACGCCGAGCACGTCCACGGCTATCTCCGCGTCCTGGACCACCTGCGCACCGCGCACCCCCACGTCACCATCGAGGGCTGCGCGGGCGGCGGCGGCCGGATCGACCACGCGACCCTCGCGCGCACCGACGTCGTCTGGCCCAGCGACAACACCGCACCCCTGGACCGGCTCCGCATCCAGTACGGCTTCCTGCACGCCCACGCCCCGCACGTGATGAGCTCCTGGGTCACCGACGCCCCCGGCGTCTTCGACCCCCGCCCGCGCAGCCTCGCCTTCCGGTTCGTCACCGCCATGTGCGGCGTCCTCGGCATCGGCGCCGACCTGCGGGCCTGGACACCCGCACAGCGCGCCGAGGCAGCCGGGTGGATCACCCGGTACAAGGAGGTGCGGGACGTCGTCCACCACGGCGAGGCCCGCCTGCTCGGCTCTCCCGGGGACGCCACCTGCGGGGTGCAGTACGACGCCCCCGACGGCCGCCGTACCGTCGTCGCCGCCTTCAGCACCGGCCCGCTCGACGGCGCCCCCCTCGTGCCGGGCCGCCCCGCCCGGCTGCGGCTGCGCGGCCTGGACCCCGCGGCGGCCTACCGGGACGCCGCCACCGCGACCGCGTACAGCGGCGCCCATCTGCTGCACTACGGGCTGCCCTGGGCGTGGACGGCCGACCACGACGCCGACCTGGTGGTACTGACACGGCAATAGCCCGCACCGCATGCGACAAGCCACCCAGACGAGAAGGAGCCCCGCCGCATGGATCCCGCACGACGGCACGGCGCCCGCTTCACCGGCCGCACGGCCGTGATCACCGGAGCCGCCTCCGGCATCGGGGCCGCCACCGCCCGACGCCTCGCCCACGAGGGCGCCGCCGTGGTCCTCGCCGACATCGCCGAGGAACCCGGCGAGGCCGTGGCCGCACGCATCACCAAGGACGGCGGCCGGGCCCGCTTCGTGCCCGCCGACGTCTCGGCGGAGCAGGACTGGCAGCGGATCGTCTCCGCCGCACACGCCTACGGGCCCGTCGACGTGCTGGTCAGCAACGCCTACACCGTCGACGTCACGCCGGCCCACGAGATGTCCCTCGCCTCCTGGCAGCGACAGATGTCCGTCAACGTCACCGCAGCCTTCCTCGGCTTCCGGGCGGTCCTGCCCGACCTGCGCTCCCGCCGGGGAGCGGTCGTGCTCACCTCGTCCGTCCACGCCCACGCCGGCATCCCCGGCCATCCCGCCTACGCCGCCTCCAAGGGCGCGCTGCTCTCCCTGTGCGGCCAACTCGCCGTCGAGTACGGGCCCGAGGTGCGCGTCAACGCCGTCCTGCCGGGACCGGTGCTGACCGCGGCCTGGGACAGGGTGCCGACCGAGGAACGCGAGCTGAGCGTCGCAGCGACCGCGGCCGGCCGCTTCGGCACCCCCGAGGAGGTCGCCGCGGCCATCGCCTTCCTCAGCGCCGACGAGGCCTCCTTCGTCACCGGCGCGCACCTCGTCGTCGACGGGGGCTGGAGCGTCACCAAGGCGTCCGCATGACCACGGCCGCCCGCACACCCGACCGTACGCACCCGGTCCATACTCGTCCGACACGTGCGCATACGAACCCGCCCGACACGCGCGCATCCGAAGAGAAAGGCTGTACGACATGACGCCCTACGCCCGCCGCGGCGTGCACGGCCAGACGGTGGAGGCGCTGGCCCGCCGCATCCTGGGCGGCGAGATCCCCGAGGGGGCCACGCTCGACCTGGTGGCGTTGCAGAGCGAACTGGACGTCAGCCTCACCGCCCTGCGCGAGTCCCTGAAGGTACTGGCCGCCAAGGGCATGGTCGACGCCCGCCAGAAACGGGGCACCTTCGTCCGAGCGCGCGCCGACTGGAACCTCCTCGACGCCGACGTCCTGCGCTGGCAGTTCCAGGGCGGCGGCGCCGACGAGGCCGACCGGGCGCTGCTGCGCAACCTCGCCGAGGTACGGGCCATCATCGAGCCGGCCGCCGTCCGCCTCGCCGCCGAACGCCGTACCGGCGACGACCTCGCGGCCCTGGACGCCGCCCTCGCGGCGATGGGGGAGCACGGCACCGACCCCGCCCACGCCGTCGAGGCCGACCTCGCCTTCCACCGCGCCCTGCTCGCCGCCACCCACAACGAACTGCTGGAACGCATGGAGATGGTCATCGAGTCCGGCCTCGCCCACCGCGACCGCCTGGTCCACAGCTCCCCGCACAGCGAGGACCCGGTGCCCGCCCACCGCGCCGTCCTGGACGCCGTACGCGACCAGGACCCGCGGGCCGCCGAGGCCGCCATGCACGCCCTCCTCGAACAGGCCGGACGCGACCTGGACCGGATCGACGGCCCCGACGACACGAAAGGCACCGGCGGCAAGTGAAGATCACCCGCATCGAGACGTTCCTGGTACCACCGCGCTGGCTGTTCTGCCGGATCGAGACCGACGACGGCGTGGTCGGCTGGGGCGAACCCGTCGTGGAGGGGCGCGCCGAAGTGGTCCGCGCCGCCGTCGACGTCCTCGCCGAACAGCTTCTCGGACAGGACCCGCTGCGCATCCAGGACCACTGGCAGGTGCTCACCAAGGGCAGCTTCTACCGCGGCGGCCCCGTGCTCTCCAGCGCCGTCGCCGGCCTCGACCAGGCCCTGTGGGACATCGCCGGCAAGACCTACGGCGCCCCCGTGCACGCCCTCCTCGGCGGGCCCGTGCGCGAACGCGTCCGGGTCTACGCCTGGGTCGGCGGCGACGAGCCCGCCGAGCTGACCGACCAGGTGGCGGCCCAGGTGGAGGCCGGCTTCACGGCGGTGAAGATGAACGCCGCCGGGGCCACGTCGCCGATCACCACCCCGGCCGAGACGGCGGCCGTCGTCGCCCGGGTGGCGGCGGCCCGCGAGGTGCTCGGCCCCGACCGGGACGTCGCCGTCGACTTCCACGGCCGCTTCACCGCCGCCAGCGCCCGCCGGGCCCTCGCCGAACTGGCCCCGCTCCACCCGCTGTTCGTGGAGGAGCCGGTCCTCCCCGAGCACCACCACCTGCTGCCCGGCCTGGTCAGCGCCGGCCCGGTGCCGCTGGCCACCGGTGAACGCCTGTACTCCCGCGGCGAGTTCCTGCCCGCCCTCACCGCCGGGATCGCCGTCGCCCAGCCCGACCTGTCCCACGCGGGCGGCATCTCCGAGGTGCACCGGATCGCCGCACTCGCCGACACCTTCGGCGCCCAGCTGGCCCCGCACTGCCCCCTCGGCCCCATCGCCCTCGCGGCCAGCCTCCAGATCGCCTTCGCCACCCCGAACTTCCTGATCCAGGAGCAGAGCCGGGGCATCCACTACAACAAGGACGCCGACCTCCTCTCCTACCTCGCCGACCCCGAGCCGTTCCGGTTCGTCGACGGCCACGCCCGTCGCAACGACGCCCCCGGCCTCGGCATCACCCTGGACGAAGCGGCCGTACGCGCGGCGGACCGGAGCGGGCACGCCTGGCGCAACCCCGTGTGGCGGCATCCCGACGGCTCGTTCGCGGAATGGTGACGCCCGTGCTCGACGTCGTCACCGACCCCGCCCACGGCGGCCGTTGGACCTCGCTGCGCGCGGACGGCCGCGAATGGCTCTGGCACCGCCCCGCACCGGAACGGGACACGGCCGTCCCCGGTGACCCGTTCGTCGACGCGGGCGGACTCGAAGAGTGCGTGCCCACCGTCCGTGGCCGCCCCGACCACGGCGACGCCTGGTCCCGCCCCTGGACCCGCGACGGCGACACCGCGCGGGTGCACTGCGACGCCTTCACCCTGACCCGCACCCTCCGCGCCACGCCCGACGGAGCCGAGGCCGACTACACGCTGACCGCCGAACCCGGCTTCCGCTTCCTGTGGGCGGCCCACGCCCTGCTCGACCTCTCGCCCCACGCCACCCTGCACATGACCGCCGGCGCCACCACCCGCCTGTTCCCCGAAGCAGCCCCCCTGCTGACAGAGCCGTGGCCCGACGGCGCCTGCTGGCTCGCGGGTTCCTGGCCCGCCCCGCGCGGACTGGCCCTCGACCGGCTCGGCCCCGACGACGGCACAGCGGTGGGCGCCGTCGTGAACACACACCTGTGCTGCGTGCACGACGGCCGCGACCGGCTGTCCTTCTGCTTGCAGGTGGCCGCAGACACCGTGGCCGCCCGGCCGGTGGGCGGGCGGTACGGAATCGAGCAACCCGTGTCGATCGCCCTGTGGCGCAACCTCGGCGGCTTCCCCGAGGCGAACCCCTACCGCAGCACGGGCGTCGAGCCGATGCTCGGCCGCGTCTTCGACCTCGCCGACGCCGGCCCCGGGGACGCCGCCGAGGTGCCCGCCACGGGAGAGGCGCACTGGCGGCTGACGCTCACCACCGCCTGCCGCTGCCCCTGAACCCCCAGCAAGGAGACCGGTTCGTGGATCTGCCCGCCGCCCTCGCGGCCCACCGTCTGCTGGCCGTCGTCCGTGGACGCGACGCCGACGCCGCGCTGCGCACCGTACTGACCCTCGCCGAGGAGGGCATCGACCTCATAGAGGTGTCGCTCACCGGCACGGACGCCCTGACCGTCATCGCGCGGGCCCGGGAACTCCTCGGCCCCGACCGTCCGTTGGGCGCGGGCACCGTCCTCACCGCCGAGGACGCGCGCGCCGCCCACCGCGCGGGAGCGACGTTCGTGGTCACGCCCGGCCTCGGCGAAGCCGTACCCGCCGCACACCACCTGGGTCTGCCGGTGCTCGCCGGTGTGTTCACCCCGACCGACGTGATCGCCGCCCGGGGCATGGGCGCGGCGGCGCTGAAGATCTTCCCCATCGCCCAGGCCGGGGGAGCGGCGTACCTGAAGGCCCTGCGCGGCCCGTTCCCCGACGCCGCGTTCGTCCCCGTGGGCGGGGTCGACGAGGCCGTCGCCCGGGCCTGCCTCGCCGCGGGGGCGGCGGCGGTCGGCGTCGGTTCCCCGCTCGTCGGCGACGCCGCCGACGGCGGCAGCGTCGACGCGCTCAGGACCCGCGCCCGCGCCTTCCGCACCGTCGTACGAGAGGTGGCGCCGTGACCGCAGAGCCCCGCCCCACCCGACCCGACCGCCTCGAACTCGGTGAGGGCATCCGCTGGACCGGCACCGGGATCGTCCTCGTGGACCTCCTCGCCGGCCGCCTCCTCACGGCCCCCGACGATCCCACGGCCCCGCTGCGGACCCTCGCGCGACTCCCTGTTCCGCTCGGGGCCGTGGCCCCCGTGGCCGGTCACCCGGGCACCTGGATCGGGGCCGCGGGAACCGGCATCTGCCTCGTGCACCCCGACGGCGCCATCAGCTGGCCGGCCCGCCCCGAGGACGGCTCCGTACCGCGCATGCGCATGAACGACGCCGTGGCCGACCCCTCGGGCCGGTTCTGGGCGGGCAGCATGAGCTACGACGCCGACGAGGACGCCGGTGCGCTCTACCGTGTCGACCACGACGGCACGGTCGAGCGCGTCCTGGACGGCATCACGGTGCCCAACGGCCCGGTGTTCACCCCGGACGGGCGCTCGATGTACCTGGCCGACAGCGCCAGAGGCGTCGTCCGCCGTTATCCGGTCGACCCCCGGACCGCCCGGCTCGGCACCCCCGAGGTCTTCGTCACCGTGGACGACGGCAGCCCCGACGGGATGGCGATCGACGCGGAAGGCGCCGTGTGGATCGCCGTCTGGGGCAGCGGAACGGTACGCCGTCACCTTCCCGACGGCACGCTGGACCGCACCCTGCGGCTGCCCGCCAGCCGGCCGGCCGGCGTGTGCCTGGAAGGCGACGTCCTGCACATCACCACCGCTCGGCTCGGCCTGAACCCGCCCGGGCCGTACGACGGCGCCGTGTTCAGCGTCCGCGTCGACGTGCCGGGCAGCCCCGCCGCGCCTTATCGACCGACTGCCTCCGCCGTCCCGACGACGCCGGCGGTGGCCCGGGGCGAAGCGTCCGGGCGGGGACCCGCATGACCGGGGCCGGGACGGAATCCCTGACGGGACAGCCGTGGCGCCCCGCCGCCGGGCGCGTGGTGTGCGTCGGCGAGACGATGGCGGCCCTGGTGCCCGATCCGCCGGAACCACTGGAGCGGGCCGGACAGTTGAGCCTGTCGGTGGCGGGCGCGGAGTCGAACGTGGCCATGTACCTGGCCGACCACGGCGTCCCGGTCTCCTGGCTCTCGGCGCTGGGGGACGACCCTTTGGGCAGGCGGGTCCGCGCCACGGTGTCCGCCGCGGGAGTCGACGTCTCCCACGTCCGCACCGACACCCACCACCCCACGGGTCTCCTCGTGAAGAGCCCAGGCTCCGCCACCGGTACGCGCGTGCACTACTACAGAGCCGGTTCGGCGGCTTCCGCACTCGGCCCGGACCTGCTGGACGAGGAGCCCGTGCGCTCGGCGGCGCTGCTGCACTTCACCGGCATCACCCCGGCCCTGTCGCCCTCCTGCCGGGAACTGGTCACGAAGGCCCTGACCACGCCGGTGGACGCGCGCTCCCACGCGGTCAGCTTCGACGTCAACCACCGCCCCGCCCTGTGGCCCGACGGCACCGCGGCCACCGTGCTGCGCCGGCTGGCCGACCGCGCGGACATCGTCTTCGTCGGCCTCGACGAGGCGCAGGGCCTGTGGGGCGAGGACCTGACGGTCACCGACGTACGGCACCTGCTCCCGCGTCCCCGCATCCTCGTGGTCAAGGACGGCGCCCGCGCCGCCACCGCCGTCACCGGCCACGGCGTCCGCACCGTGCCGGCGCTGCGGACGACAGTGGTCGAACCCGTGGGCGCCGGCGACGCCTTCGCCGCGGGCTTCCTCGCGGGCCTGCTGAGGAGCCTCACGACGACGCAGGCGCTCAGACTGGGACACATCACGGCGGTGTCGGCGCTGCGGGTGACGGGAGACCACGGCCCACTGCCCGCCCCGGCCCACGTCGAACGGCTCCTCACCTTGCCGGACCCGCAGTGGGAGGCGCTCGGCCGGATGCGGGAGCGAACGCCTCCGAGCACGGCGTACGCGCCGGACGGAACCGACCCCTGACCGGCGCGCCGGGAGACCTCGAACGTGCGCCGCTCACCGCCCCGTTCGCGGACCGTGCACATCATGTCGGCGCCGTGCTCGCGGTGTGGGTCCGTCCACGACGACCGCCTCCACCGGCTCGCCCACGGTCCGCAAGTACCCCTCGTACACCGCGGGCCCGGCGACCAGCGTCACCCACTGCGCCACCCCGGCTCCGCACAGCAGCAGCGCCCGGTGATCACCAGCTGTCCGCCGACGAGGGTACGGGCAGGCAGCGAGGCCCGACGCGAGGTGCAGGCCATGCCGTCCGGCCGCAGAATCCGGGTATAACCCCACAGGTAGTGACAAACGCGCATATATGGTCACTACCTGTCCCGGGAGGCACGATGAGCCAGCAGCCAGTCCTTCTCCCTTACGCCGATCCGGCCTTCGTGGCGGATCCCTTCCCCCTCTACCGGCGACTCCGCGAGGACGGCCCCGTCCGCCGCGCGATCATCGCCGGAGGCCTGGACGCCTGGCTGGTCACCCGCTACGAGGACGGACTCGCCGCCCTGTCGGACCCCAGGCTGAGCAGCGATGTCCGTGACGCCTCCGATCCCCGCCTCATCGAACAGCTGCCCGAGTTCGAGCGGGAATCGATGATGAGTTCCATGCTGCGCTCCGACCCGCCCGACCACACCCGGCTGCGCCGCCTGGTGTCGAAGGCGTTCACGGCGCGCCGGGTCGCCGAGCTGCGGTCCCGGATCCAGGAGATCACCGACCGGCTCCTCGACGCGGTCGTCCCGGCCGGCCGGGCCGAACTCGTGGCGGACTTCGCGCTGCCCCTGCCGGTCACCGTCATCAGCGAACTGCTCGGGGTGCCGGTGGACGACCGGTACGACTTCCAGCGGTGGACCGACGCCATGCTCGTACGCGGCGAGAAGATGCCCGACCCGGTCGTCGTCAACGAGGCGTGGCACCAGATGCGCGCCTACGTGACGAAGCACATCGACTCCAAGCGTGCCCGGCCGGGGGACGACCTTCTCAGCGCGCTGATCAACGCCCACGACCAGGAGCAGCGGCTGAACCACGACGAGCTGATCGCCATGGCGTTCCTGCTGCTGGTGGCCGGGTACATCACGACGGTCAACCTGATCGCCGGCGGCATCGCCGCGCTGCTCACCCACCCCGACCAGCTGACCCTCCTGCGGGATCATCCGGAACTGCTGCCCGACGCCATCGAGGAGTTCCTGCGCTACGACGGCCCGGTCAGCCCGGGCATCGCCCGATTCGCGCGGGAAGACGTCGAGATCGCCGGCGTGACCGTCCCGCGCGGCGCGACCGTGCTCATCGCGTCCGCGATCGCCGACCGTGACCCGGCACGGTTCCCGGAGCCCGACCGGCTGGACATCACCCGGCGGGACAGCGGCCACCTGGCCTTCGGCCACGGCATCCACTACTGCCTGGGCGCGCCGCTGGCCCGGCTGGAGGGCCAGATCGCCGTCGGTACGGTCCTGCGCCGCCTGCCGGACCTGGCCCTGGCCGTGCCGCCGACGGAGGTGACCTGGCGTCCCGGTGGCCTGCGTGGCCCGGCGCGACTGCCCGTCACGTTCACTCCCGGCGGCCCGGGCCGAACAACGCAGGCCGTCCCTCAGTCACCGCGGTCACCCTGAGGCCCATGGCCCGGCTGCAGGGCCGAATCGGCCTCATTCCCCGGGGTCAGCACGGCCTGCGGTGGACACGAGATCACCCGAGGCGACGGGAGAAGACCAGGTGGACATCGTTGCGTACGGCGTCCTCGCCGACGAGGAGCCCCTGCTGCGAGAGGCGTTCGACAAGGCGTTCGCGGACCGTCACGAGCTGCGCTGTCTGGGTCTCTTCCTGGACCGGGACACCGTGCCGACCGCACTCGGCCACGAGGTGGTGATCAGCAGCGTCAACGACACCCTGGACGCCGAGGTGCTGCGCGCCCTGGCCGAGGGCGGCACCCGGATGATCGCCCAGCGGTCCACCGGCCACAACAACATCGACCTCGGCGCCGCCGAGGCGAACGGCCTGTCGGTGGCCCGGGTCTCGTACTACTCGCCGTACTCGGTGGCCGAGTTCGCCTGGACCCTCGCGCTCGCGGTCGACCGCCGGATCGTCCGGGCCGTGCAGCGCACCCGGGAGTTCGACTTCCGGCTCGACGGGCTGATGGGCCGGGATCTGCGTGGCCGCACGGCCGGGGTGGTGGGCACCGGGAAGATCGGCACCGCGTTCGCGCGGATCGCGCACGGCTTCGGCATGCGGCTGCTCGGCTGGGACATCGCCGAGAATCCCGACTGCCTCGACCTGGGCATGGCGTACGTACCGCAGAGGCGGCTGTTCGCCGAAGCCGACCTGGTCAGCCTGCACGTGCCCCTGCTGCCCGACACCCACCACCTCGTCGACGCCAAGGCGCTGGCGCTGATGAAGGACGACGCCATCCTGATCAACTCCAGCCGGGGTGGCCTCGTGGACACCGACGCCCTCCTGGAAGCCCTGCGCGCGGGTCGGCTGAGCGGCGTGGGGCTCGACGTGTACGAGGAGGAGGCCGGCGTGTTCTTCCTGGACAAGTCGCTGGAGGTCATGACCGACGAACGCCTCGCTAGGCTGATGACCTTCAGCAACGTGCTGGTGACCTCGCACCAGGCGTACTTCACCAGGGACGCCGTCGGCCAGATCGCTGAGACCACGGTGACCAACATCGAGGACTACTTCGCGGGCCGGACGAGCGACAACACGCTGGTCCGGCCCGGGACGGCGTGACACGCGGTCCCGACCGTGCGCGGATTTGGCCCCCGCTGGTCCGCCGCCCCGGGAGTGGCGGACCAGCGCCTGCGAAGGCACCGTCGCGGGGTAAACGGAACCTACGCTTCCAGCGGTTCGGGACGGAAGACCTGGAGATGTGGTCCGCCTCACACAGGCCCGGCAGGTCCATCAGTGAGGCGCTGACCTGCGGAAACGTGCGCGATCACGGCGGACCGGCGCAGAGGAGCACCGTTCATCCCACTATCTGGGCGAGCACTCCGGTCACGGACGTCGACTGAGGCCCGTACGCACGATGAGCCCGCCCGGTCCGGGCGGGCTCACCGCTGTCCCGACACCACGGTCGTTGTCATCCTCCGTAGGCGCTGCCCCGGCGGAGGGGGCCGGCGTCGGCGTGGCGGCCGGAGCGGAGGGCGGCGTGGCGTTGCCCCGGGCCGGGACCGCCGCCGGCCGCGAGCAGGTCGGCGACGGCTCCGGTGACGAAGGCGTAGACGGTCTTGTGCAGGACGTCGAGAACGAGTTCTTTGCGCGGCCAGGTGGAGGGCGGAGCCCCCACACCGGTGGCGTTCTCCAGGATCTGGTCGTTCGTGAGGCGGACGACCGCGAACTTGGCGGAGGCGAGCGGTCCGCGCAGACCTGCCTGTGCCATGACCGAGCGCAGCACGCCGAGCGCGGCGGCCTGGCCGTAGTGCATGGCCCAGTTGACCGGCGGCGGCTGCGTGCCGGGGCGTTCGGGCAGGCCGGTCAGGCGCTGGAGCACGCGCGCGGGCACATGGGAGTCGGGCCGGCCGGTGAGGGCCTGCTCGGCCTTCTCACCGAGAGTCATCACGACGCCACCGGCGATACCGGCGATCGAGCCCTGCCACAGCGCGCGCCTGATCATGTCCTGGCGAGTACCCGAGGTGACTGCCCTCATTCGCCCCGGGCGGCCGACCGCACCCCGCCCCGGAACCGGATCGTCATGACGTCCGCCGCCGGCCCGCCTGCCCGTTCCGCGCCGCCTTCCGCCTCACACGCCGTACGGCCTGCCCGCGACCCCGCCGCCGTGCGGTGAGCAGGTCCGCGCGGCACGGGACGGGGAGGTGGCGGGAGACCTCCGGGGGCGAGCGTTCCCAGCCGTGGGCCGGCTCGCGGTCACGCTGACCGCCGAGGACCTCGTCCGCAGCGCGGAGATCGTCCCCGACGGCGGACTCGACACCTGTGTGTGAGCTGCGGCATTGCGATCCTGAGCGACAAACCACCACGATGATGCGATGACGGACGTCAAGGAGAGCAGTTCCTCATGGGCGATCATGTGCACGTGCGGCTCAGTCAGGGATTGAGCGTGTCGGAACAAGGAGAACTGATCGAGCACTCCCGCTGCCGGTGCGGAGCCACATGGACGAAGGTGTTCGAGGTCGACGGCGAGGATCCGGACCGCCCGAACCCCTCCTGACCCACATCGCCCCCCGGCCGAGGCCGTCGGCACGTCAAGCGAGCGGTCGATCGCCCAGCGTATCGACACGACGGATGCGGACCGCGTCCAGCACCCTCGAACGGGGCCGGTCTGGATCTGCCGCTCGTCCCACCAGGTGGCCCCGGCGTCGTGCAGCGGGCTCGGCCCCGGACGCGCGGTGCTCGCGTGCGTAGGCGACCAGTTCCCGCACCTCCGCCACATCGGGTACGTGCCCATGCCGTGCCGTCTCGATCAGTGGTACCGCGCCGTCCCACCGAGCTGCCCGCCGCACGGGCGGGCGACGCGGTCAGAACCCGCCGATCCACACCGGCGGCCCGGGCCGCTGCACGCCGGCGGGCAGCGGCGTCACGTCCCGGACCTCGTAGTGCCGACCGTGGTGGTTCACCGGCTCGCCGGACCAGAAACGCCTCAGCAGCTCCAGCCCCTCGTCGAGCCGCTCGGTGAGGAGGCGCGGCTCGGCGGCGTCGCCGAAGCTGCGGTACTCGTCCTCGACGTGCTGGCAGCGGCCGGGCACTTGGCCGCAGCGGGCGTGGTGACGATACGGAAGGGGGACTTCCCCACTTCAGGCGACGCGCTGCCGGTCAGCCGGCCCGGCATGATCGCGTTCGCTGTGCATGGCGTGGCCCTGGCCGTCGCCACTCGCTCGTACTGGCTCCGGGACCCGTCCAGGTGCCGGTCCGCGCGGCGTCGTCTAGTCGGCACCCCGCTCCTAGCATCCCAGCCCCGCCATGACAAGACTGTACGCATTCGTGAAATTTGAAGTAGCTTCGTGCCACTTAGGTCATCTGTCCATAAAGGTGATGATTTGGCGAGGCGAAGGCAGCAGGTCGAAGGTCTGCCGTTCCACGACTCCGTCCTGGCTGCCGCTCGCGCGGTGGCCCAGGGCGCGTCCCTGCTGTGCGCCCTGCTCGGTGCGGTGGGGCTGTCCGGTTGGATCTTCGGCATCGGTGTGCTGAAGAGCGCCCTGCCCGGCGGTGCTCCGGTCATGAAGCCGAACACTGCCGTGGCTCTCCTCGCAGTGGGTCTCTCGCTGTTCCTGGCGGCTCGCGGGCCCATGACCCGGCGGACGGTCGCCGTGGCTCGCGCGGCCGCGGGCCTGGCCGCCCTGATCGGCGGGCTCACCCTGCTGGAGTACGTCACCGGGACCGGGCTCGGCATCGATCAGCTCCTCTTCAGGGACGACAGCGTACGGCTGGTGACCGGGGCGCCCGGACGGATGGCACCGAGCGTCTCCGCGGCGCTGACGCTCGGAGGCGCGGCATCCCTGGGCCTGAGCATGCGCCGACTGCCCGCGTGGGCGAGCCAGATCTCGGGCCTGTCCGTCCTCGGCCTGGGCCTGCTGCGCCTGTACGGGTTGGCCTACGACGCACCCGAGATGGAACGGTTCGGCGCCTACATGGCCCTGCCCACCGCGCTGGCCCTGGTGCTGCTGGGCATCGCCGCATTCCTGGCCCGGCCGGACGAAGGCCTTGCGGGACAGCTGATGAACGCGGGCATCATGAGCCCTCTGGGGCGCCGACTGGTCGCCACCAACCTGGTCGTTCCGCTGCTGCTCGGCTGGGCCGTCCTGGCCGGCCAGGACGCGGGGCTGTACGGAGGGCGGCTGGGTACGGCGCTGCTGGTGTGGGGGCACGTGACCGTCTTCACCGCGGTCGTCTTCGTCGCCTTGCCCGTGGGCCGCCGAGTCGAGCTGGCACACGCCCGGGCCGAATGGCAGGTGCGGCAGAACGAACTGCTGCAGGCATTCATGGACCACACGCCCGCGGCGGTGTTCATCACGGACCTCGAAGGTCGCTTCCTGGCGGTCAACTCGAGGTTCGAGGAGAACACCAGCCTGCCGTACGAAAGCGTCCTGGGCCGGCGCGCCGAAGACGTCCTGCCGGTCGACCTGGCCCGTCATGTCAGCTCCGACGACTTCGGCACGCCGGCGCGCGGCACCGCCGTACAGCGGGAGGAGCGGCTGCTCCTGCCGATCGGCCCTCGGGATGTCCTCACCACGATGTTCCCGCTCACCGATCCGGCCGACAGGCCCTACGCCGTCTGCGGTGTGGTCATCGACGTCACCGAACGCGTCGCGGCCCAGCGTGAGGTCCAGCGGTCCCATCAGCGATTCAGCGCGCTGCTGGAATCCGCACCCGACGCCACCCTGATCACGGACGGCGACGGCACCATCGTCATGGCCAACGCGCAGGTGAAACGGCTCTTCGGCCACAGACCGGACGACCTCGTCGGCACCAGGGTCGCCGAGCTGGTGCCCGGCGAGCGGCGCCGGCGACACAGCGCGTTGCTGGACGCCTACCTGCGACTGCGCGATCCGCAGCCGGTCGTCCTGGACCGGGACCTGTACGGGTTGCACCGCGACGGCGGTGAGTTCCCCGTCGAGGTCAGCGTCAGCACCCTCCAGGCCGAAGAGGAAGCAGTGATGTTCATGGCCGTACGGGACATCACCGAACGCCGGCAGAACGAGGCGGAACGCGCCGGACGTTACGAGCAGCAGCGGCGCATCGCCTACACCCTGCAACACAGTCTCATGGGCGAGCCGCCTCGGCTGCCGTACCTGCCCAGCGCCCACCGTTACCTGGCGTCCGTCCGGGACCCCGGGGTGGGCGGCGACTGGTTCGACATCATCCCCCTGGACGCACACCGCACCGGCGTCGTGATCGGCGACGTGATGGGCCGGGGCCTGGAAGCGGCGGCCGTCATGGGCCAGCTGCGCGCCGCCTCCCACGCGCTGGCCCGTACGGGCATACCGCCCAGCCGGCTCATGACCGGCCTCGACGCGTTCGTCAGCGACCTGGCGGACCAGCTCGTCACCTGCGTCTACCTGGTGATCGACCAGGAAGCCCACCAGGTCACCCTGTGCTCGGCCGGACACATGCCGGTCATCGCCCGGCCTCCTGACGGGCCCGCCCACCGGCTGCCGGCACCGGTCGGTGTGCCGCTGGGCGTCAACGAGCTGTCCGGCGCCGCGGTGCCGTTCGAGGAGACGACCCAGCCGCTGCCCCCGGGCAGCACCGTCGCGCTCTACACCGACGGACTGGTCGAGAGGCCCGGCACCGACATCGAGGTGCAGATCGATGTCCTCACCCACACCCTCGACGGCGTGTCGAAGAACGCTCCCGCGGATCCGGACACCCTGGACGCGACCGCGGCCCGCCTGGTCGGCACCCTCATCCCGGACACGGCCACGCACGACGACGACGTGACGCTGCTCCTGCTCGGCCTGCCCGAGCCACAGAGGTGACACCGAAGCCGTGTTCAGCGGCTCGCAGCGATGCGCAGTCTGATCGTGCGGGCCTCAGGGCGAAGCGCGAAGTCAGGCCGCACATCCGGTCCGCAGGACCGTGAGCCGAGTCCGTGCTGGGCCGCATCGATGATCAGATGGCTCGTCGTCGACTCGGGAAGCTCGAACGGGTGCCGGGCCCGGGCGGTCTGCTGGGGGGTGTGGCGGCTGAGCGTGAAGCCCGGACGACGTCCGGACCTGTCCGGGAGCGCCTCGATGCGCAGCACCTCGGTGCCGCCGCTCAGCAGCGCCAGCCGGCGCAGTCGCGAGCGGTGCCCGGTCTCCTGGGGGCGCGCGTAGTCGACCGAGAGGTCGCGGACGCCTGCGGTGAAGCGCCCCGTGCGCGCCGCACGCAGACTGTCGGGGTAGGACTCGAAGGGGCCGAGACCGAACCATTCGGCCCCGTCGACCGGAGCCGTGCCGTCGGGAAGACCGAAACGGATCCCGATCCGCGGCCACACCGTCCGCCAGCCGCTCGACGGCTCGATCTCCACGAGGAGTTCCAGTCCGTCGTCGCTGAGGGACCAGACGGACTCCACCGTCACCGACGCGGCGGAGCCCGCCGCGGCGACTTTGTCGATCGTGCGCAGGGACCGCGCGGCCTGCTCCACGCACACCCGTCGCGTCGTCAGCCGGTCGAGGCCGTCGCGGCGCCACAGGTCGGCGTTGGACACTCCGGCGACGGCGGCGTCGCTGTCCTCGACCTGGTCGGACGCGCTCTCGTCGTTGTCGGTCGGTGCCCGGAACAGTTCCAGCCGTGGACCCGTCACGGCGCGGCCGGCGAGTCGTACGAGGGATCCGTCGACGAACTCGGCGATCCCCAGCGTCAGGGTTCCGTCTCCCGGCTGCCAGTCCGTCCGGGGCCGGGCCGCCGCAACGGTACGAGCTGCCGACGTGTCCCGCTGGGCCGTCGCGACCACGTGCCCCGCGGACACCCAGGCCGTTCCGGCCGCCAGCACCGCGTCGATCGTGAGCCATGTCTCGGCGTCCGGCGAGACACGGATCCGTGGCAGCGGCACCCGCTCCGAGTCGCCCGCTCCCACGACGGGTACCTCCAGGTCGCCGCTGTCCACGGGCGTCCCGTCGTGTTCGACCCGCCAGCGGAAGCGCAGATCGGAGGTGTCGGCGGAGTGCCGCAGGTTCGTGATCGTGACGCTGTCGTCGCCGAAGCCGAAGCGGATCGGCTGGACGACCGCCTTGAACTCGTGGAGGCCGGGCGTCGGCACGTCGTCGCTCAGCAGCATTCCGTCCATCACGAAGTTGCCGTCGTGCACCACCTCCCCGAAGTCGCCGCCATAGGCGTAGTACGGTGTCCCGTCCGGGGCGCTGGTCAGGATGCCGTGGTCGCGCCACTCCCAGACGAAACCGCCGTGCACGCGCGGGTACGCGTGCACCAGTGCCTCGTACTGGTCGAGTCCTCCTGGCCCGTTGCCCATCGCGTGCGCGTACTCGCACAGCAGGAACGGCTTGGCGCGCTGGCGGGCACTCTGTGCCGGAGTGCAGTGCGCCAGCGCCGAGCGGGCCCCGTCGGCGCCGATCCGCTCGATCTCCGGCACCGACGCGTACATGCGTGAGTAGAGGTCGGTGTACTCGCCGGTGTGGTCACCTTCGTAGTGCACGGGGCGTCCGGTGTCGCGGGCGTGCACCCACGCCGACATGGCGGCGAGGTTGCTGCCCGTTCCCGCTTCGTTGCCGAGCGACCAGATCACGATGCTGGGATGGTTCTTGTCCCGTTCGACGGTGCGCTGGATGCGGTCCAGGAGCGCCCCGCGCCACGCCGGGTCGTCGCTGGGATTGCCGGCCCAGTCGGCGTCTTCGAAGCCGTGCGTCTCCAGATCGCATTCCAGGACGACCCAGAACCCGAGTTCGTCGGCGAGGTCGAGCAGCCGTGGGTGCGGCGGGTAGTGGCTGGTGCGGATGGCGTTGACGTTGAACCGCTTCATGCGGGCCAGGTCTTCGCGGGCGTGCTCCTCGTCGAAGACGCGTCCACGCTCGGTATGGGCCTCATGGCGGTTCATCCCGTGGAACACGACGCGGCGGCCGTTGACCAGGAACCGGTCACCGCTGATGTCGACCGTGCGGAACCCCACACGCAGGGTGATGCTCTCGGCGGCCGTCGACACGGTGGCGTCGTAGAGGCGGGGCTGTTCGGCCGACCAGGGCTCCACGCCGCCGACGCCGAGGGGAGCCACCTCGGCGGGCGTGGCCCAGACCTGCTCGATGCCGAGTTCGGGGATGCGCAGGGTGACCGGGAACGCTGCCGCCTCGGCCGTGACCTCGGGGTCGATGCGTCCGCGCCCGTCGTCGAATCCGGTGCGCAACCAGACGTCCTCGATGCCTCCGGCCGGCCGGGCGATCACGGTGACGTCCCGGAAGATGCCCGGCAGCCACCACTGGTCCTGGTCCTCCAGGTAACTGGCCGCCGACCACTGGTGCACCCGCACGGCGACGACGTTGTCGCCCGGGCGCACCGCCGAGGTGACGTCGAACTCGTGGGCGAGCCGGCTGCCGGCGGCGCTGCCGGTCTCCACGCCGTTCACCCACACCCTGAAGAGCGACTCGACCCCGTCGAAGCGCAGCACGATGCGCTCGGCGTCCGACCAGTCGGCGGGTAGGTCGAAGTGCCGCCGGTAGTCGCCGGTGGGGTTCTCGTCCGGCACGTGGGGCGGGTCGAGGGGGAAGGGGAACCGGATGTTCGTGTAGAGGGGCCGGCCGTAGGCTCCGTCGCCCTGGAGCACCCAGTGGGAGGGAACGGGAATGCTGTCCCAGCCGTGGTCGTCGAAACCCTCGGCCGCGAAGTCCTCGGCCTCCGTCGCCGTGGGCGACAGCCGGAACCGCCATGGCCCGTTCAGTGTTCGAGAGGGAGCGTCGGAGTGCAGCCACGACCGGGCGGGACGCAATGCCCCGCGTCCTGGCGCGAGGTCCGAGACATGGGCGGAAAGTCTGGAGGACAAGAGGTCACGACTCTTTCTCGGGTGCGAGTGTGCGCGTGTGCGAACGGGCCCGTCGAACGCCTGCGTCGACCGGTCAGCGCACCCTGACGGTGCGGATCTCCCACGGAGCGAGGTCGAGTCCGAGCCCGTCCCGCACCGGTGTCCCGGACAGGGGCCTGCCCAGCAGGTCGACCGTGGTGGCTTCCGTGAACGGGCCGGTGACGCGGACGCGCGACCCCCTGTCGCTCATCGCCGTCAGCCGGATCTCGGTACCGGCTCCGTGATCGGCGTCGGTGACCCGGCGAACGGTCGAGACGAGGACGTTCGTGCCGTCGACCCGTATGCCGGTCGCGTCCGGGGGCAGGTGACCCCCGGCGGCGGCGGTCCCGCGGGTGACGAGTACGTCGTTGCGGAACTCCTCGGCGCGAGCGACCGCGCCCGCCCCCTGCCAGCCGGCCGCCGAGGGCAGCACCGCGAAACGGTTCTCGACGCGCATGCCCAGGTCCTGCGCACCCGGTGCGGGGATCTCGCTCGCCGCGGGCTCGTCACGGAGGGGATGGATGTTGACGCTGATCGAGCCGATGGCCCGCAGCAGGGTGAGGGCGAGTTCGCAGCCGCCGTCGACGAGTTCGTACTCACTGGAGTGCGCGAGCAGGACGTGGGCGGCGCCGGCCGACACGAAGGAACTCGCGGGGAAGGTCGGGATCGGGTACTCGCCCCAGCCGCCTTCGGCACTGAGTCCGCGTTCGGTGACGGCGAACTGCCCGGCGGAGGCGGACTTGTCGACGGGTTCGGGCAGCGGCACGTGGAAGCGCAGCCGGTGGTCGGCGGACTGGTTCAGGAACGAGGTGGAGACACGGACGAACGGCTCACCGACGCGCACTTCCACGAGCGTGTCGACCGGCGTGGACACGGTCCGGCCGCTGCGCAGGTCGCGGTCGGAGGAGAGCGCCGCGGGCCACTCGTAGACACGGGTGACACGCAATCTGGAACGCAACGGGCCGCTTTCGAGGAGTTCCACGCCGATCTCCGCCGGCTCCGACACGAGCACGTCCCGGGCCGGAGGAGCGTAGTTGTAGCTGTCACCGCGGTCACCGCCGTCGACGAGCCGGCCGACCCCGTTCAGTACGGTGCCGTCGGCGCCGGTGACCTTCAAGGTGCCGTCTTCGGCGACTTCGACCTCGACCAGCCCGTTCGACAGGGTGCGGGCCGTCGCCGTCGCCGCAGCGGGTGTGGCCGCGGGGGCGGCAGGCCGGTCGTTCGGCGTGACCCGGAAGCTCGCCAGCCCGGAGGCGGGGACGTGCACGGGCACCAGCGCGGTGGCGCGGGCCTCCTGAAGCGTCAGCACCCTCCACTCACCCGGATGCGCGGCAGCGGCGGCGGCGACATCGCGGCGCAGAACGAGCAGATCGAACGGTCCACTGGCCGGCACCTCGGCGAGGTGGAAGACGAGCGCCCCCGGGGTGAGGTCGTAGCGGTCGATCAGCCGCCCGAAGAGTTCGCGGCGATGGATCCGACGCAGCACGCGTTCGAGCTGCGAGGCGTCCACGCGCTCGTCGCTGAGCACGGTCGGGGCCTCGGAGACCAGTTGCACGGGGTGTCCGGAGCCGTCCGGCGTGGTGGCGACCAGTGCGGTCCCCTCGGGCGGGGCCGTGACCTCCACCTCGACCAACGCCTCGCGGGGGAACGGCAGCGGATTGGCGACCAGGTGGCCGTCGCTCGGCACCAGGGCGGCGGGCTCGGCGAGAGCCGCGTCCCGTACGGCGCGGGCGATCTGCGCGGCTTCGGCGAGCCGTGCTTCGACCTGGGCGCAGGTCTCGTCGGTGCCGGAGCCGACCACCGAGTCGTGTGCCGTCGACTCGACGATCTTGTGCCAGGCGAGCGAGAGGAACGGCGCGTCGTCCCGCCCGGACCACAGCGCGTTCACCCGCTCGGCATGGTCGATGGTGCGCTCGGCCACGGCCATCCGCTGCTTGAGCCCGAGCCGGACGGACAGCACGCCCGGCAGGATGTTGCCGCGCACATGACTGCGTAGCTCACCGGTCACGACGGTGGTCGCCTCGTCGCGCACGTGCTCGCGGACGTACTCGGCGAGTGTGGCGAGGGTGATGGCGCGGTCCGGGCCGGCCGCGCGCCGCAGCCAGGCCGCGAGCCGCGGGTCGGGTGCGGTGTGGTCGGTGCCGGCCATCGCCAGCACCGGGTCGTCGCCCCAGCGCCGGGCCGTCGTCTCCGCGTACTCGCCGAGCGCGCGGCCGATCCGGTCGGGTACCAGCAGCAGGTCGAGGCCGTTGTCGTAGCCGTCGAAGAGGAACTCGGTGCGCACTTCGGAGCCGTCGGGAGCGCGCCAGCGAAACGCGTGACCTTCGACGGCACCGGGCACCCCGCGCCACAGGGCCGCGTGCTCGATGCCGGCCCGGGCCAGGATCTGCGGCATCTGCGCGATGTGGCCGAACATGTCCGGCAGATAGCCGATGGGCATCGCTCCGCCGAGGCTCTCCGCGACCGCCCACCCGAGCTGCAGGTTGCGGACGATGGTCTCGCCGGAGCAGAGGAACTCGTCCAGAAGGATCAGCCACGGCCCGATGGCGAGCCGGCCCTCGCGGACCAGGGCCGTGAGACGGTCGCGGTTCTCCGGGCGCATCTCCAGGTAGTCCTCGATCGCGGCCATCTGACCGTCGACGGTGAACCGGAAGTCCGGGTCCGCCTCCGCCGTCTCCAGCACGGTGTCGAGGGCGGTGACGAGCCGGTGCCGGAACACCTGGAAGGGCTCGTACCACTCGCGGTCCCAGTGGAAGTGGGGCACGAACACGGCCGCTTTGGGCATGGCGACAGACACCTTCTGTGCGGGGGCGGACGTCACTTGAGGGACCCGGCGGCGAGCCCGCTGCGCCAGAACCGCTGGAGGAGGACGAACACGATGATCACGGGCACGATCGACACCAGCGAGCCGGTGATCACGGACTGCTGCAGCAGCGGGGCGCGAGCGGTCTGGCCGTTCCACTCGAACAGGCCGAGCGTGATCGGGAACAAGGACTCCTTCTGCAGCATCACCATCGGCAGGAAGAAGTTGTTCCAGATGGCCACGAACTGGAACAGGAAGATGGTCACCAGGGCCGGCGTCATCAGCCGGAACGCCACCGAGAAGAACGTGCGGAACTCACCCGCGCCGTCCAGCCGCGCCGACTCGATCAGCTCCTGCGGGACGGACGCGTTCGCGAAGACACGCGCGAGGTAGACGCCGAACGGGCTGACGACGCTGGGCAGGAAGACCGCGAGATAGGTGTTGACGAGCCCGGTCGCCGAGAACAGCAGGAACAGTGGCAGGGCGAGCGCGGTGGTGGGTACGAGGACGCCGCCGAGGACGACGGAGAACAGCACTTCCCGGCCCCGGAACCGGAACTTGGCGAGGGCGTAGCCGCACAGCGCGGAGATCAGGGTGCCCACGGCCGCGCCCAGCACCGCGTAGACGACGGTGTTGAGAGCCCAGCGGCCGAAGATGCCGTCGCTGCGGGTGAACAGGACGCGGAGGTTCTCGAACAGGTTGAGGTGCGAGAACACCAGCCCGTTGGTGGAGGCCAGATCGCCCTGCGGCTTCGTCGCCGCGACGACGAGGAAGTAGACGGGCAGCAGGAAGTAGACGGCCAGGAGGAGCATCAGGGCCATGGCGGCCGTACGGCTGACACGGCTCTCACGGATCACGGAGGGGTTGCTCACAGTCCGGCCCTCTTCGCGGTCAGTCGCATGAACCCGAAGCTCAGCACGAAGGTGATGACGGCGATGACCACCGAAATGGCCGCGGCCTGCTGGTAGTTGTTCCCGGAGGCCACCGTGTACGCGAGCATGTTCGGAGTGAACGTGCTGGAGATGTTCGAGGAGATCTGGCGCAGCACGGCCGGCTCGGCGTACAGCTGGAGCGTGCCGATGATCGAGAACACCGAGGTCAGGACGATCGACGGCGCGATGACCGGAACCTTGACCCGCCACGCGATCGTCCAGTTGCTCGCGCCGTCGATCTTCGCGGCCTCGTACAGCTCCTGCGGGATCGACTGCAGCGCCGAGAACATGATCAGCATGTTGTAGCCGGTCCACAGCCAGGTGGAGACATTGGCGGTCGACCAGAGCACGGCACCCGGGCCGAGGAAGTCCGGCTTGAGGCCGATGCCGCTCAGCAGATCGACGACGGGGCTCAGTTGGGGCGAGTACAGGTACGACCACATGATCGCGGCGATGACTCCGGGCACGGCGTACGGCATGAACGCGGTGATGCGGAAGAACGCCTTGAGCTTCAGCAGCGGAGTGTCCAGCAGCAGCGCGATGGTCAGAGCGACGAACAGCATGACCGGCACCTGCACGACGCCGAACAGCCCGATGCGGCCGATGCTGGCCCAGAACTCGGTGTTCCGCAGCGCCTGCGCGTACTGCTCGAAACCACCGAAGGCCGTGTACGAGGTCCCGTACTGCCCGCCGGTGCGGCGCACCACCCGGAAGCTCTGCCAGAGGGCGTAGCCGACGGGCACCAGGTAGAACAGCAGGAACGGCAGGAAGAAGGGGGTCAGGAACGCGGCGACGGTGCCCGCCCGGGGTCCGCCGCCGTCAAGACGGCGGCGGACGCGTGTCGGTGCCACCACGGGTGTCGCGCGGGCTGCGGTGTCGGTCATGCTGCGGTCACTTGCCCGCCGTGACCGGGATCGCCTGGTCCTTCATCGATTTCAGCGCGGCGTCCTGGGCGGTCGCGAGCGCGTCGGTGAGCGTGCCGTCGCCGGCCGCCGCCTTGGCCATCGCGTCCTGCAGCGCCAGGTTCACCGTCTTCTGCGTGGGACCCCAGGCGAAGCTGGTGTCGATCTTCTTGGACGAGTCGGCGAAGACGTCGAAGACCTTCTCGTTGCCGTAGTACGGAACGCCCTTCTTCAACGCGGGAAGCCGCAGTCCGGCACTGGCAGCCGGGTACAGGCCGCCCAGCTTGTTCTCCAGCGCGAGCGCCTGCGGATCGGTGTTCAGCCAGGTGTTGAACTCCACCGATTCGTACAGGTGCTTGCTGCCCTTCATGAACGCGACGGTCGACCCGCCCCAGTCACCGGACGCGCCGTTCGTGCCCCAGGTCGGCATCGGGACGACCGACCACTTGCCGGCCTGCTGGGGGAGGTTGTCGCGGAACATGCTGTAACCCCAGGCGGCACCGACGTAGCTGGCGATCCGGTCCTTCTGGTACGCGGCGTACATCTGCGTCGAACCGTTGGCGAGGTCCGTGCGCACGAGTTTGCCGGAGATCAGCTTCTGCCAGTACGCCGCGACCTGCCTGCTCCGGTCCGAGTCGACGGTGACCTGCCACTTGCCGTCGGAGTAGCCGTACATCTTCGCGTCGTTCTGCCAGAGGAGCCCGTTGAACCACTCGGCGTTGTTCGGATCGAAGAACGTGATGGTGAGGTCGGGGTCCGCCTTGTGCAGTCTCTTCGCCGCGGACGCGTACGCGTCCCAGGTCGTGGGGACGGCGACGTCGTACTTCTCGAAGAGGTCGCGGCGCACGAACAGGGCCATCGGGCCGGTGTCCTGCGGCATGGCGAACACACCGGTGCCGCCGAAGCTGGTCTGGGACCAGGTCCACGGGACGAACTTCGGCTTCGCCGCGGTGGTCGCCTTGCAGGCCGAGGCGTCCACGAAGGCGTTCTGGGTGCGCAGGTTGGGGAGTTCGTCGTAGCCGACCTGCGCCAGGTCCGGCGCCTTCCCCGCCTTCAGAGCGTTTCCTATGGCGCCGTACTGGTCGTTGGAGATGTTCTTCGTCTCGACCTGGATGTCCGGATGCCGCTGGTTCCACAGGTCCACGACCTTGTCCATGCCCGGAACGGTGTTCCAGTACTGGAGGGTGACCTTGCCCTTGGAGGGCGTGCAGGGTGCCGCCGTCGCCTCGCCCGACGGAGCGGGCGAGGAGCATCCGGCTAGTACGGCGACACCGGCTGCCGCGGCGACGGTGGCGAGGCGGGTGCGCATGACTGTGCTGCTCATGTTTTCCGTTCCCGAGAACGGCCGGCGACTGGCGCCGGCCGGGTCGACGTTGACTCACTCAGGCGGGATGCCGCGGTTGACATGGACGGACGCGACGGTGCCGGATCGGTCGCCGAGCACCGTGGCGGGAAGGGGGAAGCTCCTGTAGTTTCCGTCCGTGAGCGTTCACGGGAACGTTCACGGGCGCTGTAAAACGTTCGGAAGTGTGCGCTCGGGTGCGGTTGAGTGTCAAGACTCTCGGATCACGAGGGGGAGGTGAGGGACAGTGCCGTCCGGGACCGAGTCCCGCAGGGTGACGATCCATGATGTCGCCCGCGCCGCCGGGGTGTCCCGGCAGACCGTGTCACGCGCGCTGAACGACAAGGGGGAGATCGACGACTCCACCAAGCAGCGTGTGCTCGACGCCGCGCGGACGCTGGGATACCGTCCGAGCCGGTTCGCCAGAGGGCTGGTGCGCCAGGACACCATCAGCGTCGGCCTGGTGATCCCCGACCTGCTCAACCCGTTCTTCACCGAGGTCGCCGCGGCGGCGCTGGAGGCGGCCCGTGCCCGCGGATGGCATGTCCTGGTCTACGACACCGCGGACAGCGCACAGGAGGAGCTCAGCACACTCCAGGTGATCGCCTCCCAAGTGGACGCGGTCGTCGGCTACTTCAGCCGGTCCGAGAGCGAGATCGAGCAGTGGACCCGGGGGCTGCCGGTGGTCCTCATCGACCGTGGCCAGGACGCCGAACGCTTCAGCTCCATCCGCGTCGACGGAAGGGACGGGGTCAGGGCGGCCATCGCACACCTCGTCCAGGCAGGCCACCGGCGTATCGGCATGCTCGACCACGCTGCCCGTGCCGAGCCCAGCGTCCGGCACGCGTGGTTCGCCGACGCGCTGACCGCCTGCGGACTCGGTGAAGGACCCGTGTGCCGCGCGGATCAGAGCGTGGAGGGCGGCGAGAGGGCGCTGGAGAACCTGCTCAGCCACCATCCCGATGTGACCGCTGTCTTCGCCTTCAACGACGTCATCGCCATCGGCGCGCTGCGTGCCGCGCGCCGGACGGGACGCCAGGTGCCGCGCGACCTGGCCGTGATCGGTTTCGATGGAGTGACGCTCGGCACGCTGGTCGAGCCCCCACTGTCCAGCGTGGCTCTCGACACCCGCCGACTCGGAGCACTCGCCGTCGAACAAGCCGCTCGTCTACTGACCGGTGACAGCCCGCTCGACCCCGACGACCTCGTGGCCCGCGCGGAACTCCTGCTCCGCGAGTCCGCGTAGGTCCGCCACTCACACGACCAGGGCGACGAGCGTCGCTGGGTCAGCGGACAGCCGAGGCAGAGCGCACCTCTGCCCCAACGCACCGCCGGCCGCGGCTGAGCGATCGGTGCGAGACGATCCACGAACGCGGCCCTGAGTACGTCCAGCGCCCGCCCCATGCGTTCCGGCGCCTCGTCGACGACGTCCGGGCCGGGCAGCAGAACTCGTACAGGAACCTCCCGTATCGGCCGCATCAGCCGCTCCGCGAACTCGCGGGCATGGTCCAGGTCGTGTGCGCCGGCGCTGATGTCCAGGCCGTGGTCCTCCGTTGCCTCCCACTGCTCATGCTTGGCGCCCGCCGACGTGGACGATGAGACTGCCGGCCACCGCGACGATGCCCGCGATCAGTGCGGCGACACCCCTCCCATGCCTCTGTCATGCCGTGCGTTCTCCCCGACAGCGCTCGAACCGCCGCCCTCGGACGAAGGTGTGTGCACGCAAGCGCCCAGGGGTGGCCGGCGAGCGAACGCAGCGCCGCCGTCGGGCCGTCGGCTGCCCCTGCGTCGACCGGTGTTGTCGTTGCGCGTGATGGGCATGTTTGCCGGTGCCGGTCACTCGTTCGGCGTCCTGGGGGTGCCGGCGCGGCTCGTCCGCACTCGTCGTGCCTGAGGTGCCGGGGGGAGCGGGTGCGGCCGCGAGGGTCCCTGCGGCCGCAGCGCCGCCTCGGCTACGCGCGTGCTAGCTGGCGTACCACTTGGAGCAGGCGCTCTTCTCCACGTACGGAACGCCGTTGGAGTGCATGCGCCAGTAGGCGCCGCAGACCCTCACCCAGCGTCCCCGGACCCAGTTGACCGCCTTGGTGTGCGCCCGGAAGGGCGGACCGTCCTCGCGCCGCACCACCCCGGCGTCCAGCATCACCTTGTGGTAAGGGCTGCCACAGGCGTGGTAGGTGCGGCCGTGGTCGTCGGACCAGTCGAACCAGACCTGGGTCCCGGGCTCGGTCGCGGCGTCGATGCCGGCGTTCACCCGTGCCCAGGCGAACCAGGTGCCGTGCGACTTGGCGTTCCGCAGCTCGACCAGCGTCGGCCCCACCGTGAGCGTGTGGTCCGTGGTGGCATGCGACAGAGAACGGGGCTCCAGTCCCTTGCCGTTGTTGTAGCCGCACGACCAGTTCTGGAACCCGGACGCGGCCTGAACCGCCGTGCCGGCTCTCTCCGCCGCCTGCCCCGGGGTGGTTCCGGCAAGTCCGGCACTCAGCGCTGCGACCGCTGTCGCGAGCGCGAGCCGCTTGTACACGTTCATCTTCCGATTCCCTTCCGCTCCGTCGGCCGGACAGCCCGTCCGTGCCGTGTGACCTCGACTTTTCCGCCCGTCGGATTGAATGGGCAGTCGGTTGCGCCGGTCTGATCAATGGCCGCGGCGCGCGCAGGGGCACGAGGCGTGCGGTGACCGAAGACGGTGCCTGTGGTTTGCCCTCGTGCCGGAGGTGCGCGTAGCTTCTCGGGCCACAGCGCCGCATCCACGGGGGAGGCGGGACGGGGGAGGGGAGCTGTCGATGGCGGGGCGTCGGGAAAACCCGGTCGACCCGACCGCGGGGCCGGTGGCGCGGTTCGCCGCCGAGTTACGCAAGTTGCGGTCGGAGGCCGGAAGTCCCACCTACCGTGCGATGGCGCAGCGCACGGGACAGGGGGCGAGCACCCTGTCGCAGGCGGCTGCGGGGGACCGGCTGCCGACGCTGCCCGTGGTGCTGGCCTACGTCCGAGCGTGCGGCGGTGATCCGGAGCGGTGGGAGGAGCACTGGCGCGAGACGGCCGCGGAAGTGGCGGCCGAGCCGCGCACCGAGGACGAGGACGCCGAGGCGCCCTACCGGGGCCTGGCCCGCTTCGAAGCCGGCGACGCCGACTTGTTCTTCGGCCGTGACCAGCTCACTGACCGCCTGCTCCGACTCGCCACCTCCCGCCGGTTCACCGCGGTGTTCGGCCCGTCGGGCAGCGGCAAGTCCTCCCTTCTGCGCGCCGGCCTGATCCCCCGCCTGCGTACGCCGGCCGTCGGCCGGCCCCGACCGGCCGCGCTGCGCGTTCTCACTCCCGGTGCCCACCCGATGCGCGCGCACGACCAGCGCCTCGTGCCAGGCGATGACGACGGGGACACATGGCTGGTCATCGATCAGTTCGAAGAGCTCTACACCCTTTGCACCGACCCGGCTGAACGCGACCGGTTCATCGACCGGCTCCTCACCGCCACGGACCCCGCCAGCCGGCTCCGCGTGGTCATCGCCGTACGCGCCGACTTCCTCGGCCGCTGCGCCGAGCATGCCGCACTGACCACCGCACTGCAGGACGGCAGCGTGCTGGTCGGGCCCATGAGCCGCGATGAGCTGCGTGAGGCAGTGGTCAGGCCGGCCCAGGCCGGTGGGCTGATCGTGGAGCGGTCCCTGACCGCCCGGATCCTCGACGAGGTCGAGGGCGAACCCGGCGCCCTGCCGCTGATGTCACACGCCCTGCTGGAGACGTGGCACCGCCGTAAGGGCCGTGCCCTGACCGAGGCCGCCTACGACGGGGCCGGTGGCCTGCACGGCGCGGTCGCCCGCACCGCCGAGAGCGTCTTCTCCCGGCTGAACCCCGGTCAGGCCGAGGCGGCACGCCGCGTCCTGCTGCGGCTCATCGCTCCGGGCGACGGCACCCAGGACACGCGCCGCCCTGTCAGCCGTGCCGAGATCGGCGCGGACAGCCCCGGCGACAGTGCGACCGTCCTGGAGCGGCTGGCCCGCGCACGCCTGGTCACACTGGACCAGGACACCGTCGACCTGGCGCACGAGGCGCTCATCACCGCCTGGCCCCGGCTGCGTGGCTGGATCGACACCGACCGCGAACGCTTGCGCGCTCACCGCCGGCTCACCGAGGCAGCGCAGGCCTGGGACGCGCTGAACCGGGATGCGGGTGCCCTCTACCGGGGCACCCGGCTGGCCGCGGCCGAGGAGACCTTCACCGACCGCAGCGATCTGACCGGCCTGGAGAACGCCTTCCTGACGGCGAGCGTGGAAGCCCGCCTCGGCGAGCAGCGGGCGGCCGCGCGCACCACGCGCCGCCTGCGTTCCCTGGTCGCGGGCCTGACCGCCCTGGTACTCGTGGCCGCCGCCGCGGCGGTCGTCGCCTTCCAGCAGCGTGCGACAGCCCGCACCCAGCGTGCCGTCGCCGTGTCCCGCCAGATCGCCGCCGAGGCGGAACAGCTGCGCGGTACCCATCTGCCACCGCAAGTGCAGAACGCCTCGCTGGCGGCCCAGCTCGACATCGCGTCGTACCGGATGCGCCGGTCACCGCGCACGTACACGAGTTTGCTAGCTGCCGCCAACTCGCCGCTGTTCTCCGAGATCCCCGACCAGAGCCGCAGTCCCGACGAAGATTCCAGTGGCGGCAACGGTCGGGTGGCCGCCGACGCGTCCCGGCACCTGCTGGCCCTCGCGGAGGCGGACCGTGTCGTCCGGCTCTGGGACATCCGCGACATCAGCCATCCCACCCCTGTGGGCCGTTCCCTGCGCGGATCGGTCGTGGCACTCAGCGCGGACGGCCGCCTGCTGGCGGCCGAGGACGACACCGACGGCATGATCCGGCTGTGGGACACCTCCGACCCGCGCCACCCCGCCGACCTCACCACCCTCGAACTGCCCGGCGACACGGTCGGGAACACCGTGGCGCTGAGCCCCGACGGACGCCTCCTCGCCGCAGGCGGGCAACGGGTCTACCTGTGGGACCTCCACGACCCCAGGCATCCCGAACCACTCGACCGCTCCCTGCCCGGCGACCTCCCCGCCTTCAGCCCGCACGGCCACCTGCTGGCCACAGCGAGCATCGAGAGTGGCACCGCACGGCTGTGGGACACGGCCGGTCCCACGCGACCGCGGGCACTGGGCACCCTGCACCTCGGTTCCGCACCCCAAGACGTGGTGTTCCGCCCGGACGGGCGCATGCTGGCCGTGGACGACGACACGCGGGTACGGCTCTGGGACACCGCCGACCCCCGCCACCCGGAAAGCTTCTCCACACCGCTCGAGACCGCCGACGGATCCCAAGTCGCCGCTGTGGCCTTCAGTCCCGACGGCGGAACGGCGGCCGTGGCAGGGGACAACGGCGTCCAACTCTGGGACACGCCGAACGACGGGGAACCGACTCGGCTGGGAGAACCACTGGGCCAGACCTCCTATGACGGCATCGCTCTGATCTTCGGCCGCGACAGGTACAGCCTCATCACCGACGACCGGGTCATCCGGGTCTGGAGCCTGCCGCCCGTGCTCACGGAGTGCTTCGAAGGCTCGGTGGGCGGCATCAGCCCGGACGGGCGGAGCATGGTCACCACCTGCGGTCCTGAGGAAGTGAGGTTGTGGGACACGTCCGACGGCCGACACCCCCGGCGCCTGCGGACTCTTCCCGGTACCTACGCCGTGTTCGCGCCCCGCGGCCGGCTTCTCGCCGTCGCGGAACCGCACGGCGGCACGCGACTGTGGGACGTCAGCGATCCGACGCGACCGCGCCGCCTGGGCCACACATCGGCCAGGCGCGACCACGTGATCGCCGCCCTGTCCTTCAGCGCGGACGGCCGCACGATGGCCGAGGTCGAGCAGCAGCCGCTCAAGGCATTTCCTCTCGGCGGCACCGGCAGCGCGGAGTCGGGCGCAGACCCCGACCTGGTCTTCGGTGAGGCAGAGGCCGAGCCCGGAGCCAGGATCAGGCTGTGGGAAGTCGGCAACCCGGGCCGTCCTCGCCTCCTCGGAACCACTGACTCACATGAGGAGTACGCCCCCGACGAGCCCTCCCTGGCACTGAGCCCCGACGCACGAAGCCTGGCCCTGGCGGACTCCACCGGAAAGGTCAGGCTGTGGGACACCCATGACCCGTCCCACCCGGTACCGGTCGCCCGCACCCTCACCGGCAACCTGGTCACCTTCGCCCCGCGCGGACACACGCTCGCCGTGTCCGCCGCCGGCGGAACCCTCCGTCTGTGGACCGTCGCCCGCGCTGCCCACCCCAGGCCGCTCAGCCCGCCCACCGACAGCGCCGGCCTCGTCTCCGCCCTCGCGTTCGGCCCCGATGGACGCACCCTTGCCACGGGCACCACGGACGGCATGATCCGGCTGTGGGACGCCACCGACCCGACGCGTCCCTCCACCACCGGCGACGCGCTCGTCGGCCACCCCGGCGCCGTCGACAGGGCCGTACTGGGCCCGGGAAGCCGCACGCTGGCGACGTCGGGCGAGGACGGCACGATGAAGCTGTGGGACCTGGACATCGACCGCGTCGTCCACCACATCTGCGACACGACCGGCAACGCTCTCAGCCGCGCTCAGTGGCGACACCGCCTGGGCAGTCTTTCCTACCGGTCTCCCTGTACGTGAGCAGTCACCAGACCCGGTCGCGGAACCACCGACGCCACCGGCATCCCGCTCGCCACCACCTCCACCGGTGGCAACCGCAGGGACGTCACCCAGCCGTTCCCACTGCTTCAGGCGGCACCGCCGGTGCGGGGCGAGCGAGGCCGACCCGGGCGAGGGCCGCGACCCGGTCAGTGCACGCGTTCACCGCACACCGCCGGGAACAGGACGGCGCCGGGCGGCAGTTCGCCTGGACGCCGTCCCCTCACCCGCAGGCACGCTTCGACAGAGCCCTCCACACTGGGGTATTCGAGGGCGACCTCGTCCAGTACGGCGACCTCACCGCCGAGGTGCAGTTCCGCCGCGTGCACACCGCCCGGAAAACGGCCGACCCGGGTCCCGAAGGCTGCCGTGTCGTTGCCGTCGGCGACGCACTCTCGGATCTCGAAACGCCAGTGCTCGGCCGCATCGGCGAGCAGTAGTCTGCCTCGCTCGCCCAGTCCGGCGAGGAGGGCTGTGCGGGCTCGCAGCTGGTCGGCGATGGCGCAGCAGATCGGGACCGCCGTGCCGTAGGGCGTCGTCACCCGCGTGTACTCGGCGTGGGGATAGGACGACAAGGCCTCATCGACCAGCCCCAACGCGGTGTCCCGGGCCGCCGGGTGACCCTGCTGAGCGATGTCCAGGAGGAGAGGGGTCGCAACCGCAGCCGCCGGAAACACCGCCGCACTGTGGCCATGGACGATTCCGCCACCGCCGAGCAGCGAGCCGGCCTGCGCCGCCTCCACCATGTTCGCCGCATCGGCCAGGGCCCGCAGACCGCGGGCGGCACGAGCCGGTTCATACCAGTCGGGGTGGCCCGGTATGGCACCCCAGTCCACCGCATCGATCGCATCCAGCACGCCGGCATCCTCGCACCTGGCTGTCACCCACCGCCCGGGACGCGACGTCATGTCAGCAACCATCGTGTCCATCGCCGCGGCGGGCCGGCCGCACGGGCTTCGGATGGCGTCCGCCCCGACCGTGACAGCAGGCGAGACACCCGGTGAGTACGCCGGTGCCGCGGCCTGACTCGGCACCGCACGCGGCACACGCCACCGTCACCGTCGCTTCCGTAGGGTTCGCCGCGAGTCCGGTCCTGCGGGAACGCCTGATGTCCCTCACCCCCGACGACCTCGCGGGCCGGGCCCTCGGCCTGCACGCCACCGGCATGGCCGCCCCGCAGGGCGTCGGCGCCGCCCTCGCGGGCACGCCGGCCCAGCTGACCTCCCCGGCCACGGCGATGACGCTGATGGCGGCCGCATCTGTCACCGTGACCCTGACCCTCGCGGTGCTGGGGAGGCCCGGGGAACGACAGCCGGCCCGTCCCCGGTCCGTGTCCGGGCGTCGCGCCGGAACCCGCCGCCACGGACTGGCGCCGCCGAGCAGCCATCGCCGTGAAACCCGCTCGACGTGGTCACCCCGGTGAAGAGATCCTCGGGCATGGAGTTCTTCTGTTACCACCGCGACCGCCCCGGCTCCCTGCCCCTGCGCGACGAACTACGGGAAGAGCACTGGTCCTACATGGACGAGTACGCGAAGGAGATGATCGCCCGGGGCCCGACCCTGGCCGCCGGCGGCGGCACCCCCACCGGCAGCGTGCACATCGCCGACCTGCCCGATCCCGCCGCTGCCCGCGCGTTCGCCTTCGACGAGCCGAACTATCAGGCCGGCGTCTACCGGGACGTGCTGCTGCGACGGTGGCGCAACACGCTGGGGCGCACCATGTGGGACTTCCCCGGCGGCCGGACCGGCGGCAACCGGTACCTGGTACTCGGACTCGGCACGGGGCAGCCCGCCGACCTCGCGGTGCCGTCCGGCCGGGACGAGTTGATCGCCTACGGGCCGCTGCTGTCCGACAACGCCGCCACCTGGCTGGGAACGGCGGCGTTGGTCCGGGCGCCTGACCCGGACACGGCACGCGCCCTCCTGACCCGGGACCGGTACGACGACATCGAGGTGCACAACTGGCAGTTCGGCGGGCGCCCTTCATAGCCGGCGATCACCGCTCCGGGTCCGCAGCCGACGTCGGGGACGGGGCCGAACTCGCTCAGAGGTCACTCGTGTACACATCTGCACGACGGCGCCCAACAACGCCTCGTCTCCCTGACGATGGCCCTCGGGCCGGCCCGCCTCGATGCCGCGCCCGGACCGCTCGCCGACCGGCTCACCAAGGCCCACGAGGAGGCAGGCAAGGCGCTAGCGGAGCTGCGCGAGCTCATCCACGGCATCCACCCCAAGGTCCTCACGGACTACGGCCTCCAGGCAGCGGTCACCGACGCTGCCGACCGTTGCGTGGTCCCCGTCGACGTCGATCTCGAACTGTCGGGCCGACCGCCCCAGGCGGTCGAGTCCGCAGCGTACTTCGTGGTGTGCGAGGCGTTGGCCAACGTCGCCGAACACAGCCGCGCCGACCGGGCGCGAGTCAGCGGCGGTCATCGCGACGCACGCCTGTTCCTGGAGGTACGCGACGACGGCCGCGGCGGCGCGGATCCTTCGGCGGGCAGCGGACTCACCGGTCTCGCGGACCGGGTGTCGGTCCTGGACGGCAGACTGTCCCTGACCAGTCCGCCGGGTGGACCGACTCTGTTGCGTGTGGAGTTTCCTTGCGAGTTGACCAAGGCGGCCGATCGCTCCGCGTAGTGCTGGCCGAAGACAGCGTGCTGCTGCGGGAAGGGCTCATCGGCCTGCTCAGCCGCTGCGGCCACGAGGTGGTGGCGGCCGTCGGGGACGCGCAGGCGCTGATCGCCGCGGTCGAGGAGCATGCCCCCGACATCGTGGTGACGGACGTACGCATGCCGCCCGGTTTCCAGGACGAGGGCCTGCACGCGGCGGTGCGGCTGCGCGAGCAGCGTCCCACACTCCCGGTCCTGGTCCTCAGCCAGTACGTGCAACGGACGTACGCCGCAGAACTCCTGGACTCCGGCGACGGATCAGGTGTCGGCTACCTGCTCAAGGACCGGGTCGGCCAGGTCGAGGAATTCGTGGAAGCGCTGCGCGAAGTGGCGGACGGCGGGACGGTGGTCGACCCGGCGGCAGGGTCGACGCAGCTCCGGGCAGGGCGGGAGTGGGCTGCAGAGCGGCGAGTGGGGGTCGCGCCGTCGACGCCCCGGGGCTCGCCGGCCTTCGGGGACCGTGTGCGGCCCGGTCGCCCACCTACCGGGACTTTTTCGCCGAGCCGCTGATGGCAGAGTGCGACGACCGGGCCCCGGCCGCCCGGAGCAGGCGGATCAAGGCAGCCGGGTTCCCGCGGGAGAAGGCGCAGCGGACGTTCGATTTCGGCCAACCCCCACATGTCAACCTGCGCCTTCTGGTTCGGGCCGCGTCCGGGCGCGCGGGGTGCCCCGGCCATTCGGACGTGTCGTGGTGGCGCCCGCCGGGGGCGGCCCACAGGCTTGGTCCCGATGTGGGCGCGCCGCCGTGCAGGGGTGGCGGCAGAATTCTGGGAGGACCGTATGACCGCTTCGTCGCCCTCCACCGAGACACCTCCGGCCCGGTACGACGACCTGCGGGCACTGGTGATCAACTGCACCTTGAAACGCTCGCCGGAGACGAGCAACACCCAGGGGCTGATCGACCGCAGCACGGCCATCATGGGGGCGCAGGGTGTGCGGCTGGACGTCGTACGGGCGGTGGATCACGACATCGCCACCGGCGTGTGGCCCGACATGAGGGAGCATGGCTGGGAGACGGACGCCTGGCCGGACCTGTACCGGCAGGTGATGCAGGCCGACATCCTCGTGCTGGCCGGACCGATCTGGCTGGGTGACAACAGCTCGGTGATGAAGCAGGTGATCGAACGCCTCTACGCCTGCTCCAGTCTGCTGAACGAAGCCGGTCAGTACGCGTACTACGGCCGTGTCGGCGGCTGCCTCATCACCGGGAACGAGGACGGCGTCAAGCACTGCGCCATGAACGTCCTCTACAGTCTCCAGCACCTGGGGTACACCATTCCTCCTCAGGCGGACGCGGGATGGATCGGTGAGGCGGGGCCCGGACCCTCCTACCTCGACCCTGGCTCGGGCGGACCGGAGAACGACTTCACCAACCGCAACACCACGTTCATGACGTGGAACCTGCTGCACCTGGCGCGGGCGCTGAAGGACATGGGGGGCATCCCCGCCTACGGCAACCAGCGCACCGCCTGGGACGCGGGCTGCCGTCACGACTACGAGAATCCCGAGCACCGGTAGCCATGGCCCGTCGCTGAGCGGTCGGCTGCGCCGGGCGGTGCAGGCCGGCCGGCAGATCCCTGTCTGGAACATCTGCGGTGGGCCGCCTCGGTGGCGACGCAGCCGGAGTCGACGCAGGCGGTGAGAGCGGGACGGAGGGGCCGGGCGCCGTTGCGGGCGGACGTGAGCGGAGTGCGGGTGCCCAGGGCCGGATCGGCCGTACGGCGAGGGCGCAGCGGTACCCCGGCAGGTGGAGCAGGGCACCCCCGAGCTGAGCAAGCAAGTTAGGTCGTCATCGGGGCGGAGCAGTGCTCGGTGAGCAGCAGGGCGATGTCGTCGGCCCGGTAGGAGGAGCCGCGGGCGTGGTGCAGGAGCCGGTCGGCGAGTTCGTCCAGTGAGTCCGCGCGCGCGTGGGCCAGTGATACGCGCAGGCGGTCGATTCCCGTGCCGATGTCGGTTCCGGGTTTCTCCACGAGGCCGTCGGTGTAGAGGGCGAGGACGGATCCAGCCGGGAGAGCGATACCCGTGGGACGGTAGGTGCTGCTGTGGTCCACGCCGAGCAGTGCTCCGACGTCGAGATCGAGCGCGTTCGTGGTGCCGTCGGGAAGGCGCAGCAGAGGGGCGGGATGGCCGGCGGTGACCGCGTAGGCGTGATCGCGGCCGGTGGCGAGGTGGACGTAGCAGCAGCTGGCCAGCAGATCGCTGTCGAGGTCGATGAGGGTGCGGTTGACGCCTGACATGACGTCGCCGGGAGCGTGGCCGGCGGCCACGAACGCGCGTACCGCACTCCGCAACTGGGCCATGGTGGCCGCGGCGGCGATGCTGTGCCCCTCCACGTCACCGATGACGAGGCAGACACCGCTGCCGGTGGGGATGACGTCGTACCAGTCGCCGCCGATGTCCATACCGCTGGTCGCGGGCAGGTACCGTGCCACGGTCCGGATGCCCGGCACTCTGGGCAGGCGGTGCGGCAGGAGCGCCTGCTGCAAGCCGTGCGCGACGGCGAACTCCGAGTCGTACAGCCGTGCTCGTTCCAGAGCCTGGGCGATCAACCCGGCGAGTGCGGTCAGGACTCCCCGGTCCTTCTCCGTGAAGTGATGGGGCGCGTCGAAGCCGAGGACGCAGGTGCCGACCGGGCGGCCGGAGGCGATCAGGGGCAGATACGCCCAGGAGCTCACCTGTCCGGTGGGGATGCCCGGGTAGCCCCGGACGAGATCCTTCTGGGACTCGATGAAGAGGGGAGCACCGGAGGTGAGCGTTTCCGTCCCCGGCAGGCGGGCGTGCAGCGGAACGCCCTGGAGCCAGTCGAGGAACGTCTCATGGTGCCCGGTGTGGTGCAGAAGACGCATCGCCTTGTTGCGGACCACATAGATCGCCATCTGCTGGCCTCCGAAGGCCGGCATGAGCTGGTCGGAGACGACTTCGCAGACCTGGCGTGTCGTGACTGCCTCGGTCAACGCGCAGCTGAGCTGCAGGACGTGGTACATCGCACCCAGGCGTGCCGGCGCGGTAGCGGGTGCGGACGCCGGTGGAGGAGCGGAGGCTGCCTCGACCGATGGGGGCCGGGTGGTGGGGGTCACCCGGCAGGTCACCCCGTCGGGCTGTGGGTGGAGGGAGAAGGCGAACCACTGGTCGTGCGGCCGGCTCACCAGGAAGGAGGACGGCGCCTGCGAGATCATCGCGGAGCGGTGCCGGTACTCGACGCTGGGGTCGGACAGCCATGGCAGCACGTCCCACAGGCACTGGCCGAGCACCTCGTCGGCGGAGATGTCCAGCAGGTGCAGGGCACGGCGGTTGAGGTAGGTGACACGCCCGTCGGGGGCGAGGGAGAGCAGCCCGTCCGGCAGCCGTTCGACTGCCGCGACGGCCGCACCGCCCGCCCGGGGGTCCAGGATGGCGCCGACCAGATGCGTGACCGCGCGAGTGTCCTCCGCTTCCGGTACACGGCCCCACAGCTGCACCGTGCGATATCTTCCGCCGCCGCTGTGATCGGGGACGCGCAGGCGCCGCGCGGCGATCCGGCCCTCGCCCACCGCCTCGCGCACGCAGGCGCGGAAGGCGGCACGATCACCGGGGTGCAGGCGCGTCGCAAGGGTTTCGGGGCGTCCGTCGAAAGCGCCGGGATCGAGACCGAAGACCGCGCAGAACGTGTCGTCCCCGCTGAGGATGCCGGAGCCGAGGTCCCAGTCGAACAAGCCCACCTGCACGGCCGCGGCCGAGTGAGCCGGGGTCTCGACCGCAGCCGTCCCCGGTTCCCACTCCACAGGCTCACCGGTACGGGCGCCGAGGTCGGCCAGAGCGTCACCGAGCCGACCGGCGATGCTCCGCAGGTGGCGACGCTGGGCCTTGGACAGCCCCTCGCTGCCCGGTGCGGCCGGCCACACGATCGCCAACGATCCGAAAAGCTCCCCGTCACTCGCGCGCACCGGCACCGAGCAGGAGCCGAAGGCATACGGCAGAGCCACCGCCAGCTGGGGATAGCGCCGCATCGTCTCCTCGGCGCTCGCAAGATGGACCGTCCGCCCGGACGTGTACGCCACAGCGACCGGAATCGGACTGCTCGCCGCGATGAGGCGCCAGCCACCCAGCAGAGACGGCGGCACCCCGCAGGTCGCGGCGAGCGCGATCGACCGGCGGTCGCGGGAGCGCAGGAAGACACTCCCCGCGTACGCGCTCGTTCCCTCCACGGCCTCCACCGCGGCGGCCGCGAGCAAGTCCTCCCGCTCAGCCGCCCCGCCGACCGTCAACCCGTGCATACATCCAGTGTGCGCAGGTCACAGCGCGGGCGCGTCCGCAGCCCTGGCGCTCCTGCCGGCCACTGGCGCGCCGCCTCGGCCGCACCGGCCCCGCGCCGGGCCGATCCGCTGCCGCAGCCCACGGCAGCCGCCGCCACTGCTTCGGCGCCGCCCCCGCCATCCGCATGGGAGCCGGAATCAGCGACTCGGCAGCGGTGTCGTGATCGACCCCGGGGACAGGCGGGACCAGCCACGAGCTGCCGACCTCACTGCCTGCTCGGGCTGTGCAGTCGCTCTTCCGCGCACTCGGCTGACCCCGAGCTGCCCGCTTCACGAGACTCGAAGGGCACGGTCGCGACGCAGCAGGTGACCGGTGGCAGCGGGCCCTGTTTGACCTTGACACAGTGACAAGGTCTTCACTGCTTGCCGAGGAGGTGGTCTCGATGACGATTCCGAGACAGGACACGGATGCGGAACGGGCGCTCCGGGCGTTGGAGGACAGCCGTTCGTCCGTGCGGCTGCGGACTGCTCTGGCGGTCGGCACGACGCCCGACCCGCGTTTCGTCGCCAAGCTCGTCGAGCGATGCGCGATCGAGCCCGAGTTCTTCGTCCGCGACATGCTGACCTGGGCGCTCACCCGCCACCCGGTGTCCATGACGCTTCCCGAACTGCTCCGCGAAGTCCGCTCGGAGCGTGCGCAGGCACGGAGCCAGGCGCTGCACACGCTGTCCAAGATCGGGGACCGGCAGGCGTGGCCGGCGATCACCCGGACACTCCTGTGCGACGCCGACGACGAGGTGGCGCGAAGCGCTTGGCGGGCCGCGGTCGTGCTCGTGCCGGAAGGCGAGGAACCCGCGCTGGCCACGGTGCTGGCGACGCAGCTCGGGCGCGGTGAGCGGGAGACACGGCTGAGTCTCAGCCGGGCGCTGGTCGCGCTCGGCGAAGTGATCGTGCCGGCTGTTCGTTCCGCGACGACGGCTCCCGACCCGCGCATACGAGCGCACGCGCTCGCCACGCAACGGCTGCTGCGCGACCCGGACGCCGGATTCGAGTCCGCGATCGAGGAGGCGAAGCGCGCCGTGGTCCTCGGCGGGCCTGGCCAGGAGGAACGATAGGACGTGTTGATCGGTGAGGTGGCGCGGCGGTCCGGGGTCAGTGCCCGCATGCTCCGGCATTACGAGTCGCTCGGTCTGGTGCGCCCTTCGGGTCGTACCGGCTCCGGATACCGGGAGTACTCCGGCGAGGACATGCGGAGGATCTTCCATATCGAGAGCCTGCGGTCGCTGGGACTGTCGCTGCGTGAGATCGGACGCGCGCTCGACGATCCCGGCTTCACGCCCTCGGCACTCGTCGACGACCTCATCCGTCAGACACGCGACCGCATCGCGGCCGAGACCGAGCTGCTCACGCGGCTCCGCCGCATCCATGCAGCGGACCCCGCCGGCTGGGAGGACGTCCTCCAAGTCGTCGCGCTGCTCCAGGCACTGGGGTCGAAGAGCGCCGACGCGCGCCAGCGCGCCGCCCTCTCCTCGGTCGACGAGGTTCCGGTGCCGGTGGAGGCCCTGGTCGAGGCGGCACTCAGCGAGACGGAGCCGAATGTCGCCGGGGCCCTTCGGTGGGCGCTCGCGCGATCGGGCGACGGCTCCGCACTGCTGGCGGAGGGCCTCAGGTCACCGGTGGGCGCGGTGCGGGAACGTGCCGTTCAGTGCCTCGCCGAGCTGCCCGGTGGTGAAGCCACCGCGCAGCTCCGGGATGCCCTCGCGCACCCCGACGTCGTGGTCCGCGGGTATGCGGCTCTGGCGCTCGGCACGCGTGGTGTGGCCGATGCGGTCCCGGTGCTCATCGAGATGATCGTGGAGGGAAGGAACGACACCGATGCGGCCGACGCACTGAGCGTGCTGGCGAGCGACACCGCGACGGCGGACCGGATCGCGACCGTCCTCGTCGACCGCCTCGCCCACGACACCACAAAGGCGCCTGCACGCGGGCGGCTGACCCAGGCGCTGGCGGGCATCCCGGGGACGAGGACGTCACGTGCCCTCGTGGAGCTGTCGCACGACACGGACCGTGCCGTTGCGCTGACCGCGGCGTACCTTCTTCAGCTACGCGGCGCACAGTGACCGATCTGTCTCGGCCGTGGCCCGCACACTCGGAATTCCCGCGGACCCGTCCGCCGTTCAGACCGTCCAGGTCACCGTCGATGCCCTCGCAGGGCCGGATGCAGTGCGGTTCCGGCGTCGCTGCTCGGCTGTGCCGATCGAGCGAACGGCACTGAGGACTTGACCGACCCGCACCGCCGCGGGGCGCCCTCTCCTTCCAGCAGATGGACGTACCACGTCCGCAGCGCAACCGGGTGCACGTCGACGTCTGGGTGTCCTATGACCGGGCTGAAGCACGCACAGCGGCGGCCGTTGCTGCACGCGCCGGCCGGACGGGCCGTCAGCCGGCGGCGGCTCGTCCGGCCTGGGCTTTGCTGCGGGCGAGGCGGTGGGACTCGGTGGCGGTCCGGATCACCGCTCCGTTGAAGCTGAGCGGTCGGCGATGGCCGCGCAGAGCCGAAGGTCGGTGGAAGGTGTGCGCGCGCGGGCCGACGGAGCTGTGTCGTTCGCCGGGCGAGCCGGTGGCTATCGGTCGTCGGCCGGAGCGGTGCGGACCGTGACGTCCGTCTCCTGAGTGGCGGCCCAGGAGGCGAGGAGTTGCAGCGCCTCCTGCTCCGGTGTACCGGGGGCGGCGCTGTAGGCCGTGAGGGTCAGGCCGGGCTGGGCCGGTAGTTCCATGGCGTCGAAGTCCAGGGTGAGAGCACCGACGGCCGGGTGGCGGAAGGATTTCCGGCCGGTGTGGTGCAGGCGCACGTTGTGCTTGGCCCAGGCGGTGCGGAATTCCTCGCTGCGGGTGACGAGTTCGCCGACGAGTCCGGTCAGGTCGCTGTCGTGCGGGGCGCGTCCGGCCTCGGTGCGCAACAGGGACACGGTGGTGTTCACGGACTCCTCCCAGTCCGGGAAGAAGTCCCGGCCCTGTGGGTGGAGGAACTGGAAACGGGCGATGTTGACCGACGTGGTGGTGCTGTCGGGGAAAAGAGGGGAGTAGAGCGCGCGGCCGAGGCGGTTGGTGGCCAGGATGTCCAGGCGGCCGTTGCGCAGGAAGGCGGGGGAGTCGGTCATGGACTCCAGGACACGCAGGACGCTGTCCGGCAGCGGACCGCGGCGTTTGGTACGGCGGGCGGGACGTCTGGCGGCGGCGCGGGCCAGGTCGTGGAGGTGGGCGCGTTCGGCTTCGTCGAGCTGGAGGGCGTTCGCGACGGCCCCGAGGACTTCTTCCGAGGCGCCGGCGAGATGACCGCGTTCCAGGCGGACGTAGTAGTCGACGCTGACACCGGCGAGCAGGGCGACTTCCTCCCGGCGCAGACCCGGCACGCGCCGGTTGCCGCCGTAGGCAGGCAGGCCCGCCCGCTGCGGGGTGATCCTGGCGCGGCGGGAGGCCAGGAACGCCCGGATGTCGCTCTCAAGACTCACGATGGTCAGGCTATGCCGGATGCCGCACATGTGGGGGGTCCTGTCAATACCTGGAACAGCAGACCCTTCTCCAGCTCACCGCCCTGCGGTCTCCTCGATGACGGCGGCTGCGCTCAAGAAGATCGCCGACGAGCGCGAGGCGTCTCCCCTCCTGATCACCGACTGCGTACTCCCTCGACACGAGCAAGGCCTTCTTCCCCCTCGTCCAGATCGCCGCCTCTCGCGAGCTGGACCCCGGCCTCCCAGGCCGCCGCCGACTGATCCATCCCCGAACCCGTACTTCCGAGAGGGACACACCATGGAATTCGTCAACCAGCAGGCCACGGTCAAGGCCCCCGCCGACTGGTTCACCGGCGACGTCTGGTTCGACGTGATCCACGCGGGCCAGGAGCCGTCCCGGATGCGCGCCAACATGGTCCGCTTCTCCCCGGGCGCCCGTACGCACTGGCACTCCCACGTACTGGGCCAGACCCTGCACGTCGTCTCCGGCATCGCCCTGATCGGCACCCGCGACGGCACCGTCTTCGAAGCACACCCCGGCGAGACCGTCACCTGCCCTCCGAACGAGGAACACTGGCACGGCGCCACCGCCGACCGCTTCATGGAACACATCGCGATGTGGGAGGGCAAGGGTGACGGCAGCGAGGAGACCACCTGGAACGAGCCCGTCACCGACGAGCAGTACGACCGCCCCCGCAGCCGCTGACCCGCGCCGAACCGAAGGGACCATCGATGGCCGACCGACCCGAGCAGATCGGCGGCGGACGCCGCACCATCGGTGACTTCGCTCCGAAGCTCGCCGAGCTCACCGACGACGTCCTGTTCGCGGACGTGTGGAACCGCCCCGAGCCGGCCGCCCGCGACCGCAGCCTGATCACCGTCGCCGCGCTCGTCACCGGCGGTGACGCCGACCAGTTCCGCTTCCACCTCGGACGCGCGAAGGAGAACGGTGTCACCGAGACCGAACTCATCGAGGCGATCACCCACCTCGCCTTCTACGCCGGCTGGCCCAAGGCCATGACGGCGGTCACGGCCGCGAAGCAGGTCTTCGCGGCCTGAACCAGCCCGGGGGACCGGCCCGGACGAAAGGAGGCACACCCGTGCGAGGAACAGTCCCGCACGATGCCCGAACGGCCCTCACACACCCGGCGGTGGTGTCTTCCCGGACATCGCGCGTACGAGAGGGGGTACGACCTTGAGCCGGATCCTGGTGACCGGTTCCGCGGACGGCCTGGGACGCGCCGCGGCCGATTCGCTGCTGTCCGCCGGACACGAGGTCGTGGTGCACGCCCGCGACCAGGAGCGCGCGGCGGCCCTCGACCCGCTGGTCGACCGTGGGGCTCACCTCGTGGTCGGCGACTTCACGGACCGCGACGCCGTACGGCGCGTCGCCGCCGAACTGAACGACGCCGAGCCGCTCGACGCCGTCATCCACAACGCCGGCGTCTGGAGCGGGCCGGCCGTCATGCCGGTCAACGTCATCGCCCCGTACCTGCTCACGGCCCTGCTCCGCGGCCCGCGGCGTCTGGTGTACCTCAGCAGCGGCTCGCACTTCGACGGGCGGCCCTCGCTCGACCGGGTCGACTGGCGGGGGCGGAGCGCGGGGTCGTACGCCGACAGCAAGCTGTTCGTCACGACGCTCGCCGCCGCGGTGGCCCGCCTCCGCCCCGACGTGCTCAGCAACGCCGTGGACCCGGGCTGGGTGCCGACCAGGATGGGCGGACCGAACGCACCGGACGACCTGGAACTCGGCCATCGGACGCAGGAGTGGCTCGCCTCCAGCGACGACTCCGAGGCGCTGACCACCGGCGGGTACTGGTACCACCGCCAACGGCAGGAGCCGCACCGCGCGGTCCATGACGCGGCGTTCCAGGACCGTCTGCTGCAGGTATTGGCACGGGAGACGGGCACCGCGCTCTGAGCTTGCCTCACCGCTACCGACCGCCCCCGCGAGCGTACGCTGGTGGCGTGCACGCCCGTTCCCGCCGGCTGCGCGTGGACGGCCTGAACCTACGCGGAGCGCGGCCTTGTCGAAGGACGAGGACGCGTACAGCGTGGCAGCCGCCTGTGAACAGGAGGCTGCCGCGGCCGTCACGCAGGACGCGGTGCCGACGACAGCTGGCGCTTCCGGGTAGTCACCGGGCGATGACGACCTGGTCGCGCGGCGAACGCTTCGCCGACCAGCTCCTCGTCGACATAGGGGCCGTAGGCGTCGACGAACGTGGGCGCCGCGTTCCACGGCGGCCCGGATCCCACCCCGGTGGTCGCCTCCTGCCTCTGACGCGACCCACTTGGTGCGCACAGTACGTGAGTTGCGGCGTGGGCCCCTCGGCGAACCCGGCCCGGCGGATCCGCGTACTCTCCTTCCACAGCAGGTGGTCCTGCCCTACGCCCTTCCACTCGCCGTGCGTTTCCTTTGACGCGGAGCGGCCGGGCGGCTCGATGCGGTCCGCCGGCACGGCAGTTGTTCCAGCGGGGTCCTCCCTCCACTGCTGCCCGCACACGCAACCCACTGCGCGACGCGGTACGCAGGTGACCTCAAGGGCGCCCTGCAGGACGACCGAGGATCACAACAGGGACACCTGCGGCGCGCACGAGCCTCCGCAGAGCGCCCGTCACGGAGTTGCCGAGGCTGAGGCGCCGGGCCGCGTCACCGGTCTGCACCGCGGGGACGGAGGTGCAACCGCCGCTGGAGCACCCCCGCATCCGGCCCCACGGCGCGTGCCTCTTCGCCGAGCACGGACCGACCGTGGCCTACGCCCATGGCCCGCAGGAGTACGTCATGCGCTATGAGGACCCGACCACCGGAGGGGCGCAGTCGCTCGGCAGCAATCCGTGGGTCTACGTCAGCGTGACGCGTCCCGGATGCCCGACGACGTGATCACGAGCTGACCGTGTGCGTAGCGTGAAGGACCGGCTACGGGCCTACGGGTCCAGCCGGCCCCTCACCCCACCCACCTCCGGAAGCCCCCGATGGCCGGTACAGCAGCACATGCACCGGGAACTCACCTCACTGTCCGCGTTCACCCCGCGATTCGCTGGTGTGGGCGAAGCGACCCCTGCTGTTATTCAATGAGGTGTGCGGTCAGGGATCTCGGGACCCCCGTCGCACGGGTCCGAGTACGGCCCCGGCGCTGCGCCGGGGATTGCTGAGAGAGCTCCATGGACTCCACACCCTCCCCATCGTCCTCTTCGGCGTTCGACCTGGTCAGCAGGGCCCTGGGGCGCTACATCCCGCGCGGCGGAGCGGCATCGGACGCCGGTCCTGCCGACGCGCAGGCCGACCGCACCAGGCGCCGGCGCCTTCCCGAGGACCCGGCAGCCGGCCGCCAGGAGCAGATCCTCGGCGCGGTCAACCTGGACAGGGATCTGATCATCACCCGCTGCAATCTGGACGCCCCGGTGTTCGCGGGCCTGGACGCCGTGGCCGGGAGGCCCTTCGTCGATCTCCTGCCCCCCGGGGACGTACCGACGGTCACACGGCGGTTGCGGCAGGTCGTGGAGACCGGTGAGGCGCACGTGGCCCGGATCCAGCGCCTGCGGCGCGGCGACGGGTCGGAGCTGGTCGTCTCGATGAGCATCCTGCCCGCCGCGGCACCCGAGGAGGGCCTGACCGTCTCCCTGATCGCGATGGCCAGGAGACTGCACCTCTACGCCGCCGAGACCGCGATCGGCACCTCGCTGGACATCGGCGAGACCGCGCAGTCGCTGGCGGAGTCCCTGCTCGCCTGGGGAGACGTGGCCGCCGTCGACCTCGACTTCGCCGTGTGGACGGGCGAGGGAGTCACCGGCCAGGCAAAGGGGCGCATCCGACTCCGGCGGGCGGCTCTGGTGCCGGACCGGGCGTGGCCCGAGGGCTACGTGACTCCGGGCGAGGATCTCCCCGGCGACGCGAGTCGCCTGCTGGCGCAGGCGGTACTGCGGGACGATGCCCCGCAGACCATCGTCATCCCCGACCGGGACGCGGTCGAGCGGGTACTCGGCAGTCCACGAGTCGTGCGTGCCCTCGTGCCCGGTGACCGGTCGGCGGGTGTGGCGTGCATACCGCTGGTCCTGGACGGCGCGCCGCCCGTCGTACTGGGCGTGGCGGAGGTCTGGCGGCGGGCGGACTTCCCGTTCCGCGACAGCGAACTGCTCGACCTGCAGGAACTGGTGGCCAGGACCGCCCATCACGTCGACCTGGCTCGTCAGCACCAGCGCGAGCACACGCAGGTGCTGGCCCTGCAGCGCCGGCTCCTGCCCCGGACCGGCGGCGACACCATCGAGATAGCCAGCGTCTACCAGCCCGCCACCCCCGACAGCGCGGGCGTCGGCGGTGACTGGGTGAACAGCTTCCCGCTGCCGGACGGCCGCACCGCACTGGTGGTCGGCGACGTCGTGGGGCACGGTCTGGGAGCCGCGGCAACCATGGGGGAGCTGAGCATGGAGGCCCGCGCGCTGCTGTCCGCGGGGCTCGCGCCGGACGAGGTACTGGAGCACCTGGACGAGACAGTGTCGCTGCTGGACGACGCCGATTCCGGGCTGACGGCCGGCTACAGCGCCCTCGGCTCGACCTGCTGCATCGCCCTCTACGACCCGGTCGGCCACCGCGTGACACTGTCCAGCGCCGGCCACCTCCCCCCGGTCCTGGTCTCCCCGGACGGGCACGCGGGCCCGCTCGACGTCCGGCCCCACCCCGGCCTGGGCGCCGAGTTCGCGCTGCGGGAACCCTTCGACGTGCACACGTTCGGCGCACCCCCGGGCTCCCTGCTCGCCCTCTACACCGACGGACTGGTGGAGGATCCGGCCGTGTCGATCGACGAGGGCATCGGCAGGCTGGCGGACGCCGTGTCCACGGTGCACCCCTGGGACGCCCTGCAGCAGGCCGCGCGGCACGTCGTCTCCGCGCTGGCACCCGCGCGCCAGCGCGACGACGTGACCTTGCTGCTCGCACGGATGATCGGCTACCGCAAAGGGGACACCGCGACGTGGCGGCTGCCCGCCCGTGACGACGCCCCCGCCCGTGCCCGCGCGCAGGTCTCCGTGCTGCTGCGGCAATGGCGCACCAGGGACGACACCCGGGACACCGTGGTCCTGCTGGTCAGCGAGCTGGTCACGAACGCCGTGCGCTTCGCCACCGGTCCCATCACGGTACGGCTGATCAGGTCCGGTCACGCCCTGCTGTGCGAGGTGGGCGACACCGGCACCGGCAGGCCGCGTCTGAGGCCGGGCGGCCTGCTCGACGACGGCGGTCGCGGCCTGCACATCGCGCACAGGCTCACCACCCGGTGGGGGGTCCGGTGGACGGACACCGGCAAGGTGGTCTGGGCGAAAGTCGCGAGGTGACGCGGCGACGCCTCCAAGACACGGGCGACGTACAGGAGCGCGGCGAGGGCCCGGGCGGCGGGCGAATCAGCCGCCGCCGACGGTACGGACGACGCGCTCGGCGGTTCCGGCGGCGTGACCGATGACGCGGGCGGCCCATGTGCCGGTACCGGTGGTGGGCCCGCGTACCAGTACGGGTGGTGCGGCGTCGTACCAGTACGGGTGGTGCGGCGTCGTGCTAGAGCCATTCCCCTTCCAAGGCGGTGGCGGTCAGGCCCGGTGCCGCCGCGTACAGGACGGCGCGACTGCCCGGCTTCTGCCCGGCGTCATGCGCCCGCCGCAGGATGTCGAACACGGCGGCGCCTCCGCGGTTGCCGGTGGTGTAGCTGTCCCGGCTGTAGTCCAGCAGCCCCGACGGCCACGCGTCGGGCATCGTCTGCTCCATGTACTCCAGAACCCGGGTCCCGCCGGGGTGCGCGAGCAGCACGTCGGGGTGCCAGGCGTCGGGGTGGTCCTGGTAACGCACGCGCAGCCACTCCCACATCGCGGTGACCGTCTCCTGCACGGCGCGCGGTCCGCGCCGGTCCATCACGAAGTGGGTGCCGTCCGCCCGCGTCTCCAGGCGGTGCAGGTCCTGGGTGCCGGGCAGGGTGTGATGCCAGGCGGCGTCCAGCCGCAGCACCGACTCGCGCCTCGGGCGGCCCGTGACCACCGCGGCGACCGCGGTGTCCGCGAACAGCAACCGGACGATCAGAGACTCAAGGGTGTCGTCTGCGGGCTGGTAGGTCGTGCTCAGCGCCTCCGAGATGACGACCAGGACCACTCGGTCGGGGTCCGCGGCCACGAGATCCGCGGCCAGCGCCAGGGAGCGGGTCCCCGCGATACAGGCCCACTGCGTGGCCGGCAGCAGCATCACGTCGTTGCGGAGCGGAAGCTTGTTGGCCAGGGACAGGTCCAGACCCGGCAGCGCCGGGGTGGTGGAGTGACTGGTGATCAGGCAGTCGATGTCCGCGGCGTCCAACCCGGCGATCTGCAGGGCGCCGCGCGCCGCACGCTCCCCGTAGGCCTGCACGGCCTCCCAGGCCGGCGCGGTGCGCTCCTGGACAGTCTGCGGCGCGGGTATCGCCTCAAGTGCGGCGATCACGCGGTCCACGTCCTGCTGGGCGAACCCGTCGCGGGCCAGCGCCTCTTGGGCCGGCTCGACGCCGACAGACCGCAGGCCGCCGCCAGTGCCGGGTGCGACGGCGGTCTCCAGCGGCAGCATCCACCCGCGGGTCTCGATGCCCGTACTGGCCGCGATGCCGTCGATCCGCGGCGCCCACGCCGCGTGCGGGTGCCGGTCGCGCACCTCCGCCACGATCTGGCTGGTCTTCACGGGGTGTTCGCCGTGTATCACGGCAGGAGGACAGAGGTAAGCGGCCATGGGGCACCTTCCCAAGGGGAGGAGGAACAGGGATAAAGGGGAAATGTCAGCAGTACTGTGGTATAGGTCACTTTGTAACTTCGTGCCCAAGGGGATGCCGATAAGCCCCACTTCAGGAGTTGGCATCCGTTTCGAGCATGGATGCTAAATGGACATTTCCGCTGTGATGCAGACAACTTAGGCGGCATCTGGTGTGCGTGAAACGGCACACATCGCGGAATCCGGGGCCCCTCGGTGCGGTTCCTCACGTCCTAGCTGACTTACCGCCAGTCGGGGCGCTGCCCGGTCACTGCTGCCGGAGCCGGGCGACGGCCCCTGGCCGCATGGGCAACTCGGCCACAGAGACTCTCAGCGACGGGGAAGACGTACGACACGATCGGCAATCAACGGGCCTGTCGGCCGGCGCGGCGGCGGCATGGCACGCGTACCAGCCGCGGCGGGGCGCCGGGGGTCACCGGCCCCCGAGGTCCCGGTTCACCAGCTGCTGCCGGTGAAGTGACGGCGGTGTCCGGGCCGACGTCATAGCGGGCCAGCAGCGGTAGTGCGCAGAGGGTGATTGCGGTGGCGATCCGTGTCGTGAGGTCGTTGACCTCCTGGCTGAGGCGCTGGAGCGTCCGGCCACGAGCCGGAGCGCGTCGCGGGCGCCGCCGGGTCGGTCGGCGGCGCCCAACGTCCTGACCAGCAGTTGCACCCCTTCCCTCTTCGGAAAGCGCCGGCACCGGATGCAATCCGCAGAGGATGCAGGCCCCGGCACCACGTGCCTCGGCCTCCTGACGAACTGGAGGAGCGACCTTGTTGCTGACGATGGACGGGGGGACCGCCGGCGGGGCCGGTGCCGATGGTGCCCGTAGTGCAGTTGTTTGAGCGGGACGTGCCTGAACCGCGTTTGCCCCAGGGTGGAGTGCGCGCTTCAGACCAAGGTCGGCGGATACCCGGGCATGCACTCAGCCACCGGACATGGACATGGGGACGCGGGGGGAATGCACTTTTTCGCCTGCCGGGAGTGTTCCGTGGCCCGATCTGCCGCTCTCCCGCGCGGCCTTCCTCGGCCGAGGCGGGGTGCCGTGATCGCCTCAGTCGAACCGAATGTGCTTGATCCCCGTCCAGGCCCGCCGCGCACGTCCTCGCAGCGCTCCGTCTTCGTTCGGGGCGAGCGTCAGGCCGGCGGTTGCCGCGATGTGCTCGGCAACCTCAGGCACCGTGAGGTGATCGGTCCATACCTGGTCCCCGAACTCCTCGGCGCGCAGGCGCTCCAGACAAAGGTCGAGCTTGGACACGGCGAAGCTCTCCCGACGCAAGGGAGCGTTCCTGCCCGCGATGAACTGGACGCGGGGGAGCCGTACACCGCGTACGGCCACGGCCAGTTCACGGGGTGTTCCCGGCCCTATCGCCCCTTCACGAACCGTGCCCGCTCGGCGGGTGCGAGCCGCTCCGTCGCATAGCGCACGGTGATGCGCGGCAGCTCGTCGAGATGCCGGTCGAGGAAGGCCACCATCAGCGGCTCGTCCCGGCGGCCGATCTCCCGCAGCATCCAGCCGAGAGCCTTGCGGATCAAAGGTTCCGGATCCTGGCGCAACGTCAGCACCAGGCGGAGCGTCGGCTCGAAACGTCCCTCGCGGATCAGCGCCAGCGTGGCGAGCACCGCGATCCGGCGGTCCCACAGCCACGAGGACGCGGCCAGTTCGTCCAGGACCCGCAGATCCCCCTCCAGCAGCCACGGCCCGAGTACGACGTGCGCGGAACCGTCGACCAGGTCCCAGTTGTCCACGCGGTCGGTACGCGCCAGATAGAAGTCGACCAGCGCCTTGCGGTCCGCGCCGGTCGCCGTGCCCACCTGCTCGGCCAGGACCAGCAGCCCGGCGAACCGCTCCTCGTGGACACGGCTGTGCAGCAGCACGTCCACGTCCTCGAGGGAAAGTTCGCGGTAGGCACGCGCCAGCTCGCGCAGCACCGGCACGCGTACGCCGAGCAGTTCGTCGTCCTCCGCACGGCTGAGCACCCGCTCCTGCTGCGCCCGCACGGCCGGCTCCGCCAGATCCCGCAACTCGGCCCGTAATTCCTTGAGCGAAACGAACGTCATGACGGCGGACGCTAGCGCAGGACGCCCGCATCCGCCGCCGACGCAGGCCGGACCGGACGCGACCACCGGTCACCCGTCCGGCCGACGCCGCAGGGGGACACCCGGCGCGACGGGAAGAGATGCGGGGACCGTAGGCGCCGCAGACCCAGGGAGTGCCATGAACGAGTACCAGGACGGACCGGACCACCGGCAACGCCGCCCCGAAGGGGTCGACGACCTGACCGTCGAAGCCCTCGGATCGCTGTCGAAGGCTCTGGAGACCACCGAGCGCGCCCGCGGCCATCTGTACAGCTTCCACCAGCTGACCGGCGGGGCCGACCGTGAACTGGAACGGGCGGTACGGCTGCTGCGCGAGGCCGGGCACGCCCAGTGGGCGGCGAAGGCCGAGGCCGAGATCCTGGGCCGCGACGTCATCCCCGGTCACTGGACGTTCCAGATCATCGAGGCCTACAACGACACCTACTACCGGCCGTTCCAGGAGCTGGAACGCAGCGTGGTGAACGCACTCGCCCACGGCCGGGACCACCTGTACGAGGCGGAGATGAAGGAGGCACGTCGCGCCCTGGGACACCCTGACCACGCGGCGCGCCCCCCGGCCGTGGACGGCTGACCGCGTCCCCCGCCGACCGAGACCGCCGGGCCCGGTGGCCGGCCGGCCACGGGCGGGGCAGCGCACCCTCCGACCGAACCCGGATCACCCGAACTCCCGCACCCGCTCAGGACGGCGACCATGCAGACGTTCCTGCCCGATGCCGACTTCCGGCGCTCCGCCCTGATCCTGGACCGTCGCCGCCTGGGCAAGCAGCGGGTCGAGGCACTCCAGGTGCTGCGCGGCCTGACCGTTCCCGGATACGGCTGGCGCAGGCACCCGGCCGTGCGCATGTGGAGCGGATACGAGGAGGCCCTGGTCCGCTACGGACTCGAAGTCTGCCGTGTCTGGCGCGAGCAGGGGCACCAGGACAGCTGTGCCGCGTCACTGATCGCCGGATACGCCGCAGGCCGTCCGGGCGCACACGTGCGCGGTCAGCCCGCTCTCGCCGCCGCGGGGGACCTTCCGCCGTGGCTCGGTGACGAGGCCTTCCACCGCAGCCACCAGTCCGCGCTCGTCCGCAAGGACCGGGACACGTACGCGCCCTTGTTCCCCGGAGTCCCGGACGATCTGCCCTATGTGTGGCCGTCCTCCGACCGGGAAGGGAGGGCGACCTGACCGGGACCCCGCCGGCCGGCCGCTCCAACGGAACACTCCTGGAGGTCCTGACAAAGGCGTTGGACATGCCGGTGGGTGACGAGGCAGGTGGCGAGGCCGAGGAACGCCTCGTGGATGTCGTCGCGTCATGCCCAGGCCGGATGCCACGTTGCCAACCGGTCCGCTTCGCCGACTTCACCGAGCCCGAAGCGCAGAAGACGGCGTCCGGGCCGCCGCCCTGCCGGCCGTGACCGGCCCGGGCGGCGACTCACGGACGGCCGCTTCCGGTGGCTGCGACGGTCAGCTGCCTGATGAGGTGTGGCAACGGTCACCGTGTCTCCGGGAGGGCAGAAGCGCAACGGCGCGAGTCGGCACGCCGCTCGTCGGTGTGGGTCACATTCCCGACGCCGACCGGCGGGCGCGGAGCTTGCCGAAGAGCCGCTGGGCCTGGGCTCGGCGGCGTGGATCGGCCGCGGTACGGCGTACTTGTTCGATCGTGCGCCGACCCTGCGGACTGCTCGCGAACTGCTTGAGTCGTTGGATGACCCCTGGCATGACGCTCCTTTCGTCAGGGATGCCCTGCTCTCGATGGGCACCCCACGAGGTTCGGCTACCCGGAAACCGATGGTGCAGCCGCTTTCAGCGGAGGGCAGGCAGCAGCGGTGCCACGCCGTCTGCGGACGTCCCGGAGCCGTGACCGGCAGCGGCACTCCGCGGGCGGCACGCCGCTGTCGGCGCGGCTGTCATCGCGTCGAGTGGGCGGTGCCGGTGCGGACATCGCCTCCCCGTGCCCTGAGGGGCGCGCCGGCTTCGGTGAGCACCCGATGTACGAAGCCGTACGACCGGCCATGAGCCTCGGCTATGGCGCGGATGGACCGGCCCTCGCGGTACTCCTTGGTGAAGGCTTCGGCCAGCTCCTTGCGCGCGCTGCCTGTTATCCACTTGCCCTTGTGCACGGTGGTCTCCTCTCGCATCGCCGAAACGTGATCACCGGTTTCCCGCGTCGACGCGACCCATGCGGGCGAGCCGCGCACGGCGCCGTAGGCGGCGGCTGCGGCGCGCGGCGGGGCGGAACCACTGCCTGAGCGGTGTTCAGGCCACGGCGGGCTGTGGAGCGGTGAGCGGGGAGCGCCCGGCGGACGGCAGACTGGCCGAGTGTCAGGGCTCACCCGGCTCACGGTCGCACGCGCGGCCCGGAACCTGAGCGCCGGCGGCCCGTCCGCGCAGATGACCTTTCGAGCGCTGGAACTCCGCCACGACCAACCCTCGCCACGGGAAGCCGCATCGCCGCACGGCGAACTGAGGATGGAACGGCAGGAGTGGACCGTCGGCCACGACGAAGGCCGGCGGTCAGGGGACCTGCCCGACGAGGCACAGCGCCGGCCGACGGCGCTGCTCCAAGCAGGCGCGGCTGCGGGCTCGCCGAGTCCGGCATCGGCGCGAGACCGCTTGGCCTGCCGCGAGCTAAGGCGATGTGGTCCAGCGGGGTGCTGTCTGGGCCCAGGCGGTCTCCCACGCGGCGAGGTTGCGGCGCTGGATGACGCGGCTGGCGGCGCCGTAGGCGGCGGCTGCGGTGGCGTGGACGCCGAGGGTGGCGAGGATGGCTGACCCCATGGCGCGGCTGCGGATCTCGCTGGGGCTCAGCGGTGGGTCGGTGAGGGTTCCGTCGGTGCCGACCCAGACGCGGATGCTGCTGCCCTTGGGCAGTGCGGGCTGGACATCGGCGGTGGCGGTGCGGGTGTGTCCGTGGGGGTCGGTGAAGCGGACGTTGGTCGGGTAGCGGGTCTTCCGGGCTTCGGCGGAGCCGGGTTCCGGGTGGTGCCGGGCGTCCTCGAGGAGGACGGCGGTGGTGGGGTGGCGGGTGGCGGCCTGGTGCTGGGCGGTGCGGGCGTAGTGGCGGTGGGCGGCGTCGCCGACGAGGACCATGGCGGCCGGGGTGGCCGCCAGCGCGGCCAGCAGCAGGCCGAGGCCGATCCACGCCTGGACCAGGTCGTTGCGGCGGCACAGGGGGTTGCGTCGCAGGCGCCGGAGCATGACCAGGGACGACTCCTCGCGAGGTGGGGGTGTGCGGCCGGGCACGTGTCCTCCTTTCGGCGGTGGACGCAGCGGATGCGGAGTGCCGATGAACCGGGAGTGCGAGCGCCGCCTGGGCCGTGTCTTCCGGATCGGCCCGGGGCCGCGGGGCTCGGCACGCGCATCTGCCGCGTCGCCGTCGGTCACCGCCGCGCCGCGTCGGCTCCCTCCTCCGCCTTGCGGCTGCACGCGCGCCCCCTCATCGGCACCGGCAAGGCACCGCCCCTCCGAGTCGGGGCTGATCCGAAAGTCACGACAGGGCCTAGCGGGGGCGGACAGCCGGTGGGAGAGGGCCGGAGGCGGAGGGGTGTGTGTGGGCGGCTTGCAGGAGCTTGGCGGCGCCGCGCACCGATGCGGTGTGCGGGGCCGGGACCACGCGCAGCGGCATGTCCAGCTGCTCGGTCAGGGGAGCGGTGATCTCGGGACGCAAGGCACCTCCACCGGCCAGCAGGATGCCGCGGTGCACCGCATCGACGCTGAGCGAGGAGCGGTCCTGCCGGAGCATCGCGGTCAGCATCGAGGCCACCGCCCCGGCGATCTCCGAGGGTGTGGTCGTGTCGTCCAGATCGCTGGTGCCCAGGGCGGTGCGGCGGGCGTCGGTGATGTCGCCGTCGTCCAGCAGTACCACTTCGGTGAGGTGGGCGCCGATGTCCACCACCATCAGCGGACGGGACAGGTCCGCGCCGGCCGCCACAGCGATGGCCCGGGCGCCGGGCACGGTCAGGACGCTGTGCGGCCGCAGCACGTCGACCGCGGTGCGGGCCTGGGTGCGGTAGGCGACGCCGCCCAGGACGGGTGCGGTGACGATGACCATGGGGCGGGTGAAGCGGGGCAGGCGGTGCGCGAGCAGCCGCTGCAGCATGCGGGCGCACTCCAGGGTGTCGATGATGCTGCCGCGCTGGATGGGGTGCACCGCGCCGGAGCCCGGGAAGGTCACGGTGGGTACGTCGACGACCACACCCCTGCCGGCGATCCAGGCGCGGGTGCGGGCGCTTCCCATGTCCAGGGCGATGCCGCTGCAGCGCCGGCACAGCGGCCAGGGCCGGTGCCGGGCAGCGGTGGTGCGGGGCCGGTCGATGCCGGTCATGGGATCGCCTCCCTGACCTGCTGGCAGCGGGCGCAGTAGCGGCACTGCGGAATGATCATCAGCCGTTCCCGGTCGATGGGGCGTCGGCACAGGTGGCAGGTGCCGTACGATCCGTCGTCCATGCGTTCCAGGGCTGCCTCGACGTCGGCGAGAACCATACGGGCGGATGCGGAGAGCTTGACGAGGACCTCGATCTGCGCGGCGGCCCGCCGCCGCAGCCGGTCCTCGGTGCGTGAGGTGACCGGCGCAGCGAGCTGCAGCAGTTGCTCCTGGCGGAACAGGCGCTGCTCATGAAGGTGCCGGCGCAGTGCGGCGAGGTCCTCGGCCGACAGGTGTGTCGTGCTCTGACCGATGGTCTGGTGGTTCACCACTTCACCCCTTCGAGGGCAGGGGAGGGCAGGAGGTTGCGGGCGCAGGTCAGGTGGCCCGGCGCCGGCAGGCGACGCAGTAGCGGGTGTAGGGGAGGATCTCCAGCCGTTCCGCGGGGATGGGCTTGGCGCAGTCCTGGCAGGTGCCGTAGGTGCCGTCGTCGATGCGGGTGAAGGCTTCTTCGATCTCCCTCAGGACCCGCTTCATGGCGGCCTTCTGCTCGGACAGCAGGTACGCGTCCGTGGTCTGCCTGGTCTCGTCGAGGGCGTGAAGCTGGGCCAGCCGGGAGACGCGGGCGTGTTCCAGGTGCCGTCGGGCCTCGTCCGGATGGGGTTCCGCCCGGGTGACATCGAGCGACATGGTCAGTCCCTTTCTGCGAGGCTTCTGGGCGGCGCACAGCGCGGCGGTGTCGCCGAGCCGCACGCTTCGTGTGGCGGTGATCGTGTGCCTCCCACCATGGCCGGGCCGGCGGCGGACACCTATCGGGCGCGGGCCCCATCTACGCCGGGGCGAGGGACCCATACGGACGGGCCATGGGTGGTGCACGCCCCGGGAAATGGGGTCCGGACCCCATCGACGGGGCACGCGGGACGGGGAAGGCTGGCCACAGGCGTACCCGAGCGCCCCGCTACCGTGGACGCGGTGGGGCCGCGCGATGGCCGACAGTGGAGGTGGAGCGAGGTTGTAGAAGGGGAGGCGTTGGGCCGGTGTCCTTGTTCTGGCGGATCTTCGCCCTGAACGCCGTGGTGCTGGGCACGGCGACCGCGCTGCTGCTGTGGGCTCCAGTGACCGTCTCCGTGCCGGTCCTGCTCACCGAGGCGGTCATCCTGGTCGGCGGTCTGGCCGTGATGCTGGTCGCCAACGCCGCGCTGCTACGGCTCGGCCTGGCCCCGCTCGACCGGCTCACGAAGCTGATGACCACCGTGGACCTGCTGCGCCCCGGCCAGCGTCTGCCCGCTTCCGGAGGCGGCGAGGTCGCCGAGGTGATCCGCACGTTCAACGCCATGCTGGAACGGCTGGAACACGAAAGGGCCACCAGCAGTGCCCGGGCCCTGCTGGCCCAGGAGGCCGAACGCCGCCGCATCGCACAGGAGTTGCACGATGAGGTCGGCCAGAGCATGACCGCGATCCTGCTGGGCCTCAAGCGGGCCGCGGACGACGCACCGGCGGCACTGCGCGAAGAGCTGCACGAGGTGCAGGAGATCACCCGGGAGAGCCTGGACGAGGTCCGTCGCCTGGTACGCCGGCTGCGGCCCGGCGTGCTGGACGACCTGGGTCTGGTCAGTGCGCTGACCTCGCTCACCGAGGACTTCGCCACTCACACCGGGCTGCAGGTCAGCCGCCGCTTCGACGCCGACCTGCCCGCCCTCGCGCCGGAGACCGAACTGGTCCTCTACCGCGTCGCCCAGGAGTCGCTGACCAACGTCGCCCGTCACGCGGACGCCCAGCGGGTGACGGTCGCCCTGCGCCATGCCGACGACAGCGTGGTGCTGACGGTCACCGACGACGGCTCCGGCATCAAGGCCCCCCGCGAAGGCGCCGGCATCCGCGGCATGCGCGAGCGGGCCCTGCTCATCGGGGGCAGCCTCGAGATCACCCCGGCACCCCGTACCGGCACCCGGGTCCAGCTCACCGCGTCCGCTCCCAGGAAGCAGCCCTGACCATGCCCGACACCACGACTTCCCCGACGGAAACACCGCCCTGGGGGGCCTCCCGGAACACGATCCGTATCCTGCTCGCCGACGACCACGCACTGGTCCGCCGGGGTGTGCGGCTCATCCTCGACCAGGAACCGGACCTCGAAGTGGTGGCCGAGGCCGGCGACGGCGCCGAAGCCGTCGAGCTGGCCCGCACCCGTGATGTCGACCTGGCCGTGCTGGACATCGCCATGCCACGCATGACCGGCTTGCAGGCCGCCCGGGAACTGGCCGTCCTCAAGCCGGGTCTGCGGATCCTGATGCTCACCATGCACGACAACGAGCAGTACTTCTTCCAGGCTCTGAAGGCCGGCGCGAGCGGGTATGTGCTGAAGTCGGTTGCCGACCGGGACCTGGTCGCCGCGTGCCGGGCCGCGATGCGGGACGAGCCGTTCCTGTATCCCGGTGCGGTCACCGCGCTGATCCGCAACTATCTGGACCGCGCTCGACGCGGCGAGGAGGCCCCCGATCAGGTCCTCACCCCCCGCGAGGAGGAGGTCCTGAAGCTGGTGGCTGAGGGGAACTCGTCGAAGGAGATCGCGGAGCTGCTGTTCATCAGCATCAAGACGGTACAGCGGCACCGCGCCAATCTGCTGCAGAAGCTCGGTCTGCGTGACCGCCTGGAACTCACCCGCTACGCCATCCGCGTCGGCCTGATCGAACCCTGATCTCCCGGCCGACCCCCGCCGGCAGCCGCCCGATCCCAGACCGAACAGCCTGCGCCCGGCGGCACCCGCACACCACGACGAGAGGGGGACGGGCATGCACCACCCCGCGCGCACCGCCCCCTGCTCGGGCACGCACCGCCCCGCGCGCACCGCCCCCCGCTCCGGCAGTGCCCGGCCCTCTGCCGTCGCGTTGCTGGCGGCCGTCGTCCTGACGCTGCTGGCCGCGGTCGGCCTCGCCGGACCCGCGATCACGGGGGGCTCGGCGGCCGGAGCGGCGGCAGCGGCGGGCCACTACCGGGACGCCGGACCGCACGCCGACGACGGGTGCGACCGCGTCCGCATCGTCCGGGCGGCACCGCGTCACGAGCCGCACCGCGAGGATCCTGCTCCGCGCTGCCACCCCGCCGCCTGTGCCCAGGGCACGACCGTCATCCCGCCCCGCCTGGCGCGGCTCACCGAATCGGCCGGGCACGTTCCCTCCTCGGATGCTCACGCACCCCGTGTCCGTGGACGGGCACCGCCTGAGGCCTCCGGCACCTGACACCCCCTCTTGTCCGCCCACCGCTCACCTCGCCCCCCGGCCGCGCCCTCTCTCCGGCCGCCGCCGTGGCCGTGGTGTGCCTGCCGGAGGCCCCCGTTGACCCGTTCACTCCGTGTGAGAGCGCTGCTCGCCCTCGCCGTGACCGCCGTATCGCTGTACATCGCCGTCACCGTGCCGGTCCGCCTCGGACTCGACCTGCGCGGCGGCACCCAGATCGTGCTGCAGACCCGGTCCACCGCCACCACCGACGCCGACCGCGCGGCCACCGACCGCGCCCTGGAGGTGCTGCGCGACCGCATCGACGCGCTCGGCGTCGCCGAACCCACCCTCGTCCGCTCCGGCGACGACCGCATCCTCGTCGAACTGCCCGGGGTCCAGGACCCGAAGAAGGCCGCCGACGTTCTGGGCCGTACCGCGCAGCTCGGCTTCCACCCGGTGCTCGGCACCGCTGACAGCGCGGACGACGGCTCCCGGCCCCTGCCGAAACGGCCCCGGGAACACGTCCTGCCCGATGAGTCCGGCACACCGCTGCGCCTCGGGGCCGCGGCCCTGACCGGCGGGCACGTCAAGGAGGCCGCCGCCCGCTTCGACCAGCAGGGCGGAGCCGGATGGCACGTCACCGTCGGCTTCGAGGGCGCCGGCCGTGACGGCTGGGCCCGGCTGACCGGCGAGGCCGCCTGTCACCCGCCGGGCGACCCGGGGCGGCGGGTCGCCATCGTCCTCGACGACAAGGTCATCTCCTCACCACAGGTCGACCCGTCCGTCGCGTGCCGGACCGGCATCCGCGACGGCGCCACACAGATCACGGGCTCCTTCGGCCCCGAGGAAGCCCGCGAGCTGTCCCTTCTCATCAACGGCGGAGCTCTGCCCGTGCCGGTCGAGACCGTCGAACAGCGCACCGTCGGCCCGACCCTGGGCGCGCAGGCCATCGCGGCCGGCGCCTGGGCGGCGGCCATCGGCACGGCGCTGACCTCTGTGTTCATCATCGTCGTCTACCGGCTGATGGGGGTGCTGGCCGCCGTCGCCCTGGTCTGCTACGGCCTGCTCTCCTACGCCGCTCTGGCCGTGCTCGGCGCCACGTTGACCCTGCCGGGCCTGGCCGGTTTCGTCCTGGCGATCGGCATGGCCGTGGACGCCAATGTGCTGGTCTTCGAACGGGCCCGCGAGGAGTACGCCACCCGCCGCCGCCCCAGTGTCCGCTCGGCGCTGGCGGCCGGGTTCCGCAACGCGCTGAGCGCCATCGCCGACTCCAACATCACCACACTGATCGCGGCCGCTCTGCTGTTCTTCCTAGCGTCCGGGCCCGTGCGGGGCTTCGGCGTCACCCTCGGCATCGGCGTGCTCGCCTCCATGTTCAGCGCCCTGGTGATCACCCGGGTGCTCGCCGAGTACGCCGCCGGCCGCCCCGGCCTGCGCCGCCGCCCCCGCCTCACCGGCATCGCGACCACGGGCGCCGTCCGTGACCGTCTCACCCGGCGCGACCCCCACCTCATGCGCCACCCGCGCCGCTGGCTGGCCACGTCCGCCGCCGTGCTCGTCCTGGCCGCGTCGGGCATCGCGGTGCGCGGCCTCGACCTCGGTGTGGAGTTCACCGGTGGCCGCCTCATCGAGTACGCCACCAGCGCCCCCGTCGACGCCGACCGGGCCCGCACCGCGCTCGCGGAGGCGGGCTTCCCCCGGGCCGTCGTGCAGTCGTCCGGCGACAGTGGCCTGACCGTGCGCACCGAGCAGCTGACCAACGCCGAGGAGGCCGAGGTCACCGGCGCCGTACGCGACCTCGCCGGCGGGGCGGACAAGGTCCGCGACGAACTGATCGGCCCCAGCCTCGGGCAGGAGCTGCGCCGTGGCGCCCTGATCGCGCTCGCCGTCGCCCTAGGCGCGCAGCTCGTCTATCTGGCGGCGCGCTTCCGCCTGCTGTTCGGCACCGCCGCGGTCGCGGCCCTCGCCCACGACGTGGTGATCCTCGTCGGCGTCTTCGCCTGGCTCGGCAAGCCTGTCGACGGGGTGTTCCTGGCAGCCCTGCTCACCGTCATCGGTTACTCGGTGAACGACTCCGTGGTCCTCTTCGACCGCGTCAGGGAACTGGCCCGCGAAGCCCCCGGAACACCGCTGCCCGGCATCGCGAACCAGGCGATCCTGCAGACCCTGCCCCGCACCGTGAACACCGGCATGGGCGCCGCCTTCATCCTCACCGCCCTCGCCGTGCTCGGCGGGTCCTCGCTCACCGACTTCGCCCTGGCCCTGCTCGTCGGCCTCGCGATCGGCACGTACTCCTCGGTCTTCACCGCTGCCCCGGTGGCCCTGGAACTCCACCGGCGCGGCGACCGGCCGCACCCAGTCCGTCGCTCCTCATCCGACCGGAATATTCCCGCCCGTTGATACGGCCCGGGCCCGGTGGCGCGCGGAAAGCCACCGGGCCCCGCTGCTCCGGAGCCGGTGACGACCGCGGGTGCCGTCGCCCGAAGCCCGCTGGTGCGGCACCGCCCGGACGGACGTATCGGGTTGCGAGGCATTCGAGCCGGAGTAGCCTTGAGTTGATCGACGCCACCGGTTCTGGAGGTAGGCGATGTTGATCCGATTTCTGCGGCGCCGTATGCCGCGTGGCCTTGTCCTTCTCGGCGGCGGCCGTCTGATCCGGGGTTTCAGCGGCGGCGACTACGACGGTCACGGACATCAGTCCTGACACCGTGCACCGGGGCATGGGAGGCCGTGCGGTGACACGGGACCGCGACGCCCTGGTGGCCCTGACACGGATCCTCTCACCGCACTGCCGCGTCACCAGGCTGCCCGGAGGGGCGCTCATCGCCGACTGGAAGCGGACGCGATTCCTCGGAATGGCGACGGCGGACGTCGAGAAGTTCGCCGACGAAAGCTCCGAGGAACGCGCGGACCTCGTCACCGGTCTCGTCCGAGCCGGATGCGCGGCGGCCCGCCGGCAGGCGGACACGGATGCCGAGGTCGGACTCTGGCTGCGCGGCGGGCACTTGCTGATCCGGACGCTCGGCTTCGGACGCGTCCTTCGGATGCTGCCGTTGGCCGCCCCGCAGTACGCCCGAACGGACACCCCTTCCGCGGCGGACGTCGCACGGTTGAAACGAGCGGTTCAAGCAGCCCGCCGCAGAAGCTGGTTCGTCAACGGCGACTGCAAGACCGAGGCCGTCACGGCCTTCGTCCTGTTGCGGCGGCGCGGCTTCGAGGCCGTACTGCACGTGGGCGTGCGCGAGCACCCGTTCGCCCTGCACGCCTGGACATCTGCGGCCGGCCTGTGCATCCCGGACGCCGACCCGCGAGGGCACGCCTTCACACCGGTCCTCTCGATCGGCTGCTGAGGGCGGCGGCATGGAAGCGCTCCGAGTCGAGTTCGCCGGGGACGCACCCGAACTCCGGACGGCCGAGGCCATGGTCCGGCAGGGACTCGTGACGACGGTGGCCTCACCCGCCGGCACGGCAGCGGTCGTCGGCTGGGCCGGCTCGGTCCACGACCGCTTGGCGGGCGCGCACGCTCTCCTCGGCGCCTTCGCCCCGCCCGGGTCCGAACCGCCCCTGCCCACCGGCGACTTCGCGGCGGTCCTGGTCTACCAGGACCGCGTTCTGCTGCTGCGGGACGAGCAGGCGCGCATCCCGTTGTTCTTCAGGGAGTCCGAGGGCCGGGTGAGCGCGGTGAGTACGTCGGCGCGCGGCCTGGGCAGCGCCGCGGAGCTGGAACACCGCTACTTCTGCCGGTATCTGACCGGGAACATGGCGCAACCGCACACGGAACTGACCCCGTTCGCGGGGGTACACCGGATCCTCGGCGGCGAGGTGGTGGAGCTGTCCGTCACCGGGCGGATGCGAGGCCACCGGCTGAGCCGCACCGGGCGCACCGTCGATTCGCCGGCACCGGTGGCAGACGGATCCGGTCCCGGGCAGCAGCTGCGCCGCGCGCTGGAGCACGCTGTCGGGCGCCGCCTCGGCCGGACGATCGCCTGCCATGTCTCCGGCGGCACCGACTCCACCAGCGTCGCGTTGCTCACGGCCCGTCTGCTCGCCGCGGGACAGGAGGGCAGCACCGGGGACCTGGTCCTGCTCGCCGGGCGTTTCGGCACAGGAGAGCTGGCCGCGGAGCGGCCGTACCTGGAGGAGGCGGTGGAGGCGGTCCGCAGACAGGCACCCGGCGCCCGCCCGGTCATCGTCGACACCGACGACGTGGCCGACTTCGATGACTTCCTGCACCACGCCGGGGACTCGGACGAGCCTCATGCCCACGCCTTCCGTGCCCCCTTCTGGAGCAGGCTGCATGCCGCCGCGGCCGAGCTGGGCTGTGACATCCTCCTGACCGGATGCGGAGCCGATCCGATCGTGGACGCCAACCCGTTTCATCTGCACCGGCTGGCCCGGTCCGGACGGCTCCGGGAGATGACGCGTCAGGCGCGGCTCCGGGCCGCGGCGAGCGACCAGGGAGTGCGCGACATCGTCCGCACCCACGTCGTGCAGCCGGCGCTGCCGCTGACAGCCGAACGGATCACCCGGCTCGTCCACCGCGGAACGGTCCTCGGGGGCCTCGGTCATTTCACGCGCCCGCCCTGGCTGCGACGCGGATTCGCACGGGCTCACGGCTACCGCGCGGCCCGCGTCGGGGAGAGCCGGTTCCTGTTCGGGCGCGCGCCGGAACAGTCGCTCTACGACGCGGCCAACTACCTCGCCGCGCCCGACCCGTTGTCCTGGCGCTGCGCACCGCAGAACGGATTCTTCCTCTCGCACCCCTTCCTCGACCCGGAGGTCATCGCCACGATGCGCCGCCTCCCCGCCGAAGCCACGTTCCGCCCGGGCCGCCCGAAGACGGTGCTGCGCGAGGCCATGGCGGACATGCTCCCGCCCCGGATACGCGACCGAGCGGACAAGATCCCCTTCAACGGGCCGTACGTCCATGGTCTGCGGTCGCACGGCGACGACCTCATCGACCTGTGCCGCTCCGCACGGCATCCGCTCATCGCGGAGATGTTCGACATCGACAGACTCTGCCAGGCGGTGCGGGAGGCTCAGCTGGGCATGGGCGACTCCGCCTCCTGGGACCGTATGAACGGCTCGCTCGCCCTGGTGGTGTGGCTGGAGGGACTGCTGGACGAGCGGTCTCCGGTACCCGCCGCGGCCCTGCCGGTCATTGCCGGTTCTTGATGTCCGACAGGGGCCGCTCGACCGGGCCGGTTTCGACCTGGCGGACGCCGTACCGGCCTTCCACCGCTTCCTGGGACTCGTTCCTGCCGTCCGCCGTGGTGATGGTTTCCAGCAAGCTGACGCCATGGGTGCCGAACCGCCAGTACACGGTCATGTACCGAGGCTTCCTCGTCTTTTCGTCGATCACGTTGTTCTCGTGTATACGGCTCCCGTAGACGATGGAGTCGAAATCCTCGCGCCTCTTGAGCCACTGGGGCAGCTGGGCGCCACGCCAGCTGTACCCGGTGAACCTGAGATTCTCCAGACGAGTTCGGTCCTTGCGTGTGAGGTGCGCGCTCGCATAGAACGCCAGCTGGTCGTACGGGGTGTCGACGGGAAGCTGCACGACCACTCGGGACGAGAACGTGTCGCTGGCGTAGATCCATCCTCCGTAGGGCATCCACGGCTGCGCCGACACCAACTCGCCGGGCTGGTGGATCTCCCTGCGGGAGACCGGGTTGACTTCCTCGAACTTCGCCCACTGCTCGGAATCAGCTCGCCACTGCTGACGGAGCCGGTCCTGCGAACTCAGCGGCACCCGTTCCGCCATGGCGTGGAATTCGGTGCCCAGAACGTAGAAAGCCGCATCACTGCGATTCTCGATCGTGATGTCCACCGGCACGGAAAACGCCTTGCGATCCGGATTCGTCATCGGCTTTCCCACGGACAATCTGATGACAGGCCGCACTTCGCGCTGGGACGGCAGGTAGAGGTTCTGGTAGCCGAAGTTCGCCACCGCGATGACCGTGGTGACGATCAGCGTCGCGGCCACCCGCTTCGGAGCGGGGATGTCGATCGATGTGCGGCACACCGCGAAGACAGCTAGTGCCGAACCCGCCGTGAGCGCGCTGAACAGCGCCTTGAAGAACGTGGAATCGCCGTCCTTCAGAATCTCGGCCAGCACGAGGAAGTTGGTCAGCAAGGCCGCGAACGTGCCGATCAGCACCACCAGCCCGGAGTAGCGAAAGGTCTCCCACAGCCAATGGTCAGCAGCCGCGACGGCGCCCAGCAGCGCGGCGAACGCCACGGCGATGAGCACGGCACCGGTGATGCGGCCGGCGAAGGTCAGCGCCCCGACGAAGTCCTCGATGCCGAACCAGCCCAACAGCCCGGTCGTCGCGAGGAGGACCAGCGCGACCAACGCCAGGGAGACCCGCGACGGTCTGGCTTGTGCTTTCGCCAGCGTCCGTTGCGCCCTCTGACGCGACTTGTCGGGCGAGTTGCCGTGCATTTTCACCAGATCACCGCCGGTAAGATTCCCGCGGCTCCGAACCGGCCTGTGTCGACGCTTTCCACGGGGTGCCTCCTTCACAGACCCTCAGCGGACCAGGAGATCTGCCACCAGGGACGCGTACTCATCCTCCGTGGTGATCGCTCCGCTCGCCATCCGCGTGCCTCCGGATGGGGAGCCGCGACCAGGCGGGCCCCTGTGTGTCCGACAAGACGGTCCGTTCCTCGGTCCCCTGACGCGGTCGGGCGGCAGGGGCACTGAGCGTGGTCCTTCGCGGGCGTACCGGTCGCCGTGCCTGCTGATCCCGCTGATCGTGGCAACGGCCAGGCACAGGCCCTCGTCGCCGGACGCGCACCAGCACGGGAAGGCGGGCGGGTCTGCTCGCCGGTCAGAGTCGCACGACGATCAGCGCGACGTCGTCGCGGCCACCGCTTGAGACGCCGAGGCGTGCCAGGACGGTGTCGGCGAGCTGCTCGGTGCCGAGGCGGCCGCACTCGCTGAGCACGTCGGTCAGGCGCCCCAGACCGGCGTCGATGTCCTCGCCGCGGCGCTCGATCAGTCCGTCGGTGTACAGCACGAGAGTGTCGCCGGGTTTGTAGGGCACGCTGGCCTGTGGGCGGGGGACGTGCTGGGGGCGGGCGCCGAGCGGTGGGTCGGTGGCCTGGTCGAGCAGTGCGCAGTCGCCGTCGGGGTGGAGGAGTATCGGCGGGGGGTGGCCGGCGTTGCTGTAGGTGATCAGGTGGCTGCGGGTGTCGGCGAGCGCCTGCACGGCGGTGGTGCCCAGAGCGTCCTCGATGGACCGGGCGTACAGGCCGAGGACCTCCAGGGCCTGGGCGGGGCGTTCCAGGGCGCGGGTGGCCGCCGACAGGGCACTGCGGAGCATCCCCATGACGGCTGCGGCCTGAAGGCCGTGGCCGATGACATCGCCGACAGCGAGGGCGAGCCGGTCGGGTGGGATGTCGACGACGTCGTACCAGTCGCCGCACACGTTGAGGGAGCCGGTGGCGGGCAGGTAGCGCACCGTCACATCGTGTGGGTGCTGGGCCAGGTCAGGGGCATGGAGCATGGCTTCCTGCAGGGCGAGGGCGACTTCGCGTTCCCGCGTGTGGGCCTGGCGCAGTTCCTCGTTCAGCCGCTGAAGCTCCCGCGCCCGCGCGTACAGCTCGGCCTCCAGCGCCTGGGTTTCCTCCAGGTACTGGCCCACCCGGACGCCGGCGGGCCGCGAGGCCTGGTGGGCTTTGACGAAGGCGGTGACGTCCTCGACCCGGTGGATGATGTAGGCCACCTGCCCGTCCGGGCCCAGGACGGGAGTGTTCACCGGGGACCACCATCGTTCCTCGAAGACGCCTGGCCGGCTCACGACGGGGATGTCGTACTTCTGCAGGCCCATCGTGTCGGGCCGGCCGGTGGCCAGGACCCGGTGCAGGGAAGCGTCGAGGTTGCGGACCCCGTCGGCCTCCGGGTCGGCGGGGTTCTCGGGGAACGCGGTGAAGACGTGCCGGCCGAGCAGGTCCTCGCGGGTGCGTTCGGTGGCCTCCAGATAGGCCTGGTTCACATCGACGATGACCAGGTCCGGGCCGAGTACCAGGTACGGGCTCGGTGTGGCGGCGAACAGTGCCGCGTGATCAACCCGCGATGCCACCGGTGGCACTCCCTTCCGGCCCCCACAGCCCTCACCCTCAACTTACGGGCCGTCCTCCGTCCGCGCCCGCCGTCTCCGCTGCTGGGCCGTGGGCGGCCCCCTCGTTCGGCCAGCGCCTCGCTCGTCGTACGGGCCTGGCGGACGACAGTGAGCCGTGGCGGCCGGTGGGCGCTCCCGGAGCGTGCAGGGGGCCGGCCGTACGGGACCGGGTACAGCGTTGTGCGCCGCGGTCCCGCATCGAGGCCGCCCACGCCCGGCGCCTGGGGACGATGCCCAAGGCGCCCGCATCGGCCGGCCCGGCGACGGCCGAGGGGACCTGGCGGTGCGACGACCGGTGCCGGGTTCTAAGCTGCGGTCATGACCGAGATCAAGACCCCGACGCCCCGTGAGGCCTTCGAGCTGCTGCTGACCGGTAATGAGCGCTTCGTCGCCGGCACCCCCGAGCACCCGAACCAGGACGCCACCCGCCGCGCCGAGATCGCACCCTCCCAGCAGCCCTTCGCCGTGCTGTTCGGGTGCTCGGACTCCCGGCTGGCCGCCGAGATCATCTTCGACCGCGGCCTGGGCGACCTGTTCGTGGTACGCACCGCAGGCCACGTGGTGGGTGCGGAAGTGCTGGGCAGCATCGAGTACGGCGTGGACGTGCTGGGCTGCCCGCTGGTCGTGGTGCTCGGACACGACTCGTGCGGCGCGGTGGGCGCGGCGTGCGCCGCCCTGGAGGACGGCATGACACCGGCCGGGTACGTCCGGGACGTCGTCGAGCGGGTGACGCCCAGCGTGCTGGCGGCGCGGGCCGCCGGACGGGTCGAGCCGGGCGAGATTCTCGCCGAGCACATAAGGCACACCGTCGACCTGCTGCTGGACCGCTCCCGGGTGCTCGCCGAGAAGGTCGCCGCCGGCCAGGCCGCCGTGGTGGGCCTGTGCTACCGCCTGGCCGACGGCAGTGCACAGCTCGTCGCCTCCCACGGCCTCGACGCGGCGGTTCCCGCCGCGTCCTGACCGCCCCGGCCGCGGCTGCTCAGCGCGACGTGTGCCGTGACCGAAGGACACCCGTGTACGTGGATGAGGAACCCACCGGATCTGGGTGAGCAGGCCGTGCGGCAGGTAGGCGACCCGCGTGGCCTTCGGACAGGTCGTCCTCGATGTTCGTGGACGGAGGGTTCTCCGGTGTCGGGAACGCGAGATCGGTGTCCTCACCGTCTGGCTCACCGCGGCCCTGTTCGGCCGGGATCTCGTCTCCCTGGCCTCCGTGCGGCATCCGCGGGACGCGTTCGTCCGGGACGGCGACGCCCGGCACGCCGCCGGGAGCCGGACGGGAAGCGGTAGCCCTCCGGCATGGGCCGCAGCGGTGGGGGAGACGCACTGGTCATCGGCTCTGCTCCCGTCAGTGGTGCGCGGGGGGTGCGCGAGCCGTGGCACCGCAGGCGGCTCCATGAGCCACCCGTGGGTGCGCCGGCGCACCCGGTGAGGGACGTCGGCGGCGGGGCCGAGCGTCACCAAGGCCAGCAGGGCCCCGCCGCACAGCAGTGCCGCGCACAGCGGCATCGCACCGCCGAACGACGCGTCGAAGGCGGTACCCGAGAGGTGGGCCTTTGGGCCCATGCCCACCAGCATCGGCAGGGCCGCCGCAGTCACCGGACGGACGCGCGCGTCGCCGCGTTGTCGACACCGCTCGCCACTGCGGCGTTCGAGCCGTCCACGGACGAACAGGAGGGCCACGGTCAGCGAGCGACCATCGTGACCATCCCGGCGCCGATGACCAGCAGCGCGGCAAGCACGTCCGTCAGGTACGAGGCACCGGCACCGACCCGCAGCATCGTCACCATGCCCACCGCGCACACGACCGGGCCCACGGTGAGGGGGAGGGGGGCCGGTACGCCGGACCAGTTGGCCCGCGTGCGACGAGCGCGGCGCGCCTCGCCGGCTCCGGAACACACGCGCGTTTCGTGCAGCGCCGCGCGCGCATCGTGCAGGACGACGTGCCGCCCTCCTCCGCACACTCGGTGATCCAAGCGCTCGACGCACACCGGATGACAGGCGGAGGCAGAACTCAATGCGGACGTTCGTCTACACATCCCGTCCCTCGCGGGTCGTCTTCGGACCCGGCACGGTGGGCCGGCTGCGCGAGGAGGTCGAGCGGCTCGGCTGCTCCCGTGTCCTGCTGCTGTCCAGCCGGCCCCTGGCCCGCACCGCGACGCGGGTCCGCGAGGTGCTCGGAGACCTCGTGGTGGCGGAGTTCGACGGTGCCGCCATGCACACCCCGGTCGAGGTGACCGAGCAGGCGCTCGACGTGCTCACGCACGCCTCGGCCGACGTGATCGTGGCCGTCGGCGGCGGCTCGACGACCGGCCTGTCCAAGGCGCTGGCCCTGCGCACGGACCTCCCGCAGGTGATCCTGCCGACCACCTACGCCGGCTCCGAGGTGACCCCGGTGCTCGGCGAGACCCGGGACGGGCGCAAGGTCACCCGGTCGTCGCCGGCGATCCTGCCCGAGACCGTCGTCTACGACGTCGACTTCACCCTCACGCTGCCGCTGCCCATGACGGTGACGAGCGGCATCAACGCCCTCGCGCACGCCGTCGAGGCCCTCTACTCGGCCGACGCCAACCCGGTGACGGACCGGCAGGCCCTCGACGCGATCTCCGGCATCGCCCGGGCGCTGCCCCGGCTGGCCGCCGACCCGGCCGACCCGGAGGCCCGGGCCGACCTGCTGCACGCCGCCTGGCTCGCCGGGACCTGCCTCGCCACGGTCGGCATGGGCCTGCACCACAAGCTGTGCCACACCCTGGGCGGCAGCTTCGGCCTGCCGCACGCCGAGACCCACACCGTCGTCCTGCCGCACGCCATGGCCTACAACGCGCCCGCCGTCCCCGAGGTCATGCGCCGCATCGCCGACGCCCTGGGCGTGCCCGACGCACCGAGCGGCGTGTACGACCTGATCGTCTCCCTGGGCGGCCCCACCTCGCTGCGCGACCTCGGCATGGCGGAGTCCGACCTGGCACGTGCGGCTGAGCTGGCCGCCTCGACGCCGTACCCGAACCCGCGCGAGCTGACCGCCGAGGGCATCGGCGAGCTGCTGGCCGGCGCCTGGCAGGGACGCCGCCCGCAGGGCCCGCCCTCGACGGAGGCGAAGCTGGCCCGGCTCACCGAGGAGGTGGTGGCCAGCTTCGCGCACGCCCCCGACCCCCGGATCCGTACGCTGTTGACCGATCTCGTCAGGCACCTGCACACCTTCGTCGCGGACAACGACGTCACCGACACCGAATGGCAGTACGCCATCGACTTCCTCACCCGGACCGGGCAGATCTGCGGCCCGACCCGCCAGGAGTTCGTGCTGCTGTCGGACACGCTCGGCGTCTCCAGCGCCGTGGACCTGCTCACCAACTCCCGCACGCCCGACACCACTCCGTCCGCGGTGCTCGGCCCCTTCTACGTGGAGGGCCCGCCCGAGACCGCGCTCGGCAGCGACATCTCCGGCGGCCTGCACGGCACCCCGCTGTGGGTGGACGTACGGGTCACGGACAGCGACGGCGAGCCGGTCAAGGACGCGGTGGTGGACGTGTGGCAGTCCAACGAGGACGGCTTCTACGACGTCCAGCTCCCCGACCTGGACGGGCCGGTGCTGCGGGCCCGGCTGCGCAGCGACAGCCAGGGGCGGATCACCTTCTGGTCCATCCTGCCCTCGCACTACCCGATTCCCGACGACGGGCCGGTCGGGCAGATGCTCGACGCGGTCGGACGCCACCCTTACCGGGCGCCCCACCTGCACTTCATGTTCGACGCGCCCGGACACCGCCGGCTCGTCACGCAGCTGTTCGTGGCCGGCGGAGCGTACCTGGACGGCGACACCGTCTTCGGCGTCAAGGACGAACTCGTCGTCGACTTCACACCGCAGTCCGGCCCCACCCCCGACGACCGCCCGGTCGACGGCCAGTGGTGCCGGCTCGACTACACCTTCCGTCTCGCCCCGCTGGCCGGATGACCGAGGAGCGCCCACCCATGACGACCACCGACCCGCTCGACGCGTACGACACCGACGTCCTCGTCGTCGGCAGCGGCCCCGCAGGCGGCTCGGCCGCCCTGCTGCTGGCCACCTACGGCGTCCGCACCCTGCTGGTGACGAAGTACGGATGGCTCGCCAACACCCCGCGGGCGCACATCACCAACCAGCGCACCATGGAGGTCCTGCGCGACCTCGGCGTCGAGTCGGAGGCACTGGCCCTCGGCAGCCCCTCCCACCTGATGGGGGACACCGTGCTGTGCACGGCGCTCACGGGCGACGAGATCGGCCGCATCCGCAGCTGGGGCACCGGCCCCGCGACGGCCACCGAGTACTCCGCCAAGAGCCCCTGCGAGATGATCGACCTGCCGCAGACCTATCTGGAGCCGATCCTGGTCGACAACGCGGCGGCCCGCGGTGCCAAGGTCCGCTTCGACACCGAGTTCATCAGCTTCGAACAGGACGAGGACGGGGTCACCGCCCTGCTGCGCGACCGGGTCCGAGGTGACGAGTTCACGGTGCGGGCCCGCTACCTGATCGGCGCCGACGGCGGGCGCAGCGCGGTCGCCGAGCAGCTCGGCCTGCCCTTCGCCGGCCGCATGGCCAAGGCCGGCAGCATGAACATCGTCTTCAAGGCCGACCTGACCCGGTACTGCGCCCACCGTCCGAGCGTCCTGTACTGGGTGCTGCAGCCCGGCGCGGACACCGGGGGCATCGGCATGGGTCTGGTCCGCATGGTCCGCCCGTGGAACGAGTGGCTGCTGGTGTGGGGTTACGACATAGAGCAGCCGCCGCCGAGTGTCGACGAGGAGGCCGCCCGGAAGATCGTGCGCGACCTCATCGGCGATCCTGACCTCCCGGTGGAGATCACGTCGACCTCGCTGTGGACCGTCAACCACGCCTATGCCGAGGAGTATGCGGCCGGCAGGGTCTTCTGCGCCGGCGACGCCGTGCACCGCCATCCGCCGTCCAACGGACTGGGCTCCAACACCTCCGTCCAGGACGCGTACAACCTCGCCTGGAAACTCGCGATGGTGATCCGCGGCGAGGCGGGGCCCGCGCTGCTCGACAGCTACACGGCCGAACGCGCCCCCGTGGGACGGCAGATCGTGGAGCGGGCCAACCTCAGCCGCGACCAGTTCGGACCGATCTTCGACGTGCTCGGCGTCGGCGGCGGCAGCGACGCGGAGGCCATCGCCGAAGGGATCGCGGCGATACGGGCGCGGACACCCGAGGGCGCCAAGAGGAGGCGGCAGCTCGAAGAGGCGATCCAGCTGAAGAACTACGAGTTCAACGCGCACGGCGTGGAGATGAACCAGCGGTACGTCTCCACCGCGGTGCTCCCCGACGACAGCCCGGCCGAAGTGTGGACGGGCGACCGCGAGTTGGTGCACCAGCCGACGACCCGGCCGGGCGCCAAGCTGCCGCACGCCTGGCTGGTCGACGCGCAGGGCGAGCGCGTCTCCACGCTGGACGTCGTCGGCCACGGTGCCTTCACCGTGCTGACCGGCCTGTCCGGCGGTGTCTGGGAGACCGCCGCACGCGCCTGCGGCGACGCCCTCGGCGTACCGCTGCGCGTGGTGCGCGTCGGTGACGACAACTGCCGTGACGCGTACGGCGAATGGAGCCGCGTCAGCGAGATCGCCGAGGACGGCGTGCTGCTGGTGCGCCCGGACGGACACGTCGCCTGGCGCCGGGCCGCCGCCGCGGAGACCGATGAGGGGGCGCGGGAGGAACTCCTCGGCGCGCTCCGCCACGTCCTGGCGCGTTAGGAGAGGACACGATGGACAAGCTCGTGGCCACGGCCGGTGAGGCCCTGGCGGACGTGACGGACGGACAGTCGTTCGCCGTCGGAGGCTTCGGACTGAGCGGTGTCCCGGAGGTCCTCATCGATGCCCTGTACGCGACCGGGGCGACCGGTCTCTCCGTGGTGTCGAACAACTGCGGGGTCGACGGGCGGGGCCTCGGCGTCCTGCTGGCGGCGGGCCGCATCGGCCGGGTCACGGGCTCGTACATCGGTGACAACAAGGAGTTCGCCCGTCAGTACCTCGCCGGTGAACTGGAGGTCGAACTCACCCCGCAGGGCACCCTCGCCGAGCGGCTGCGGGCGGGCGGCAGCGGAATCCCCGCCTTCTACACCCCGGCCGGCGTCGGCACACAGGTCGCGGAGGGCGGGCTGCCGTGGCGGTACGCCCCGGACGGATCGGTCGCCGTGGCCTCGCCGCCCAAGGAGGTGCGCGGCTTCCACGGCGTCGACCACGTCCTGGAGCACGCCATCACCACCGACTACGCGCTGGTCCGGGCCGCCCGCGGGGACCGGCACGGCAACCTCGTGTTCCACCGCGCGGCACGCAACTTCAACCCGCTGGCCGCGATGGCCGGCCGGATCACGGTGGCCGAGGTGGAGGAACTGGTCGAGCCGGGGCTGCTCGACCCCGACGAGGTGCACCTGCCGGGGGTCTTCGTGCAGCGCGTCGTGGCACTGACGCCGCAGCAGGCGGCCGACAAGGGAATCGAGAAGAGAACGGTGCGCGAACGATGAGCTGGACCAGGGACGAGATGGCGGCCCGCGCCGCCCGCGAGCTGCGGGACGGCGACTACGTCAACCTCGGCATCGGACTGCCCACGCGCGTCGCCGACTTCCTGCCCCCGGACGTCGACGTCGTCCTGCACTCGGAGAACGGGCTGCTGGGCGTCGGCCCCTATCCCTCGCCCGACGAGGTCGACGCCGACCTCATCAACGCCGGCAAGGAGACCGTCACCGTGCTTCCGGGCGCGTCGTTCTTCGACTCCTCGCTCTCCTTCGGCATGATCCGCGGCGGCCACATCGACACCGCTGTCCTGGGGGCGCTGCAGGTCTCCGCCCGCGGCGACCTGGCGAACTGGGCGGTGCCGGGAAAGATGATCAAGGGTATGGGCGGTGCGATGGACCTCGTCCACGGGGTCCGCCGGATCGTCGTACTGATGGAGCACACGGCGAAGGACGGCACTTCCAAGATCGTCGAGGAGTGCACCCTTCCGCTCACGGGCCGCCGCTGCGTGGACCGGATCATCACGAACCTGTGCGTGCTCGACGTCACCCCGCACGGACTGGCCCTCGTGGAAACCGCACCGGGCGTGACGGCCGACGAGGTCGCCGCCCTGACGCCCCTGACCGTGCCCCCACGACAGGCGCCCTGACGGGCCTCCGTGCCCCCCGCCAGAGGGGCGCCCTGACGCCCTCGACCGCCCCGACCACAGCCGCCCTGCCCCCCGACCACCCCCCTTGCCCAGCCGGGAGTCCTCCATGATCGAGCGACCGCGTGACGTGTACGTCGTCGACGCCGTCCGAACCCCCTTCGGACGCTACGGCGGTGCGCTGTCCGGCGTACGCCCCGACGACCTGGCCGCCGGTGTGCTGCGCGCCCTTCTCGACCGCAGCCCCGACCTGGACCCGGCGCGCATCGACGACGTACTGCTCGGCAACGCCAACGGCGCGGGTGAGGAGAACCGCGACGTGGCCCGCATGGCCGTGCTGCTCGCCGGGCTCCCCGTCAGCGTGCCCGGCGCCACCGTCAACCGGTTGTGCGGATCCGGCATGGAAGCCGTCATCCAGGCGGCCCGCGCCGTCGCACTCGGTGACGCCTCCGTCGTCGTGGCGGGCGGCGTCGAGTCCATGAGCCGCGCACCCTGGGTGCTGCCCAAGCCGGACCGGGCCTTCCCCGCGAAGGACCAGCAGCTGTACTCGACGACGCTCGGCTGGCGGCTGGTCAACCCGCGGATGCCGCGGGAGTGGACCATCCCGCTGGGCGAGAGCGCCGAGCTGGTCGGCGCCAAGTACGCCGTCACCCGGGAGGCGCAGGACGCGTTCGCGCTCGCCAGCCACCGCAATGCGGCGCGCGCCTGGCGCGAGGGCCTCTACGACGGGGAGGTCGTCCCGGTCGAGGACGTCAGCCTGCCGCGTGACGAGAACATCCGCGACGACACCTCCCTGGCGGCCCTCGCCAGGCTGAAGCCGGCGTTCCGCACGGACGGCACCATCACCGCCGGCAACGCCTCGCCGCTCAACGACGGGGCGGCCGCGCTGCTGCTCGCCGACGAGGAGGGGCTCGCGGCGATCGGACGCGAGCCGCTGGCGCGGGTGCGGGCCGCGGCGGTGACGGGCATCGAGCCGCAGTACTTCGGGCTCGGTCCGGTCGAGGCGATCCGCAAGGTGCTCGCCAAGGCGGACCTCGACCCCGCCGACCTGCACACCGTCGAACTCAACGAGGCCTACGCGGCCCAGGCACTGGCCTGCCTCGCCGCCCTGCCCGAGCTGGACCCGGCCGTCGTCAACCCACGCGGCGGCGCCATCGCCATCGGCCATCCGCTGGGCGCGTCGGGAGCGCGCATCACGGGAGCGGTCGCGCACCAGCTGGCCGCGGCGGGCACGGGCACGGGGCTGGCGGCGCTGTGCATCGGGGTGGGCCAGGCACTGGCGCTGGTGCTGGAACGCTGAGGGCCGTGGCCGTCGCTTCAGCCCGAGCGGCGCAACACGGCGGGGGTGGTGCCGAGCCGGGCGCGCATCACCCGGGTGAGATGCTCCTGATGGGAGAACCCGCAGGCCACGGCCACCTCGGCGATCGGGTCGCTACCGGTGCGCAGCAGCCGGCACGCCCGCTCCAGACGCAGCGCGAGCAGGAACTGGTGCGGCGACTGTCCCGTGCTCGCCCGGAACTGCCGGGTGAACTGGCTGGGGCTCAGCGAGGCCGCGTCGGCGAGGTCCGCGATCGGCAGCGGTTCGGCCAGCCGCTCCTCCATGAGCTCACGGACGGCGGCGAGCCGGCGTGCGGACAGTCCGGACCGGCTGGCCGCCGGCACCGCGTCGCGGACGCCGTGCCGTCGGGCGAGCTGTGCGGCGAGCATCCCGGTCAGGTGGTCGGTGTAGGTACGGGCCGACGGCTCCCACGAGCGCACCGCCCCCGCCAGCGCGAGCAGGAGCTGCTCGGCCAGGGGATCGGTGGCGCCGAGTTCCTCGGACAGTTCCACGGGCCGTCCGTCGTTCGCCTCGCACAGCGCGTCGTCGGTGAGGTAGGCGTGGACCGTGTCGAGCGTGCCGCCGAGTTCGACGGCGAGGGTACGGCCGGCCGGCTGCAGGAAGAGCCCACCGGCCGGGATCGTCCGCGACCGTGTGCCCGCCCCCCGGCCCCGCCGCACGGTGACGGGGCCGCTCAGGTGCAGGATCAGCAGATGCGTGGGCGCCGGATCGAAGGCGGCACGATAGGGCTGCTCCTCCTGGGTGGAGAGGTACAGCCGCTCCCACCCGAGCCCGGCGCTGCTGTGCCGTGTCCGCACGCCGGGTTGCCGCAGGATGCCGACCGTGTCGGCCAGACCCAGCTCCGCCATGGTGCGACCTCCTCGTGGCACCGGATGTAGTTGAATTGTAAACCGGAGCGGCGGGGACGGAAGGCGGCGCACCCTGATGTGCCGAGCGTCTCTCGCCACGAGAAGCTGCGTGACACGGCGGCCACCGTCGGTGCCGCCCCGTAGGGACCGTGAGACGCCTGAGGAGGGCGGCGACCGGCTGCCCGGGCAGCGACGGGACCGGGACGACGGCGGGCCGCCGACTCCGCTCCGGCCGACTGCCCGCTCACCCGGGCACAGACCTCCCGGTGGCTCCGGAAGACGCTCGCCGCCGTGCCTTCGATGTCCGTGCTGCCACACGAGGGTCCTGTCACCGCCACACGCGCAGCACCAGCTGCGGAAGGTGCCTGACCAGCCAGGCGCTCACGAGCCCGATGGCGGCACCGGCGGCGACGTCACTGGGGTAGTGGGCACCTGACTGCACCCGTTCCACGGCCACCAGAGCGGCCGGCACCGCGCAGGCCGCCCCGGCCGGCGGCCACGAGGGGGCGACCGCAGCGGTGAAAGCCACCGCGGCCGCGGTGTGCCCGGAGGGAAACGACGAGGAATCAGGCCGGTCCTCGACCTCGTCGTGAGGGATCCACTCCTCGGGCGGGCGCGGACGGTCGCTCACCTGCTTGCACACACCGTTGGACACCAGCTGCGCCAAGGTCAGAGCCGACAGACCCGCCACCGCCGCCCTACGGCCCTTCCACCCGCCGGCCCACACCATCACCGCGGCAGCACCACACCACAACTTGGTGGCTTCCGCTGTTTCCTCCACCACCGACAGCGTCCGGTGGAGCCACGGTTCCCGCCAGGAAGCCATCCGCTTGGTCAGACGACGGTCCATCTCACGCACTGTGGCAAGCAACCTCATGACCTGCTGATATCCCACGCTCGCCAGATCACGCACGTCCGGATTCCCCCGTACCCTTGCCGCCCAGCCGCTCGGACCACCTACGGCCCGTACCGGGCCTCGGCCTTCTGCAAGACGGCACCGGCTTCGATCGTCACGCCTGGACGAGCGGTCTCCACCCCCGGTCCAGCCAGTCGCGGCACCAACGTCCCGGGACAGGCTCAGCTCCGCGAGCAGCCGCGTGCCCACCGGAGAGGCGTTGCCGGTCTGCGGTGTCCGTGGCGCGGGTGATGGTCCACCGCAGTGCCGCCCACGTGCTGGAAGCCGGCACCGAGTTGGTGAAACCGGCACGTGACCGGCACCAGACGTGGCGGTCGACGTCCGCCTCGCCGACGCTTCCCGCGCCGACCACGCCCTCATGGCCCACCACGCGGACGCGATGACCAGGCCGGCGCTGGTGTCGTCCTCACGGACGCGGTGGCCGCACAACTGCCCGAAGCCTGCCGGGACATCTTCGACAGTGTTCGCGCCTGACCGGCCAGTGCGGAGCCCCGCTCCTGGCCGCCGCGCGGAGGACGAGAGAAGCGGGCGTCACCCGGGACGACAGCCTCGGCGTCACCCGGGACCACAGCCTCACCGGTCGAGGTGCGGAACCTGGCGCAGGGGTACTCCGCCATCTCATGGGTACGCGTGTGCGGCGCCCTCTTGGAGGCGCACCTGTGGGCAGCACCTGGGGAAGCAGTGGGAGATGACATGAGGCTCCGTCAGTCGGCTCTGGCGTCGTTCCGGTGTTCCGCACAAGTGCTGGGCGGGCGGTATCGCCTGGACGCGGTCATCGGCTCGGGTGGCGCCGGCGACGTCCACCGCGGTTTCGACCTGCGTCTGGAACGACCGGTGGCCGTCAAGGTCTTCCACGTCGCTACCGGTGGCGACGGGGAGGACGGCTTCCACAACGAGGCGGTGATCCTTGCCCGGTTGCGGCACCCCGGCCTGGTCACCGTCTACGATGCCGGCCGGCACGACGGACGGGCCTATCTGGTGATGGAGCTGATCGAAGGCCCTACGTTGAAGGCGCGCATTGCCGCGGGTCCCCTGGGGCCGGGGGAGACCGCTGCTCTCGGAGCCGACCTGGCGCGTGCTCTGGCCCACGCGCACGGGGCAGGGATCGTTCACCGTGACGTGAAACCCTCGAACATCATCCTGGACGCGTCCGGCCGCCCCCACCTGACCGACTTCGGCATCTCCCGGCTGCTGGACGCCACCACCCGTACCACGACCGGCACACTCATCGGTACGGCCGCCTACCTGTCTCCCGAGCAGGTGCTAGGCCGGTCCGTCGGCCCGTCCGCCGATGTCTACGCCCTCGGGCTGGTGCTCCTCGAATGCGTCACGAGCCGACTCGAATACGACGGTGCTCCCTTGGAGGCCGCGATCGCGCGGCTCCACCGGCGGCCCGAACTGCCCGACTCCCTGCCGGAGGACTTCGCGGCCCTGCTGGGGGACATGACCGCCCTGGACAAGCGGGCCCGCCCATCGGCCGACGACTGCGTCCGGGCCCTGGCCGCTCTGGCCGAGTCGATCGGTCCCAGGCCCGTCCCGCCGCCGGCTGACGTCACGAGCCTGGTTCCCGAACAGGTGCCGCCGTGGGCCGACCTCACGCACCCGCATGCGCCGCACGCCGCCGGCACGGCCGCGCCGAAGGCGGCGCCCGCGCGCGGACGTCACCTGGTAGCCGGTACGGCCGCCGTGCTGGCGGCTGCCGTGGCCGCCACTGTTGCCGTATCCGACGGATCTGCCCACCACGAAGCGACACGGGCGGTGAGCAGCCCCTCCGCGAAAGCCGGCCCACCACGCGCGTCCGCTCGCAGCGGTGAGGAGGGAACTGCCCCTGCCGAGCCCGCCGGCCGCGACGTTTCCACCGGACGGCTTCCTGCCCCCAGCCCCGATCAGGCTTCCAGCCCCGCCCCCGCTGTCCCGAGCCGGGAGCGGGCCGCCGAGACAGGCGACCACGGCGCCACGGCACCACCCTCACACAACACCGCACAGGGCACACCCGGCAGCGGGGTCGCGCGAACGCCTGATACGGCATCGCACGGCAAGCGGGGAACGGCCTCCTCCAGCGAGCGGCCCGACAAGTCCCGGAACGCTGAAGAGGTTCGTCGCAAGACGGCCGGGAAGAAGCATGCTGACTGAAAGGTGTGGCAGAAGGCCGTGGTCAGGCGGCCGGAAGCGGGTGGCGGGCCCGGGGTGATCATGCGGCGAGCGCGAGGTCGTGCATGCGGGCGACGGCCTGGACGGCGTGATGGAGGCCGTCTCGCGCTGTCGGGGTCGCGGACCGCTACCTCGTCGCGTCGTTCTCGGCACGACCAAGGCACCGACCGGGTCCTACGCCGACCGCACCCGTGCGGCCCGCTCGTCGGAGGAGAGCTGTGCAGCCGGGCAAAGGGCCACAGCGGGCACGACACCGAGCACACCAGCCTCCCTGCGGCGTAGCCGACCGACCCGGTCGCGGACGGACGGTACAGCCGCGGTCGACCGGTGACGGGCCCGTCGTGAGCCTGCTTGCAACGCCCTGACACGCGACGAACCAACCACACAACGGGACCAGTCCGGCTTCCGTTCAGAGTTCAGCTCAGCGAGCAGGACCTCGTGCAGCCACTGCCGGAACCCGGCCTCGTTCCCGTCCCGCAGCCGGCGCCGGCACGTCATGCACGCGAGCCGAACCCGAGCTCCATCGGCAGGTACTCCCGCTGGACGATCTGAACCGCCGCCGAGTCCGCGGCCGGCGTCGGAGGAGCGCTTCGGGCGGCCTGCACAGGCCGCGCCGGCGGCACCGCCTGAATGCGCCGGGCGGCCTCCGCCGCGGTGTAGGAGGAGGCGAAGGTGAACGCGCGCGGGGACGGCCCGTGTGCCCGCAGGTCCGTCAGCCGCTCCAGGGCCTCGCCGACGGTCGGGAGGTGACCGGCGGGGATCCACCAGAGCACCAGGTGCGCCTCGACGTGCCGTTCGAACCATTCACGGCGCCGCCGCATCACCTCGAGGTGCCCGCTGCGGTAGGTGAAGTCCCACAGAGCCTCCCGGGTCTCCCACACGGACAGGTTGACGATGACGTCCTCGCCCGCCGGGCGCAGGCCGGTGGCGTCGGCCGCTCCCTCCTCCACGAGTCGCCACACGAAACCGGGCGTGCCGTCGGCGGCGGCGTTGACCGGTTCGAGCATCTCGACGAACGGCTTCATGCGCGGGTCGTCGAAGGGGTGACGGAGCGTGGCGACGTTGAGCTGGGCGAGGTGGGCGGCATGCGCGGATGTCGTCATGGTCTCATCCCAGCACGCCCCTCTTTCTATGTCAATCGTCGTTGTTTTTAGAATTCTCGAGCACCACGCAGCACTCCCCTGGGCGGGCGTCCATGCGAGCGCGGACGGCACCGTCGGTGCCGAACAGCCCCTCCAGCAGCGCGAGATTCATGCCGCAGACGAGTGGCGGGAAACCTTCGGCAACGGCGTGGAAGGGGCAGTTGCGCATACGAACGACGCGTGCGGCTGCCCCGGTCGTCCCCTCGATGCCTTCGGCGGCCTGGACGCCTTCGGCGCCCTCGGCGCTCTCGTCGCCTTCCAGGTACGGTTCGTAGCCGCGGGCGGCCAGCATCTTCATGGCTTCTTCGAGACCGCCACAGGGCGCCGCCGAGCCGCGCAGGGCCTCACCCCGGCGGCGCGCCACCGCGCAGAGCCCGGCGTCCAGCCCGGCCTGCTCGGCGGCCTCGGCGAGCAGCTCGGCGGCGGTGCGGTAGTCGCGGGCGGGCAGCGACACCGATCGCTCGACCCGCGCCCGCGTGTACACCTTGGCGGGACGGCCCGCCCCCGGCCCCGAGCGGCCCGTCAGGCGGCGGCTACCGCACTCCAGCAATCCGGCCTCGGTCAGCTTGTCCAGATGATGCGCGGCGAGCGTGCGTGCCACCCCGGCCGCCTCGGCGGCCTCGTTGCGGCCGACCTCGCGGCCCTGTGCCGCCACGTACTCATACAGGCGGCGCCGCACCGGATCCTGCAACACCGCGATCGAGTCGATGTCCTTCACCCGGCCATTCTAGAAACAATCCAGGTTGGAGATAGAAGGGCGGGCTCCTCCGGGCCGCTGTCACCCGAAGAACGCCCCAGTAGGCGGACCGCACCGGACCTGTCGACTGGCCCACTACGGCGATCGGCAGTCCACGGAGACAACCGGGTGCATGAAGCGCTCCGGGCAGGGGAGCCGTGAGGTCCCGGCCACAGGAGGTTTCATGTTCGACGGGTTCACGTTGACACGTCGCGACGGCGATGGGGTCCGGTTGCGGGTGCGTTACGGCGGCAGGGGTCCCGCGGTCCTGCTCCTGCACGGGCACCCGCGTACGCACGCCACCTGGCACCGCGTAGCCCCGTTGCTGGCCGCGGCGGGTCACACGGTGGTCTGCCCCGACCTGCGCGGTTACGGAGAGTCCGACAAGCCCCCGACCGATCCGCAGCACAGCCCGTACTCCAAGCGTGCCATGGCCGGCGACTGTCTGGCGGTCATGCGTGGTCTCGGGCACGACCGGTTCACTGTCGTCGGGCACGACCGGGGTGCGTACGTGGCCACGCGCCTCGCCCTGGACCACCCGGAAGCCGTGTCCGCCGTCAGCGTGTTGGACGCCGTTCCCATCGGGGAAGCGCTACGGCGCTGCGACGCCGCTTTCGCCGCTGGCTGGTGGCACTGGTTCTTCCTCGGGCAGACCGACAAGCCCGCCGAACGCGTCATCGACGCCGACCCGGACGCCTGGTACAAGGCCACCGCCGAGCAGATGGGCGCCGAAGCGTACGACGACTACCGCCGCGCCATTCACGACCCGGCCACCGTGCACGCCATGTGCGAGGACTACCGAGCCGGCCTCGGCATCGACCGGGAGCACGACGACGCCGACCGGCGGACCGGTCGGCGTATCGGCTGCCCCGTGCAGGTGCTGTGGGCCACCCACGACGACATGGCCGACCTCTACGGCGACGTGCTGAGCGTCTGGCGCCACTGGGCGGCCGGCCGACTGGACGGCTCCCCGATCGACTCCGGACACCACATGGCCGAAGAGGCTCCCGAGGCGCTCGTCACCGCACTGCTCGCCTTTTGGAGGGCTACTTCACCTTGACCGTCACCGTGGGCGAGTAGACCTTCCCGGACTTGCTCGCGCCCGCGATCCGCAGATGCTCGGCGCCCTTGGTGTTGAGCTTGGCGATCAGGGCGTACGAACTGCCCTTCTTGACCTTGGCAGTCGCCCTGAGCGAGGTCCACTTGCCGGACTTCTCGTGCTGGAGCACGAGCGGGGAGCCGATCTTCAGGCCCTTGGTGCGGCCGGTGAACGTGACCTTGTCCCCGGCCTTCACCTCGGTCTTGTCGGCCTTCACGGTGATCGTGGCCATGGTGCCGGGGGTCGGGCTCGCGGCCAGGGCTCCGGCCGTCCCGCCGGACAGCAGCGCCACGGAGAGGGCACCGGCGCCGAGGGTACGAAGGCAGTGGTGACGGAGTACAGAGGTCATGCGCGTCTCCCGTCCTGTCGTTCGATCGACCCTCCCAGGCTGGCGCCGGGTCGCGGCTCTCGCCACTTGAGCCAGGTGTCAGGGGAGACCGCGCCCCTTGTCGAGGGTGGGGCGCGGGTGGACGGGGTGCGCTCCGGGGTGGCCGCGCGAGCGTGGTCGCCGAGGTCGGTGCGGAGGTCACCCCGTACGCCGTCGGTGACCGGGTCGGTGTCGGCCGCATGGCAACTCCTGCAGACAGTGCGTCGCTTGGCGACGGGGGAGGAGCAGTACCGCCTGAACGGCAAACGCATGCCGGACGGCATCGGCCCGGACGAAGCGGCCCCGCTGCTGTGCGCCGGCGTCACCGGCTCACTTCCGGGCCCTGCCGGCGCCGCGTCCAGCGGCTCGAGGCCGACGGTGTCATCGGGGGCCACCGAGCCGTGATCGACCCCGCCGCCCGCGGCCGGACCTTCGAGGTGCGAGGAGGTTCTTGAGCTACGCCGGCTGTTCGGCACGCCGGACTACTTCGTGCGCGTGGCCGTCGCCGATCTCGCGGCGTACGAGACCTTCCTCAGCCAGTGGGTCATGACCATCCCCGGGGTCAAGAGCGTGACCTCGCACTTCACGATGAAGACGGTCAAGCAGGACCGCCGGGGTTGAGCCGAATCCTGGACGGAGTCGGGCTGGCCTCCGGGTCATGGTCACAGGCGCGCAGCCGACCCCGTGGGCGGCTCCTGGAAGCAGCCGCCGTGTTCGCCTGTACCGAGGGCGTCAGTACCGGTGTCGAAGCGCTGTGCGAGGCGGCCGGTTTCGGCCGCGGCAGCCGCGGCACAGGCGGAAGACGTCACCGCCGCGCGGCACAGCCGGCACCGGACTGCACGGGGGACACGGACACGGACCTGGCCGCCGGCACAGCGTGCTCGCCGACGACGTGTCACGACAGCTCAAGGCGGTCCTGTCAGGGGATCTGGCGGCCCTCTGCCCGCAGTTGACCAGGTAGCGCGGGGAGCACGACGAGGTGGCCGGCCGCGCGTGACGGTGGCACCGCCCCTACCGACTCATCGCCTCCCCCTCGTGATGCTGCGACGTCAGTACATCTCCTCGGGTCCGGGCCGAGAACCCGTCCGGTCGGGGACCGTGAGCCGAGGAAGGACGGTCTCAGGAAACCCCACACCGCCGACGGCCGCTCTTTCGGCTCTGCGCAGGGCGTGCGGGCCCGGTGGGGGCTGGTGTACGTGCATCGCTGGTCCGCCCCGGACGTACAGCAACGCACGATTCTGAAGCGGCTTGCGGTCGGTCAGGGGCCCGCGGCCCGGGCACCGGGCCGATGTCGATGTGCGCAACGACCGGACGCGGACGGCCAGTGATTGACAGCATGGGACGAGTGAGCGACTGCTCGTACCACGCACGATCCATCAGGGGGGAAGGCTCGGGATGAAGGTCCGACAGGGAGTCATGTCCGTGTTGGTGGCGGCGACCGTGCTGGCCGCGGGCTGTGATGCGTCCTCGTCCGGGGAACCGGGGGAATCGGGCCGGCGCTCCGGCGCTTCCGGAGCCGAGCACGGCAGCCACTCGTCAGCCGCCCACCGCCCTGTCACACCGCTGACGAGCCCGGACGGGTTCCGCTTCAGTGTCGCCGGCGCGGGTGCGCACACCACCCCCACGGAGCCGGACGGGAAGACGGCGCCCCCGGGACAGACCTTCCTGTACGTCGAGATCGATGTCACCAACCTGCACAAGGACCGGGGTGGGTCCCTGGGGGAGGTGTTGTCCCAGCTCGTCCTGTCCGTGCCGCAGACGGCCGTGCCTGCGGGGGCGGACGGCGGACCGGCCTACGTCTGCGACACGGCGGACGACGGCCTGTGCAGCCGTTTCGCCCGGTGGAAACACATGACCACCGGAGGCGAGGCGGACGATCTCCTGGCCTTTGACCCCGACACGGTCACCCTTCCACCCGGAGCGACCTGGACCCTGCGCGGCTACTTCGGAGAGCCCTCGACCGTCCGGGAATCACTGAGGCCCGGTAAGGTTCAACTGCTGGTCACACCGAACGGCGCGCTGATGAGGAAGAACGACCCACGCACAGTGATTCCCCTGAGCTGACCGCCGGGCCGTCGCAGTGTCCCACGCCCCGCACACCACCTCCCAGTTCGAAACAGGCTCTCGGAACCGGTCAGGGAATGTGGCTGACGATTTCGCAGCGGACGGCGCTGTCGTACCCCGCCTCGCCGTCGCACCGGTCCGGAGCGCCGGGGCCGCCATCGAGAAGGTCGTCGCGGGGCCCGGCATGGAGGGTGTCGGCGCCGTCCCCGCCGAGCAGACGGTCGTCTCCACCGGCTGTGCCCACGCTCCTTGTGGCGTCGAAGTCGGCGTTGTCGCCGAAGAGGGTGTCGTTGCCGCCCCGGCCGTTCAGGACGTCGCTGCGGGCGGACGTCCGTGCGGCGTCCACCACGGAACTGTCGCCGATCAGAACGTCGTTGCCGCTGCCGCCCGTGACCCGGTCGTGGCCGGCGCCGGTCGCCGTGCCACCGGTAGGCCTGCTGATGTTGTGATCGCCGATGGCAGCGACGCCGCCGTCCTGGCCGAGGTCCACTACATCGTCCCCACCGTCTCCGGTGACGCGTCCGCCCGCCGAGCTGTCACCGGTCAGGATTTCCGCGCCTGGCCCGCCCAGCAGAACGTCGTCTCCGGCACCGCGGGCATCGCCGACGCTTGCGACGCTGTCACCGGCCATGATCTCGTCACCGGGGCCGCCGTCGAGGTGGTCCCTGCCCCCGCCTTCGGCGTTACCGGCGTCCGCGAAGCTGTCGCCGCCGAGGCTGTCGTCACCATCGCGGCCGAACAACCGGTCGTTCCCGCCGCCTTTGGCGTCGCCGGTGGTGGCGTAGACATCCCCGATCATGAAGTCGTTGCCCGAGCCGCCGTCGATCTCGTCGTCACCACGGCCGCCCTGGATCGTGTCGTTCCCGCCCAGAGCGCAGATGAGGTCGTTGCCGCCCCTGCCGTCGATCGTGTCGGCACCGGCGGAGCCGACGATGACGTCCCTGCCGGAGGTGCCGTTGATGGTGCCCGAGCCGGTGATGGTCGCCGGGCGGCCGAAACAGGTGGCCCGGGCCTGCCCCGAGGTCTCCCCGGCCATCCCGAGCGCGAGCAGCGACGCCGCGATCAGGCACGCGGAAAGGCGAACAGTCATACGAGACCTCCGGTCGCTCCATGCCACGACTCCGGCCGTTGCTGCCCGAGCAGCGTGGGGCAGCCCGGAGACGATGGCGATGTCGGGGACGTTATGTGTCAATCCCTCCGCCAGCGACCGGAGGATTGTGCCTTCGCGGCCTTGGCAGACCCACTCCAGGACGATGGTGAACCGGCAGTCGTCGCGGCACGGCTTGGCGACGGTGAGGCGGAAGACTTCGGGTGCGTCTGCCGTGACCTGGTAGGGAATCCCACATTCGGGATCGTCTGGCTCTGGTCGCCGCTGTCTTGTCCCGCCCACCCCACGATGTGCCCGCCCCGGTACGACGCGCCGTCGCCGCCGCGAGGATCGACCGGCTGGGCACGCCGGGCCTCGCCTTGTCGGGCCACAGCCAGCAAGTCCCGCCCGGTGGCGAGTAGACGCATCTTCATGGGCTGGTTGTCCTCCTCGGTACGTCTCGGCAGTCGATGCGGGAGGCCTGTCGTCAGCCTTCATGGCCTGTCGGAGGCGACCGCTAACGTTCTCGTGGTAGTACCGCGCTGGCAGTTGAACTCGGAGGGGATACAGGATGGGCGCTTCGGCCTGGGACTACTACGTGCCGTACCAGGAGGACGTGGGCGCCGCGCTGGAGGAGTTGCGGCACCGAGTGTTCCTCGCTGGTGACTACTACTGGGTGCGCGGCGGCGACTGGCTTCCTGAGGAAGAGCGCCGCCCGCGACCTTCGACCCTGGACGAACTGTGGGCCGACGAGTGGACGCAGCACTCCGGAACCCACTCGATCCTCGATGTCTTCCACGTTCAACGGGAAGGTGAGGAGCCCGAGGTCTGTGCGGTACAGCCTGTGACTGCCGAAGAGGCCCGGAGGGCTACGGGCACTGAACGGCTGACTCGCGAACACGTCCCAGCGATCCAAGAGCTCGCTCGCGAGCGCGGGTACGGCCGTTGCGCAGTACTGCACGACGCCCGCGGGACGCCACAGGAGATCTACTTTTGGGGGTGGTCTGGAGACTGAGCCATCTGCCTGATCTCAGGCTGGAGCGAGGCGGAGGGCGAGCACGGCCTTGATCAGGTCTGTGATGCGGCTCGTGCTGCACCGCAGTTTGCGCAGGAGTCGCCAGGTCTCGAGCATGGCCATGGCCTGTTCGCCAAGGGCTCGGATCTTGACGTCGGAGCGGTTGACGGCCTGCTGGCCTGCGGAGGGGTAGTGCCAACGACCGCGGTAGGGCACGCGGACAGAGCCGCCAGCGCCTCGGTGGCCCTGTGTGGTCGGTTCGTCCCACGTCAGCGCGCTAAAGGGGGGAGTCGCACGGGCACGTCGCCGGTCGGCCGGGGCCGGGCCGGCTGACGTGAGGGTGTCGAGGATGCCGTGTTCGCGTGCGGCGCGGATGTCATGGGCGGCTCCGGGCAAGACGGATGAGGCCCACAGGAGACGTCCGGCCGGGTCGGAGAGGACCTCGACGCGCATGCCGTGCTTCTTTTGTTCGCCGGAGTGGAACGGCCGGTCGGCGACGATCCGGTCGATGGGTAGGAGAGTGCTGTCGAACAGGACGAACGCCTTCCTCGACGCTTCGCGGACGGCTCGTTCGAGCGTGGGTGCCAGGGCGGCCAGGAGGTCCACGGCTTCGGTGATGTACCGGTAGGCCGTGGTGGTGCCGATGCCGAACCCGGCGGCGAGCTGAGCATTGGGATGTCCGGTGCGCAGATGAGCGAGGGGGAGCAGGGCCTGTCGGCCGGCGCTCAACCGGCGCACCGGCTGCCGATCGCACGGCGACGTTCGCGGATACGGCCGGTGAGAAGCCAAGACGGCAACAGGTTGAAAGGGCTCAATGGAACTCACAGTCATGGAAGACTGAGGTGTATGCGAAGGCGGGCAGCAAGAGGAGCAGCGTCCCTGATGTGCCCGCTGGTGATGCTGGCCGTCGGCTGCTCAACATCGACGTCATCCCAGCCGGGTTCGCCATCCTCCTCGGCAATTCAGCCGGATGCTTCCGGTGCAATGGATGCAGCCTGCCCGGAAGCCGCACCGGTCCCCTCCGACTCCGTACCCGCCACCGTGCACGACTTCGATAAAAACCAGAAATGGTACGGCGCCGAGGACCTGTGGGTGGCCAAGCCCACTCTTCTGAATCCCACAGACGGGCGCGAAGAGAGGCACCCTACGAAGTACGCCTCGATGACGCTCGACGCCCGGGGACGGTCGACGGATCAGAAGGGCGCCCCGCACGTCGACGCCGAACGACTGGACAGGCCCGGCTCCGTGCGCGGCAGCACTGGTGGATTTGCCACTGCCGACGGCGACCGGCAGTGGTGGCCGACGGTCATCGACTTTCCCGAGGCCGGCTGCTGGAGGGTGACCGAAACACTCGGCTCCACCCAAGTCCGCTTCACCGTGTATGTCGGGGCCCGCTGAGCGAGTCCGTGCTACCCACGAGATAGGAGACGAAGGTGACCGCGATTGCGGCAATGTTCCACTGACTGATGGCCGAGAGAGGGGCGTCAGCCAGGTACGGCCGCTATTGCAACCACGTGCCGTCGCACATGATGACTCTGCCGCGTAGTTCCGGCGTGCCGCGCCAAGCGCGCACACTCTTCGGCACCACGCGCACATACACAAAGGGCCCTTCCTCCGCGCGGGGGTCCCATCCGAACTTGACGGCGAACGCCTCCGCTGCGTCTCCGGGTACATCCTGGTCCAGGAAGCACTCCGCTTCACCCTGGAGAAGCACCACATCGAAGGTGTCCGGCAGCGCCAGACGCACGCGCGGCTCCTCGCGGACGTTCCGCGCCGTTACGGAGGTGGCACTGGTGCACATCCACACCGCTCGCCCGTCCCACAAGAACCACAGCGGCACCTGGTGCGGCCCGTGATCGGGATGTGCTGTCGACACCCATACATCCCGCTCGGTAACGAGCCGTTCAAGAGTGTCGCGCCTACGCTCCGCCGCCTGACGGCGAACAATCCCTGTGGTCTGCATGAGTGCCGACCTTAGCCAGCAGGCTCAAAGCGCGCATGAGGCAAGGGACCTACTCCCGGCGACCGATGAACCCCTCAGCCTTTGGCTCGGACGGCCAGCGGGAACGCTCAATCACAGGTCGGCTGATAAGGTGCGGGTCCGCGGTCCGTCGGCCGTACCCGGACCCGGCCCGACACGGTCGCCGGGGACAGGGCCTGCTCCTCCCGCGGCAACCGCGCCCACCTGCGCAGACAAAGACCCCCCGCTACGACAAGACCCCTGACAGCTGCCTCGCCGAACCTACCCTCGCTCTCAATGACCTGGGTCAAGCACCTCGCCCCAACCGCTGAATGAGCACGACTCGGCTGCTACTCCGCCTGCGACCAGGGAGCGGAGCGCAAGTGCGCGACGCTGCGCCGGACACGGCCCTCCGGGGGTCCGCCAGCCGCCTTGCCCACCGCGACCATGGAGACGATCACCCAGCCCGGGTTCGGGTCCAGCTCCTTGGTGAGCCCTTCCAGGTCGAAGGCCCGGAATTGGTGCGCGGACAGCCCCATGGCCTGGGCCTGAACAGTCATGTGGGCGATGGCCTGGCCGAGGTCGTAGTCCGCGAACTCGGAGTAGAGCAGCTGCGTGTCGTCGACGTGACGGCGCGTCAGTGTGACGACGAGCAGGCCCGCATCCGTCGCCCAGCGGGCCGAGCTCGGCGCCAGGTGAGGGAGCACCCGGTCGTGCTCCGGCTCACCGGGCCTGCCGATGAAGAAGCCCCACGGTTGGGAGTTCCCCGCCGACGGTGCCCACCGCGCGGCTTCCAGCAGCAGTCCGAGGGCGTGGTCGTCGACAGCCGCCGACGGATCGAACCGGTGGGGGCTGAAGCGCCCGGCAAGCAGTGGGTGTATGCCGCTGGGCGGCTCCTGAGGAGGATGCATGTCCCGCTGCAACCGGCGACCGCGAGTGCGTATTCCGGCCGGTGCGAGCGCAGGCACCGCTGGGTGCTTGAACAGGTGAGGGTGAGGGCCTGCTGGGTTCGGTGTGGATCGCGACACCTACGACCGTACGCAGGAGGCCCTCGTGTCCCACCGTGATGCCCCGCTGACGCCGACCGGCATGCTGCGTCTGGCCAGGTGTGTCTGGACGACGGCTGGCCCCTGCGTCGGGGGGGCAGAACGCATCCCGGTCAGCCACACCACCGCCGCGCGCTGGGCTGACCGTTACCGGCAGTGGGGCACCGAGGGCATGCACGACCGTTCCAGCCGCCCGCACCACCAACCACGCTGCCCGGCCCGAGTCCACGTTCACCCTTCCGTGCCGCCTGCGGCGTCGTTGAACCGGCATGAGCGATTACACGAATCCCAACGACCACAGCGCGTGGGCCGCCCAGTGCACGCCGCGCACCAGCGTGAAGATCAACGTGTTGCTTCAGCATCTCGGTGAAGAGCATCCCGGCCATGAGGAGGCCATCAGCCGGGAGTTCGATGATGCGCTGGGGTCTGCCTGGGTGGACAGGGAGCCGTGGGCGGTGGAGTACGTGGCCTGGCGGACCGCGCATGCTGACCTGGTCGGCGGCGCGCTCGAAGAGGACACGATCGGTCTGTAGCAGGACGCGAGAAGGCCCCCAGGTGACGACCTGGGGCACTTGCCCAGCTCTTCCCCTCCGCCGGAGGCCGGGTCGTGGGGGCGCGCTTGTGCCGAGATACCCGAAGACACCCCCACAGCATCCCGCCGAACCACGTCCCGTTCCCCCGGCTCCGTCAGGCCAGGTCCGGCACGTACAGGCCGGCTGCCCGGCCGAACTGCGCCAGGTTCATCGTCGGCTGCGGCGAAGACGGCTTCCAGCCCGTCGCCTGCTCGGGGTGATTGTCCGATCGGGTCCGTGCCTGGTTCCGGCGCGTGGAGTGTCCCGCCTCCAGCGCGGGCCCGGGCCGCGCGTGCCGCTCCGCCTCCGGCTACCCCACCGACCACCACCGGGCCCGGCGTGACGCCGCGGGACCGCCACCGTACGAAGTGATGGACCGCCTCGCCCACCGTCCGGACGAGCACGGCTCCGCCGTGGTCCACCTGGACGACGAACGCCGCGCTGCCGACTGAGGGCAGCACACGCGGATGAGGCGGCCCACACGTCGGATAGGTGGAACCGCCTCCGCCCGGGCATTTACCAGATGTGTATCTGTGGATGGTGTACTCCTGCCTTGCCGTCATCAAGTGGCAACAGGCAAACCGTTCAGGGACTCGCAAGACGTGGAGGATGCGAGATGCTGATCGAAAGGGTATTCCGCAGCGAGGACTTGTCCCCGGCGGACCGGTTCGACGGCTGGCGCGAACTGGTCGGCCGGACCCATGCGCCACTGGAGTTGCGCAGTGACCATCGGGCGGATTTTCGCACTTCCCAGCGCGTTCTGTACCTCGGTGCCGTATCGGTGTGGCCGACAACCTTCCAGCCAGTGTGCTTTCGACGGACACCGAAACTGATCCGGCAGTCCGATCCTGAAGGGCTGCACATCTCTCTGCCTCTGAGCGGGGCGCTGCGCGCCGTGCGGGGAAGAAGCCGTGTACGGTCCGGACAGCCTGTGCGTCGTCGACACCTCGCGGCCCGTCGACGTCCACGGGGGTGACGATGCCGATCTGCACACGGGAGTTGGGCTGGAGGTCCCCAAAGCATTGCTGCCGCTGCCCCGTAACCAGCTGGACCGGGTTGCCCGGCTGCGGCTTTCAGCGCAGGACGGGTTCGGCTCCCTGCTGGGACAACTGCTCACCCAGCTGGCGAGAGGCACGGATTCCTACCAACCGTCCGATGGGCCCCGGCTCGGGACTGTCGTGGTCGACCTGTTGTCCGCACTGATTGCCCACGCCCTCGACTCCGACAACTCGCTCCCACCGGAAACCCGCCGGCAGGCCCTCGTCTTACGCATCCGTGCCTTCGTCCAGCAGCATCTGCACGACCCGCACCTGACCCCGCGCACCATCGCCGCAGCGCATCACATCTCCACCAGCTACCTGCACCGCCTGTTCCAGGAGGAAGACGACACGGTCGCTGCCTGGATCCGCAGCCAACGGCTGGAGCGCGCGCGCCGCGCGCTCGCCGACCCCGCGATGTACGCCACTCCCCTCCACACCATCGGCGCCTCCTGCGGCTTTCCCCGCGCGTCCGACTTCACCCGCGCTTTCCGCACGGCCTACGGGATCCCACCCAAGGAGTACCGTCGTCAAGCCCAGTACGTCACCGAGTAGCCGCATCGCCAGTAGGCGTGCACTCAGGACTAGCGAAATCCATGCCGCTACCACCTGGTGCTCTGACCGGGAACGTTTACCGGGTTGGCGGCGGGGGGGCGGAACCGGTTGGATCAACGGATCGTGCGCCGGGGCAGCACCAGCACAGTGCGCCATCGACGGGCGGTGATGCTGCTGGCCTCGGCCGGCGGCAACCGAGTTCCCGTGATCGCCCAGTTGGTGCAGGCCGACGAGGACACGGTGCGGGACGTGATCCACCGGTCCAACCAGATCGGCCCGGCCTGCCTGGACCCTCGGTGGGCGGGAGGCCGTCCCCGCCTGTTCAGCCCTGACGCCCCCGATGGTCACGGGCCGGCACCGAAGCCGTCCTGAGACTCCGCGCCCTGCTCGCCAACGGCGACTTCGACCGTTACTGGACCTTCCGCCTCGACCAAGAACACCAGCGCAACCACCGGGCCCGCTACCGACTCGCTGCTTGATCTACGAGGTCAGTCCCGGCAATCCGCACCCGCCGCGCACTGTCCCCAGTCGAGCGCGAGCCGCCCGCAGGTGCGCTTTTCGCCCTTGAACAGCAGGCCCGCAGCCTGCCCGCAGCCGCGCGATGTCCGCAACCCCGGGCCCAGTGGCGCCCGCAGCAGCGCGCGCACAAGCGACAGATGCGTCACACGTGCGCGCTTTACGCGTTCGGGTCCCAGTCTGCGAGCTGCTCCATCGGCTCGGTGTCGCCGGTGGTCTCCAGGCCGTCGAGCGGGATGCGCTCGTAGAAGTAGAGGACCAGTTCGCTCGCTGCGCCTCGCATCGCCATGTCGCCCGGCTCAGCGTCGGCGGCGAGGTCGTCGCAGCGGACGCCGTCGGCGTTGAGGGTCAGGCGCCAGGAGCGGCCCTCGGTCGTGTGCAGGTCGATGGTCGCCGGCTTGAACGGCCAGGGGACGGTCGTCGCCGCGACGGTCGTCAGGAACTCGTCGACGCCCTCGACCGCGACGTCCGTCGGCAGCGGCTGTGCGGCCCCCTGGGTGAGCTGGGCGTCGTAGGTGTGGACGGCGATCTCCTGGATCTGGTGCCGGGCCACGGCTCCGCTGGTCTCCGGGGCTTGCGAGCGACCCCACCAGGTCCAGCAGCCGCGGTCCGGGCCGGCCTCGCGCATCGCGTCGAGCATGAGCGCGGTCGACTCGGCGAGCCAGGCGTCCAGGGCTTCGCGGTCGCGGGGCGCGGTCGGGGCGCCCTTCGGGTCCGTCCTCGCCGGGGGCTCGACGCCCGGGCCCGCCGCGACGATGGAGGCCTGGCGGCGGCGGCCGTCGCCGAGGTGCTGCGCCAGTTCGCGCAGCGTCCAGTCCGGGCAGGTCGGGACCTGGACGTCAAGGTCGGGGGCGGACGCGATCGCGGCGCGGAAAGCGGCCGAGCGGTCTTCGATCAGCCGCAGGACCTCGGGGAACTCCAAGATGTTTTGCACGTCGGTTGTGTATCACGGCGCTCCGGCCGCCGGGTAGCGAATTTGTCGGACGAACGCGTCGACGGCCGGGCGGAGCGCCGGCGTCGAAGCCGTCCTGAAATTCCGTGCACTGCTCGCCAACGGCGACTTCGACCGCTACTGGACCTACCATCTGGGCCAAGAGAACCAGCGCAACCACCGGGCCCGCTACCGACTCGCTGCTTGGCCCACGAAGTCACTCCCAGCAATCCGCACCCTTGGCCGATGCCAGCGGCCTGAGCAGTGTGCGGCCCGGCGGCGCCAGCGCCCGGTCAAGGGGACACCTGATCCAGGTACTGGTGATCTCGGACTCCGCGCGGCTCGCCGGGGCGGTGAACGGATACTCTCCACGATGCATCAGGCATCTGATGACGTTCTTGCGGCTCGTAGTTGATCGGGGCGGCGGCCGGGCCGATGAAGCGAGGAAGTGCTCGGCCTTGTGCTCGTAGCGGCGGGGCAGGCGTCGGCATCCGGCGATCCAGGAGGCCGTGCTCTCCGTGACCCGAGGGGCGCCCGACTGTGTGGAGGACTCGATGCCCTTGCCCCTGCGGGCTCGATCCGCCCTGTGATCGTCCCGGGTGGTCCCCGAGCTTCCGGCAGGCCGAGCGCAGTCGCCACCGTGATCGTCAACGACTGCGCCCGTACTGGTGTCCGTATCTCTTTTCCGCCAGATATGACGCCACGTCGATCAGGCGGCAGGGGAACCGGACTGCTCTCGACTCCACACCGTCCCTGTGTCTCGAGTCCGCCCGCACGCGGCATCCGGGCGTCAGGCACACAACGGAATCGGATCCGGGCATCAGGCCGCTGTCGCACATTCTTCCGGTCGCCATTCCCTGACGCTCGGGGGCTATCGCAGATTTCCGGACGGATTCAGGGGTCTGTTGGTGCCGGCGGGGCTCCGGCGGATAAAGTGTCGCGCGCTGCTCGCGATGGCGGTCGGCGACGTTGGCGGTGGGGGCGAGGGTGCCGTGATCGGGCTGCAAAAACACACAGCGCAGGGCGGTCCCGCCCGAAGCCCTGAACTCGCGTTCGCTTTTGCCGGCCTGCGGCGCTTATGGTGTGCCCACAATATCTTCGAACAATCATCACGAAGCGGTCCGCGCAACAGCAGTGGGCCCTTTTTCCATTTGTGGTGTCGACCTGGCCTCCGCGTCTGGGGTCACGAAGTGGACGTGCAGCGAGAAGCGGGGGGCTTCGTATTCATGACACGAGGAGTGTGGAGTGTGATGCCATGAACCGAGTCAGCAGAGAAGCGCGCCGGTCGGCCTGGAGGTACCCAGGGCCGTTGGCGCGCATGGTGTTGTCCGTCCTCTTACTGGCCGGCGGCGCCGTGGGAGCGACGGCTGGACCGGCCGCAGCTTCGGCCGCCGACGGCACGCTGACGGTCCAGGTGCTGCGCGACTTCTTCGGCACCGGCGTGATCAACGCGACGATGGACGTGCCGCAGCGCGGCATGAAGGTGGAGATCTCCGACCCCGCGGGACATCATGTCACCGGCGTCACGGATGCCACCGGAAAGGTCGTGGTGTCGCGGTCGACGGTGCTGAGCGGCGGCCATTACCGCGTCGATGTCAGCGTCCCGGCGCCGTACAGCGGCTATCTGCGGGCGGCGCCCGCGTCGACGAAGGAGAACCACTTCGACAGCTTCACGTCGTTCGTGGACGTGTCCGGCGGGAAGAACGCCTCGGTGGTGACGGGGGTGTGGGATCCGGCCGACTACGCGCTGCCGGACTCGCGGTACTTCGTGCCGGTCCACAACGGTGCCAACGGGACCGACAAGCGGGCGTTGGTGGCGTTCGGGACGAAGACCCGGGGCACGTGTCCCACCGATGTGGCGTGCCCGACCACGCTCGCCACGCAGGACCAGGTGGGCACGACGTTCGGATTGGCGTACGACACGTACCGGAGCCGGCTGTTCCAGAGCGCGTTCGCCCGCCGGTACGCCCCGTACGGGCCGCAGGGCGGGGGCGCGATCTACACGGTGCCGGTCAACGGCTCGGGTGCGCCGAAGCTGTTCGCGCGGGTGCCCGACGCCGCGGTGACGCGGCATGACACCGCCAACATGATCAAGGACCCCGGGTTCACCGACGCGCCGGGCAAGGAGAGCATCGGTGGCCTGGCCCTGTCGGAGGACGGCTCCACGCTGTACGCGGTGAACCTGCGGACCCGCACCCTGGTGAGCTTCGACGCGACAGGGGCCACCGCCACGGCGCCCAAGTCGACGGTCCCGATCCCGGACCCGGGGTGCGCGAGCCCCGACGACTGGCGGCCGTTCGGTCTCCAGGTCCACGACAACACGCTGTACGTCGGCGGCGTGTGCAGCGCGGAGAGCACGCAGCGGCGCGCGGACCTGAAAGCCTTCGTCTCCACCTACGACGGCAAGCGGTTCACCACGGTGCTGAGCCACCCGCTCACGGACGAACGCGGCAGCGTCTTCGGTTCCGGAGACAAGGCCACCCACTGGAACCCGTGGAACACCAGCCTGGACACGTGGGACGACCGGAAGGCGGGCAACGTCTTCATCGATCCGCAGCCGGAGCTGTCCTCCCTCGCCTTCGGCCGCGACGGCTCGATGATCCTGGGTTTCCGCGACCGGTTCATGGACGTGCTCAGTTGGGGAGGGCTGGACCCCCGCCCGGGGAACGACACGGCGGAAAACGGCATGTCCGGTGGTGACATCACCATGGTCTGCGCCACTCCCACCGGTGAATACCAGTGGGAAGGCACCGGGAGCTGCCCCAACCACGCCACCCCCGCCAACAATGGCGGCCAGGGCGCCGATGTCGTCGAATACTTCCCGGGCGACTTCTACGCCAACGCGCACCAGGAGACCGCGCTGGGATCGGTGGCCTATATCCCGCAGCAGCAGTGGGTCGTCAGCACGGAGTTCGACCCGGTCGTCAACGTCGCGACCTCAGGGACCGGGTACCACGACATCACGACCGGTCAGGGCCCGGGCAACAACCCGACGGCCAACGGGTTCCAGTTCGTCAGCCGGGAACAAGGCGGGTTCGGCAAGGCCGGCGGGCTCGGCGACATCGCGTACGCGGCGGCGAACGCGCCGATCCAGATCGGCAACGTCGTGTGGTTCGACGGCGACCACAACGGGATCCAGGACCCGGGGCACGTGCTGCTGCCGGGGGCGACGATCAACCTGCTGGACGCGGACGGCAAACAGGTCGCCACGACCAGGACCAATGCCGCTGGCGAGTACTACTTCGGTGGTGTCGGCGCCGCGTACGAGCTCACGCCGGGCGCGAAGTACACGGTGCAGTTCGACGTGTGCACCGCGGACACCAGCCAGGTGCCCGAGCAGCCCCCGGCGAGCGAGCTGAGGTTCACGCTTCCGCGAGCCGGTGCCGACCGTGCGCACGACTCCAATGTGACCCCGCCGACCACCGGGCGGTTGTGCAACGGCTACGCGCCCGTCACGGCGCCGGACAAGCCGGGCGGAGTCGACCACACGATCGACGCCGGCGTGTACATCCCGAAGGCAACGCCGAGTCCGACGCCTACGCCGAGTCCCACGCCTACACCGACGCCGACCCCGGCCTCGCCACCGGTCTCTACGGCACCGTCGCCCGCGGCGCCTGGCAACCCGGCCCCGGCAGGCGGGAGTTCGGGTTCGCTGGCGCACACCGGTATGTCCCGGCTGCCGGAGATGATCACCCTCGTCGGTCTGCTGGTGGGTGCGGGCCTGGTCATCGCCTTCGTGAGCCGAAAGCGTCGCGCCCGGAAACACTGAACGAACGGAAGAAACAATGATCTGCCCGCCCGCGGTCCGGACGGCCGGTCGGGCAGATCACGTCTCGGCCGGTCCACCAGGGCCGGCCTTGTCGTCGTCTGTCACTGGGCTGCCGAGTGCCGTCGCGACCGCACGGCGGCCGAGCGGTGCGGTGATCGAGAGGGTGGATCAGAAGAGTGTCAGCGTCGAGCCGCGTGCGGAACGTCAGAATCCAGCCAGCTCTACCAGGCCGTGCCGCTGACCGGCGACGATGGCTGCGGCCACGCTGGGCGGCGGCCGTCATCGGCGCAGCGGCCGTCGTGGTGGCCGCGTTCCTGATCGTCCGCGGCGGCTCCGGCCCCAGCGGTCCCCGCGCACTGACGTCGGACGAGACGAACCGGCTGGCGATCACGCGGTTCCGCAACTACCAGATGCACGGCCGCGCGGTGACGATCACTGTGCCGGGCACCGCCGGCGGGCTTGTCCTCACCGGGTCCGTCGACTACCGACGCAAGCTCGGTTACGGCGTCGTACACGGCACCGGGCGCGGCACGTCCAGCGACGGGCTGATCGAGTGGACGGCCACCTCGGTGTTCGTCCATCCCATGGTGAAGGCCCCGGCGCACATACCCGCGTCGCCGCCTCGCTCGGGCTGGTACAGCCGCCCGCTGCAGTCGTCCGGCAACTCGCTGGACACGGCGCTGACCATCGCGCTCAGTCTCGGCAGCGACCGGCCGGACAACGCCGCACTGCTGCCGCAGAACGGCGCCGCCTGGTGGGGCCGAGACGAGGTGAAGGGACATCAGGTGGACGTCATGGCCGGGCCGTCCTCCCGTGACCGCTCTCGTACGGCGGGCAACGTGCGCTACTGGGTCGGCTCGGACGGCACCATGTACCGGGTCCGTGTCAGCGTGGACTCCGAGTCGCAGCCGGTGGTCATCGACTTCGACACCCAGAAGTACGTTCCGGTCAAGCCGGTCCCCGGAGTCACCCCGAAGCGGTAACCGCTGTTCAGGACGTCTGCACCCGCGCGTTCGCGGCGAGCAGGGAAGCCGGCGGCAGCGGGATGCCTGCCGTGTCCGGTAGGGCCGGAACGGGCGGGACCGCGGTGGCGCCCGTAGTGAGGGCATGGGGGAACTGCGGCTGTGGACCAGGCGCCGCGACCTCGGTGAACGGGATGCCGCCGGGTGCCGTCGGCATCGTCCACCTGCCGGCCGGCGAGGGTGACCTGGCCGGAAGCGGACAGGACGCGGTTTTCGCGAGCCGGGCGGGCACCGTGGTTCGCAGGTCGTTGCCGCGCAGGCAGTTGCCCCGTCCCTGTGTGGCGGTGGGGAACGTCCAGCCGACGTCGACGCCGTTGCCGGTGAACGTGTTGTCCGTGATCTGGTTGCCGACCGGGGGCAGGTCGGCGGTCGCGGTGATCATCAGCCCGGCGTTGCTGTTGTCGGCGATACGGTTGCGGATGAACCGGTTGTCGCTGCCGCCGTCGATGCCGACGCCGGTGCCCCACCCACCGTCGGCCTGCTCCGGGGTGGCCGTCTGCTGGTTGGCGGCGATCAGATTGCCCGCGATGACGGAGCCCTTCTGCGGGAGCAGTTTCTCCTGGTGGTCGGAGTTGGTCGTGAGTCCGACCCGGTTGCCGACCAGGCGGTTGCCGACCACGTACATGTCACCGCTGGCGTTGGTGCCTTCGTAACCGACCGCGTTGAGTTCGGCGACGTTGTCCCGCACCACGATGTTGCAGGGCTTGCACTGGCCGACATAGATCCCCGAGTCGGCGCCACCCGACGCGTACGAGTGCTCGATCACACCGTTCTGGGCGGAGAACGCGTAGATGCCGTACAGGCCGTTGCGGGTCGCGGTCACGTGGGAGACCAGGAAGGACTTCAGGAAGGTGACGGGCTCGTCGCCGGTGTCGTAGCCGCCGCTTCCCCCCGGCAGGCCGGCGGCCGCCTTCGCCGAACCGGTGACCAGCACCCCGTTCTGCGTGTTGTTCCTCACGGTCAGGTTCTCCACGGCCACCCCGGGCGCCGCGACGACGACACCGTTCGGCTGCCGCAACCGCCCGTCGATGACCACCTTGTCCCGGGACGCGCCGCGAAGAGTGATGCGAGCCGTGTCGATCCTCACCGACTCGTGGTACACGCCCGGCGCGACCAGTACCAGGTCACCGGGCCGAGCCAAGGACACCGCGGCCGAGATCGTCGGGGCATCGGCAGGTACTCGGATCGTCACATGCGCACCGGCCGGTCGCCGGCCCTTCCCCGATCCGCCGTCGCCGCCGCAGCCGACCACAAGTGTCAGCGCGCCCAGGAGTACGGCCGCCCACACACGAAGAGCTAATCGAGGCATGGTTCCCAGTCTGGCATGACGCCCAATCACGCGCCAGAATCGCCAGGTTGACCGGCGGCCACCATTCGGGTGTGGCACTCTGCACACCATGCACCGAGCCGATCACCACCCGTCGCGCCGAAGGTTCCTCGATGCCACCGGCGCCATGGTGGCCGCCGGTCTGACCGCCGGGTGCACAGCGGACTCCGCCCGGCCAGGCAGGCACGGCCCACCCGCCGCGCCCACGCCGAAGCCGGTCATGGCGACGGGCCGACACCAGGCGGGCATCACACATCCCCAGCCGGCCCAGCCCCACCTGCTCGCCGTGGTGGCCGACCTCGACGCCACCGCGGCTCCCGGCCCGTTACTGGCCGAACTCGGCCAGGCCATCCGCACACTCACAGCGGGTACCGACCCGCGGCTGCTGGGCCTGCCGCCGGGCGACCTCACCGTGACCGTCGGCGTGGGCCCCCGGCTGGTACGCAGGGCCGGTGCCTCGCTGCCCGGCGCGGTCGACCTCCCGCGGTTCTCCCGCGAGCGGATCGCCCCGCGGGCGCGCGGCGGTGACCTGCTGATACAGATCTGCGCCAGCGACGCGCTGCTCCTGCCGGTCGTCGCCGCCGCGCTCCTGGACCACGCCGGTGACCGCGTCCACGAACGCTGGCGGCAGTCCGGCCGCCGCGGTACGAACGTGCCCGTCGGCAAGGGTCTCACCGCTCCACGCAACCCGCTCGGTTTCATCGACGGCATCGTGGGCCCGCACACGACCGCAGAACAAGAACGCGACCTATGGCTGGCCGGCCCCCCCGCGGTCGCCGGCGGCACCCTTGCCGTACTGCGGCGCATGGAGCTCGACCTGCCGCGGTTCGCCGCCCTGTCCGTAGCCGAGCAGGAAGCGGTCTTCGGGCGGCGCCGGGCCAGTGGCGTCCCCCTCTCCGGTGGCACCGTCGCCTCGAACCCGGAACTCGGAGCCAAGACACCGGACGGACGCTATCTCGTTCCCGTGGACGCCCACGTGCGCAGGGCGAACCCCACGGTGGTCGGCGCCGGCCTCATGCTCCGCCGTTCCTACAGCACCGACGATCCCGCCCCCGGCCTGCTCTTCATCAGCTTCCAGAACGACCTGCGGACCTTCACCGCCACTCTCACCCACATGGACGTCTCCGACGCACTGCTGCCCTTCACCACCACAACCGCCGGCGCGACCTTCCTGATCCTCCCCGGCTTCGACCGGCAGCGCCCGCTCGGCTCCCGGCTGTTCGACTGATCGCGCTCCGTCGCTTCGGCCTGATCACGCGGCTTACCGGCGGGGGCAGGCGGCAAGACCGAGGAGGTACGGGACGGCGCGGTCCGGGGGTCTGGATCTGCGTCTGAAGCGGCTGGACGAGAGCGCGGCGAGTTGCCCGGCAGGGGCTTGGACGCCGAGCGGGTGCGGGCCTGGGCGGCATGCCCGACAGCGAACCCGGCAAGGACGGTCACCGTGCGGACCCACCCGGTCGTACCGCGCTCGCGCCCTGGCGGAAGCCCTCGTGGAGCTGGATCGGGGACGGCGGCGTACCCCGGTCGGGATGCGTAGGGAGGTAGACGGCGACCCCGGAGGTGTCGATCCGGCCGCTGCAGGCCGACGGTGTGCGTGGCCCTCTTCAGGTCGCCGGTCTCGGCCACCACCGGCCCAAGCATCAACTGCCGTGCCCGGCACGGGGGTTGGACCCAGCCGGGATCGTCTCGCGATCCGCGATTTCCCCGCTCACCGTGAGCAGCCCTGCCGTCCTGCCGTCCAGGGGACGGACGTGATGAACTCCGGCGAGGCGGACGCCGTGGAACTCCGGCCGACTCCGAGAGGACAACGAAACCCTCGTCTGAGCGCTGCACCAAGCGCTCATGGAAAACCACCAACTCCGGCAACAACTCGACCACGCAGCCCCGATCACCCGCTTTCTGACGGGCGGGCAGCGCCGCTCCACCATGGGGGAAGCGGACCCGCCCGCCGCGTCGCGATCACGCCATGCCTTTGGCCCTGCTGAGGTGAGCCTTCACATCGTGCTCTGCGTGCCTAGCAGGCACGTCGTTCCCGGCTTTGTTGTGGCGTTCCGCTGCCTTCGCTGAATCTTTCGCCGAGTCCAACTCTCGCTTGATCTCCCGGGCGTGGCTCCCGCCACGACAGTCTGTTTGCGCTGAACTGATTTCGGTCTGCGTCCTTCGGTTGTACCTTGCGGCCGCGTCTGTGTCAGGCCGCTGACCGTCGGCCGCCAGGGCTTTCTCATTGAGAGCGATGGCGGTTCGGATCCTGGAACGGCAGACAGCATCGGCAGGGAGGGGCTGTGGGGCCGCATCCCACGGTGTCACGGCCGGCATGTGGCTCTCGTCCAGCTGAGCCGCGATGGGAGTGTGGCCTTCTTCTGCCGCAGATGATGCGGCACCGCCGCCTGCGATGGCGATGGCGATACCGATGGAGTACAGGAGCTTCTTCGCGCGTGTCATGGTCATCCTTTCTTGGGGTGGCGCCGTGAAGGACTCGGCGTCCCGGCCGTGTGCCGAAAGCGCCAACCAGGTCGCTCTCAGCAGCTGGCCTTGGCGTCGTTGTAGTTCCGCCACCCCGCGTCGTCATAGCTACCGGGAACGGTACGGCCGTAGTCGTCCTTGAGTTGGATTCGGACGCGAATGCAGGCATTCTCACGCAGGTTGTTGTCGCGGCACTGATGTGGCTGCTCCCGAAAATCGCCACCCCATCAATTCTTCCTCCTGCAATTCTTCCTCCTGCCGATCGGATTCTTTACGGTGCGACTCGGCGCCATGGTCGGAGTGGCCGAGAGTCCGTATCGGAGTCACCAACAGGCTGCCGGACGAATCGCGGGGGTGTCGTTAGCGCTGAGTCTTCAGTTGGCTTGCAGATGCGTCTACTCGAGTCGAAGAGTCAGCGCTGGTCGCGGGTAGGCCGGTCGGCGTGCCATACGGTCGCGGCCTGGATCCGCCGCCAATGAGCGCAGCCGCTGGTCGATGGCGGTGCCCACCTCGGTGTCGGCCGCCGGGCGGCGGCAGCCCCGCGGCTGGCCGTATTCGGCGCCCGCGGGCCAGTGGCCGTTGACACGGTTGTTCGGGTGAATTTAGCCTCCCCCTCAGGGCTTGACCTGCGATTCCTGCCAAATGAGCCCGTGACGAGAAACGTCTGACCAGCGTCCCTCGTCCCTGCTCGGCCGCGTACAAACGGGGTTCCTGATGATCGAGAAGGTGTTCCGGAGCGACGACGTTCCCTCGACCGATCGCTTCGATGCCTGGCGGGAACGGCTGGGCAGGGTCGTCTCCCCCCTCGATTCCCGCAGTGACCACGGGGACGGTTTCCGGGCGGAGACACGCTTGCTCAGGCTCGGTGGCTCACGCGTGTGGTCCACAGTCGTGGACCCGGCGACCATCCGGCGTACATCGGAACTCGTCCGGCGGTCCGATCCTGGGGTCTACACGCTGATCCTGCCGCTCAGAGGCGAAAGCGAAGTCGCCCAGGCCGACCGGGAAGTCGTCCACGGCCCCTTCGACTTGCACGTCCTGGACTCGTCCCGGCCCGTTCACCTTCGGCTCCTCGGCGGCCCATCGGTGCACCTGATCGGGGCCGACGTGCCCAAGGCCGGAATTCCGTTGCCCCCTCCTTGGATGGACCAGCTCCTCACCCGACGATTAGCAGGCCGGGAAGGAGTCGGGGCGCTGCTGTCGGGATTCCTCCTGCAACTGACGCACGACACCGACTCCTACCGCACGTCCGACGGTCCCCGGTTGGAGGCCGCACTCCTCGAACTGCTGACCGCACTGTTCGCCCATCACCTCGACGCGGACGGCAGCAGCGAGCCCAACAGCACCCGGCGCGCTCTGGTCCTGCAGATCCAGGCGTTCATCCGCCGGCATCTGCAAGATCCCCGACTGACCCCGCCGGCCATCGCCGCCGCCCACCACATCTCCGTCAGCTACCTGCACCGTGTCTTCCAGGGAGAGGGCATCACCGTCGCATCCTGGATCCGTCAGCAACGTCTGGCGAACGCCCGCCGCGACATGGCCGATCCCGCACTGCGCAACACCCCCATCCACGTGATCGCCTCTCGCTGGGGATTCCCCCGAGCCGCCGACTTCAGCCGTGCGTTCCGCAACGCCTACGGCATACCGCCAAGGGACTACCGGGACCACGTCTCGACCCGGCTCCCCCTGCCTCCCACTCAGTGACACTCGCCAGGTGGACCCAACCCACTCCCACACTGGTGCCGGGCTTACTACGGTGACGACCCAACCGGTTCCACCGAGAGGCGACCCCTGGGGGAGCTTCGACCGATCGACTTTGCGGGCAGGCAGCCCGCGGTTGCACACAAGCGGGCTGCCACCCTGCTGGCCACGGTGAAGGTGGCTGATGCCGATGCGTTCCTCGCGGAAGCCGAGGCCTACCAACGCCGGAATCCGCCCCTTGGGCTGGCTGGAAGTCGTCACGACAGCGGTCCTCACCGGCGCGCTGATTCCCTTCCTCCAGACTGGCCCCGTCCCGTTCGTACGGCGTTCAGCGGAGCGTCTTGAAGATCACCTCTCGGTGGGCGGTGATGAACTCCTTGCCTCAACCAGGTCGTTGGTCACCAGCGCAGGAGGCACGCGGAGTTCGAGACGTGCGGCCACGGCGAGTTGGGCCACCTTGCGGTCGGCGGCGATGCGCGAGGGATGGTTCACCCACAGCGGGCCGTCAAGGGCATACAGCGTGCCGCCCAAGTCATGGCGCACCGTGCGGCTGCGAACCGCGCATCGGCCTCGTCCAGGTGACTGAACTGGGGCCGGCGAGGGCGGCGCCGGCATCACCCTGGCCAACACACTCATCTGGCTCCACACGGATGGCCGAGACGCTACCCAGGACGTCTCACCCGGGTGGGCCCGACTCGGAAGCGTCCGTCGCGGGGAGGCACTCCACATGCCTGTGATCTTCTTCGACGTCGGGGCGACTCTGGCGGATGCCCGTGTGGAACCCGACGGCTCTCTGACACTGCGCCCCCGGCCGCGCGTGATGGCCGTGCTCGACGCCCTCCGCGACGTACGCACCGGCATCATCTCCGACCCCGGACCGGGCGCCGGTGCCGCGCGACGTGCCGCGGCCGCCCTGCACGAGGCGTTCCCCGGCCGGTTCACGGACGAGACACTGGTGCACTGGGGGGCGAAGGACGGGCGCGGGATCTTCGACCGGGCGGTCGCCGGCGCGGGGGAAGCCACGGGCGGCGACTGTGTCTTCGTGGGCGATGACGCCCGGGAGCGCGCGTTCGCCCGCGAGGCGGGGATGCGCACGGCGGCCGATCCGGTGTTCGCGCGCGCCGCGACGGAGAACCGGCCGGTGCACCGGGCGTGGATCGAGCTGCCGGACGGCCGGGACCTGCCCGAGCTGATCACAGCCGTGAACGACACGGAGGCCGTTGTCGTGCGGAACGTCTCGGAACGGCTCGTGCTCGCGATGGTGACCACGCGGGGCACCGAAGCGCTCGAACGCGCCGGTTTCCCGGTGGACCTGCAAGAACTGGTGGACGGCGGACCGATGGACGACGCCGAGCGCCGGGCGTCCGAGAAGTTCATCAGTGATCTGCTGGAGCGGGGCGAGGCGGTGTACGAGGGCGAGAAGCCGACGCCGCGTACCACGCACATCGTCACGAGCGAGGACGACGGACGGCTCACCGTCCGCCGTCTGCGCTTCCGTTGACCCGGCCGAGCACTCAGTCGAAGCACCGCCGGACCAGGGCCAGACCCTCACCGGTCGTGCTCCGGGTGATCTCGTGGGTCTTCAGCCGGGAGGGGCTGTCGTCGACGATCGCCGCCGCGGTCCGGTGCTCCTCGGGCACGTCGACGCGGCCTCGCCGGAAGAGGTCCTCTAGGTACGAGGTGGCGACCTGCTCGGGGTCGGCGGGCCGCACCGAGCCGCCCGCGGGGTCGGAGCTGGCGATGCCGAAGCGTCGTTCCTGCGCGGGGGCGGACAGGGTGAGGGGCTGGGTGATGCCGTACATCGCCCCGTGGACCGTGACGGCCGTCAGACCCTCCTCCTCACTGCCGCCCGGCGTCGCCTCCGCCATGCCGGCGCCTCGGCGAGCCACCTCCGGCTCGGTGATGGCCGTGGCGGCCTCCAGGGAGAGGATGCCGTGGCGGACGAACGCCGAACGCAGGGTCGGGCCGTATTTGCCGCCGTTGCGGCGCTGGTCCGCCGCGATCATGTGACCCGCGACCTGCGCGTAGTACGCGGACACCACGGGCGCGGCCACGACGGCGTCCACCAGCAGCTGTCCCGCGATCTCGGCCGCCCTGGCCAGGCCGGCCTGGTCCTGCAGGTCCTGCTGGCGGAAGGTCCCGGCGACGATCTTCAGGAACGCGCCGCTGAACACTCGGGAGAACGAGTGCGGCTCGCTGGACAGCGTGTTCGCGGGCCCGCTGGGCGGCAGATGGACCGGGTCGCGGTAGAAGAAGTTGTTCGCCATGTTGCGCAGGCAGTCCGGGTCGACCGCGTTCGGGTGGCCCTGCCGGATCGCGGCGCCCAGTTGCTCGGCCATCCTCGACACCCGCGAGGACAGCTCCAGGTCGCTCTGTGTCTCGGCCAGTACCGCGATCCGCAGCGGTTCCAGTCGGAGTGAGGTCAGCAGTGCGCTGATGTCGCCGAAGGCTTCGTGCAGGGCGGCTGTCTCCGCGCTCGCGGCGTTGAACAGCTGGGGGCGCAGGGCGTCGAGGATCGCGTGCCCCGTCTCGTGCGCGACGACCTCGGGACTCTCGCAGGCGGCGACGGTGACCCCTGCCACCGTGCTGCGGAAGAAGAACAGGCCCTTGCGGTCGTAGAAGGCGTTGAGGTCGACTCCCGCGTTGAGGTGCGCGGTGAGGGCGCGGCCGACCGTCGGGTGCCACTGGGTTCCGGAGGGAACCAGCGGCCCCCAGGTCTGGGCGGCCCGGCTGAGGGCATCGGCCGCCACCCAGTAGCGGAACGCCTCGGTGCCCGGCCCGGCACCGTCCGGTTGCGGCGCGGCGTCCGCGATGGCCGTCGGGAAGGGCTGCGTGTCGAGTTGGGGAACGGGGTGCGGTACGGGCATGTTGACCCGGGGAGGAAAACCGGGGTCGTCCTCGTAGACCAGCACCGTCGGGATGGTCGCTGTCTGTTGCTGCACCGTCATGGTGGCTCCCTGAGAGGGGAGAGGTTGCAGATGATGGAAGTTGACGGGGAAACTTTCGCCAAGAGCCCGTCGTGTTCAGTACGAGGCCGCGGCAGCCCGGCGTCAATTCGAACAAGGCGGGTGGGTCCCTCCGGTCGGTGGGCCGTGGCGGCCGAACAGGCGGTTGTCCACGGCCCATGGCCGGTGCGTACTGCCACGGGACCGGGCGAATGACCTGACGGCCGGACGGGTGACGGTGCGAGCCTGACCCGCGTACGGCGCCCGTCAGGCCGGCCGGCGCCGGGCCGGCCCATCGGGAGGGCAGCCTCCTCTGTCAGCACCGTGCCGTGCCCCTCGTACGGCCCTACGCTGGACGCATGGGTGTGGGCAGCCGCTTCCACCTCGACCAGGACGGCCACTCCGTCACAGTCCAGCCGGCACGTGCCTCCGGCCCGGTCGAGGTGCTGGTCGACGGGAAGGTCGTCGGCCGGGGAACGGTACCGAAGGCGGGTACCACCGTGCTGCGCGCCGAATTCCCAGGAGACCCGCCGCGCCCCCTGATCATCAGACTGGGAGAGATGGGCGGGGTGGTCCTGTGCGAGATGGAGGTCGACCGGGCTCGCTACCTCATGCCGCGGGTCCCGCTGCTACCGGAGAGGCCGCCCCCCTGGCAGCCCCCGCCACACCCCTTCCTGCACGTGGCCAAGTCGCTGCGCAGGGCCGTACTCCGAGCCGTGCGCCGGTGTCCTTTCCGCGGGCACTGACTTCCAGCCAGCCCGTGCCAGGACGTCCCGTGGCTCGCCGGTCCGCGTCACTTCACCGGGCAAGTGTTCTCTTGGTGTCAGCTGAAGTAGACGTCGCTGAGGTCGATCGAGACCATGACCTGCTCCAGGATGGGACAGCCGTGGGCGTCGCGGCGGTATGCCCGGCGCTTCGTGGGCAGCACGATGCCGTCCGCATCCACGCAGTCGTGGACGTACTGCGCGGCCGGGAATCCGCCCGCCACGTCGACGTGGTAGTCCTTCGCCGTGGGCATGATGATCGGCGCGCCCGTGATGTCCATGGCGACCCAGCGCCTGCCGCGTCGTTCGGCCCTGGTCGCCGCGCTGCTGGTCTTCGCCGCGGGTCACGTCGTCGGCGCGCTCAGCTCGAACCTGACCCTCGCGCTCATCGGCCGGTTCGCCGCCGCGCTCGGCAACGGCACCTTCTGGGCCGTGGGCGCGGTGGTGGCGACCGCTGCCGCGGGACCGGCCGCCAGCACCCGCGCCATGGGCGTGATGGTCGGCGGCATCACCCTCGCCGACATCGTCGGTGTCCCGCTCGGTACGGCGGCCGGCCAGCTGTCCGGCTGGCAGGCCCCCTTCTGGATGCTCGCCGCTCTCGCCGTGGTGGCCGCCGGGCGTGGTGGCCTGCCGGCTGCCCGCCGACACCACCCGCGGCGACACCTCCCTACGCGCCGAGACGGCCGCGCTCAAGCATCCCCGCTTGTGGCTGGTCTACCTGGCCATCGCGCTCACCCAGGCCGGCATCATGGCCGCCTACAGCTACGTCGCCCCGCTGCCGGCCGACCGACGTCCGTGGTCAGTGACGCTCACGCGCTGCCCGCCACACCGGGAGCGGCGCCGGAGGGGAGAGATGCAGCGACGCGCCGAGTCCCTGCCGCAGGAGCGGGACCACGAGTTCCTGCACGGGCGGTTCGGGTCAGTCGCCGGAGGGAAGGTCGGCGAGGGCGTCGCCGACCAGCGGCACCAATGCCGTCTCGCCCCTTGCCGGCGCCGCGGCGGGCCACACCCCGTCAGGGCCCCCGGACCGGGAGGACGGTCGGTGCGGCCGGGTCCCCCCGGGGGAGTCCGGTCGCGCCGGACAACCGGGGGGTGCCGCCGTCGAACGGATAGGTGAGGGGAGGTGTGGTAAGTCTCCACGCCGCAACCGGAACGCCCCGGGAAGAGCAGCACCCTCTCGTCCCAGGTCGTATTCCCGGTACTGAGCGCGGTTGCGATGCGCGGGTCGATGGCGTCCCGGATCTCCGCCCGCACTGCGTTCGCGGGCCGCCCCAGCGCTCACGGGTCCTTGCGGCCGAGCATGTCACGCCGGTAGGCGGCAGTGCAGAAGAAGGTCAGTTGCCGAGATCTCTGCCGACCTCACGGTCGGCGGCGACACGTCGCCGTCGGCGGCCGTCGGCTGCGGCCCGTGTCCAGTCCTGTCCGAACACTCCACGCGACACCCGTCCCCTCATGCCCTGCCCGGCCCTACGGCCTTCCCCTGCCGAACGCACGCGCTCGTGTCTGATCGCGCGCCTATGCCCCCGACTGCCCCGGAACCGCCGCCCGACTCCACGGACGTCCCCTCTGCCCTCGATCGGGTGACAGTTTCTCTCCTCCCACCGGCGTTGCCCGCCCGGATGCCGAACCGGCAGACGCACGGCACCTCCTGAGCCCGGTCTCTCCCGGCCGGGTGGGAAGCCGCCGGGACGGTGTGATGGACGCACGGGTGCACTCGGCGGAACCGGGGGAACAAGTCCGACATCGGATGGGAGGTTGTCGTGGGTAGTGGAGACCTGGAGCTGGGTGAGCTTCTGGCCGCCGCGGAGGCCGCGCCACCCGGGGAGTCCGTCGGCGTGATCGCGGACGACTTGCGCAAGCGCTTCGGGGCCGAGCGTGTGTCGTTCCTGTTCGCCGATCTCCTGGGGCAGCGGCTGCTGCGCCTGACCGCGTCCGCCGAGGGCGGCGCGCCGGACCGTGCTACGCGGATCGACTTGCAAGGGAGCGTGTACGACACGGTCCTGCGCAGCCAACGCCAGCATGTGGAGCCGGACGGCCAGGGCCGGCAGCGCGTGATCTCGCCGGTGACCAATCGCGGCGACTGCATCGGTGTGCTGGAGGTGACGCTGCCGTACGCCGACGGCAACGTGCTCGCACAGGTCGGCGACGCGGCCCACGCTCTGGCTTACGTCATCGTCACGGACCGTCGCTTCACCGATCTGTACCAGACGGGCCGGCGCACCACCCGGACCAGCCTCGCCGCCGAGATCCAGCACCAGCTGCTTCCCTCGGCGTCTTGCTGCGAGGCCCCGCAGTTCACCCTCGCCGCCGGACTGGTCCCGGCCGACGACATCGGCGGCGACACCTACGACTACACCCTCGATCGCGACACCCTCCACCTGTCCATCACCGATGCCATGGGCCACGACACGGACTCCGCCCTGCTGGCCACGTTGCTCATGGGCGCCCTGCGCGGCGCCCGCCGCAGTGGCTGCGACGCGCTCCAGCAGGCCCATCGTGCCCACGAGGCCCTGCTGACCCACAATCGCGGGTTGGCCACGGGCCAACTGCTGTGTATCCGCCTCGAAACGGGCGCCTGCGAACTGGTCAACGCGGGGCATCCCTGGCCTTTGCGCCTACGCAAGGGCGCTGCCGATGTCGAGGAGGTCAAACTCGCCGTCAACCTGCCGTTCGGCGTGGCCGCGCCCACTTCCTACCGACTCCAGGAACTCCGGTTGTGCCCCGGCGACCGCCTGATCCTGCTCACTGACGGCATGCAGGAACGCGGTGCCGCAGCCGCCGACCTGGCCTCTCTGGTGCGCGACACCCGCGCCTCGCATCCCAGGGAGGCCGTCCGCACCCTGACGACCGCGGTATCGGACGCCTGCCAGGGCAACCTCAAGGACGACGCCACCGTGCTCATCCTTGACTGGCACGGTCCCCGGAGATGACCTCGTCACCTGCGGGCGGCGGTCACGCCAGCCCAGAGGAGCCCGCGGTACGGACAGTGACCTGATGACCATGATCCGCCGTCCGTCGTCCGCCGTCCGCCCGCTGTCCCTTCGCTGGGCCAGCTGCTGGAAGACCGCCCTGAACGCCTTCGGCATCACCTTCGACGGCCGGCTTTCCGCAGCCCGTCAGCAACCGTCAGCCTCCCTTGTTGCACCGTTCGATTGACAGACCCCCTCAACATCGGCGCCGCGGCGGGCACGGTCAGCGGGGCGGTGGCAGGTCGGGGAGGGCCGTGACCTTTTTGCTGTGGTCTGCCGCCAGGCGCACCAGGCGCTTGTACTCCGCTTGGGTGAGGGCGACGTCGGATGTGTGGATCTCACCGTGGTAGGCGCCACTGTTCGGCCCATTGGCGGGAACCGAGGGACCCGTGGCGGTGCACGCCATGTTGGTCGACTGGCCCGGCTTGATCAGTACGGTGCCCGAGCAGTCCGGGCCGACAGTCACCGGCGTTCCGTCCCGGTCGATGACCCACGCGTAGTTCACCTGGACGGCCTTGGACGCTTCGGGAGCCGTGGAGGAGCCGAGGTACGTGACGGTCACCCGAGCGGTGAAGGTACAGGCTGTCGGGGCACAGTCGCCCTTGTAGTCGCGCAGGATCTGGGTGGTCACGTCGATCTGGTCGTTGACCGCTTCGCGCGTCATGGTCAACTTCGACTGGAAGTCACCGGAGAACTCGTTGATCGCTTTCCGTGACATCGCCTTGATGTCGATCACGAGCGTTCCGCCGGGAAAGCTGACGCGGTCGACGAACCGTGCACCACCCTGCGACCTCTTGCCCAGGCATATGGTCATGCCGTCGGCGTGGAGGGGGGTGCAGGTGTGATCGCCCACGGTGACGGGATCTCCGACGGTGATCTTCTCGTCGGGGGTGTGTTCGAGCAGCAGGGTTTTCGCCAGCGCCGGAGGCGCCAGAGCTGTGGCGAGGTCTTTGCCGAAGAACACACCCGGTGCCACCAGTCGCGGGTGTTCCGCGAGCACCTTGGACTTCTTGTCCATGCCGATCGACTGCCAGGCCTCTGTCTTTCCCCGCAGGAACGACTTGCCGTCGACGGCCACGTAGTCGAGTGCGGGACCGTCCGCCATGGCCAACGTGCCGAGTGCGTCGCCGGGGTTGTCCACGACCAGGTCCAGTCGGGCGTTGCCCTGCTCCTTGACCTTGATGGTGCCCGTGTAGTGGAGGGCCGGTGCACCGCGGAGCAGGGCCGCGGAGCGGGTCAGTTCGTCACGTATGGATGACTTGGAGTCTTCCGGGCTGGTATCGCCGGGTTTGATGATCCACACGAGCACGGCGGCGGCGACGATGAGGAGGGCGACCAGCGCGATGAGCGCCGCACGCCGGCGCGAGCGCTGCCGTACGGGTGGCTGCTTGCCAGTGTTCCCCGGGCCGTCGTTCTCCTCGCCTGCGGCAGGAGGTGGCGGGTTCTCCGGCGGGACGGACCGAGCGGTGTCATCAGTCATTTTCCCTCACTCCGATGTCCCGCTGCGCGGGGTGAGGCAGGTGACGGGAATGATCGTGGGATACGTGTACGACTTCTCCACCACGACCTTGCCGTCGATGGTGATGCGGCAGGTGGTGGTGCCTTTCCCCGCGATGTCCGCGCGGTCGGGAATGGCCCCGGTCTCACAGGAGTCACCCCCGGTCGCCCGTCCGATGCAGCCGGTCCCGTTGGCCGACAACTGAATCCACGGGTCCTTGCCATGCACGGTGAGAGTGACCTTCCACGGCGACGCCGCCGACAGATGCCCCTTGCCCTTCTCGCCGATCGTGGTCATGCCTTCCGGCCCGGAAGCCATACCGAAGTAGTTGATCGCTATCGGTCTGCCGTAATCGGAGGTGGCCTCCAGCACGACGGTGTGGTGCTCGGCCGGCTTCTTGTCCTTGGCGCTGTCGCTTTTGTGGCTGCCGCATGCGGTCAGCGCGAGCGCTCCGCCCAGCATGACGACGGCGACTGGTCCGGCGACTCCCCTTAATCGTCGCCAAGGCCCCCGAGCGATATTCACTTTGGCGTTCCCCATGGCGTGACAGTAGCGGCGGTCATCACAGGGCTGCCACTCGTCTGCCGTGCAACTCGGCGGTCGATCGCAGAACGTTCACGGGGCCTTCACGTAGGTTTGCGTCGGATCGCACCCGTTTCGGCGAGCCAATAGATCATCGCGTCCGCCGAGTCGACGGCGTCCTGGTGCGCGGCCGTAGCGGCCTGGGCGGTCGCGGAGCTCGGCTGTGAGGTGAGGTTCCGGCACGCGGTGGCGAACTGCTGGTAGCGGGTCAACACGCGTGACCACATCTGTTGTCCGGTCGGGTCGGGCACGGTGAAGTACGCGTCGGCTCGCTTCGTCGCCCGGGCCAGCCCACCGCAGGTGCTGTCCAACTTGCCCATCGCCGTGGTGAACTCCGCGTCGGAGGTGGAGTTCACCACAGCCTCGAACGCGGTGGTGTAGGCACGCTCCGCCGCGGAGAGCGCGTTGATGTGGTCCAGGCCCCCGACCGCTGCCCACGCCTTGCCCTGGAGCCGCACCATCGACGCCGAGGGAGCCGACGTGGACTGATCCAGCATCAGTTCCGGCGGCCGGGAGGACCGAGCGGCTGGGCCGACTGCCTGGACGGTGAGTACCGAGGTGGCGACCCCGGCCGCGACGACCGCGACGGCCGCCACGCGGGCACCGCGCTGCCACACCTGGTGAAGCGGCCGTTCTGCGGTGGACCGCGCTGTCGGGTGCTGCGCGGTTCGTCCGGGCCGTCGCACGAGCAACCCGGCGCCACGGCCTGCGAAGGCGGCCAGACCCGCTACCCACGTTCCCAGGGCCAGTGCGTAGGCCAGTTCGATCCTCACCAGGGGCCATGCCACCACGTTCGGCCACCATCTGCACATGTTGGTCATGGTGTTGAGCGGCCCGAGGCAGCCGTCCGTCCTCATCAGGAGGTAGGTGCCGCCCGCACCCAACAGTGCGGTGATACCCGCCGTGACCATCCCGGCCAGCAGCCATGCCGAGTCCGTCACCGCAGCGACGACGGCGGCCGTCAGAGCCATCGCACCGCAGATCACGAGGACGGGCCACATCAGGTGCACGAGCTGGAACGGGCCCGTCATGCGCACGGCCGCCGGATCCGGCGTGTGCATGTGGGCCAGCGCCACGGCCAGCCCGGCCCAGCAGACGAGCCCGCCAGCCAGTCCGGCGGCCAGGAGCCGGCCCGGCCCGGACGGGTTCGGGGCGAGCGGCGCGACCGTCTCCGGCAGCGCTCCGGTGAGCCACTTCGGGCGGCGGGTCGGCGGGCGGGTCGCCAGCGCGAGCAGCGGGAGCATCCAGAGCAGCACCCCTGCCCACCACAGGCTCTTGGCGGAGGCGTCGGTGCCGGGAAGGACGCTCACCACCGCAACGACTTCCAGCAGCGGGCCGATGTGCGCGGGTGGCAGCCCGGGCATACCGTACGAGCCCAGGAGTCCGGCCGTCGTGAACGGCCACCCGTCGGTCAGGACCTCGCCCAAGAACCACCACCAGTACAGCACGGAGGCGAGCGCGAGCGAGGGTGCCGCCAGGCCGACGAGCATGGCCGGGCGCAGCGAGCGCCCGTGCCAGGACCTGAGCCACCACTCGGCGTTCTGCGCGGTCCACGTCATCACCAGTACCAGCGCGGCCACGAGGACCAGAAGTGCCTCCGGATGCGCCGGCAGCCAGTGGTTCCCCGCAGCTCGGGGACCGGTCAACTCGCCCATCACGATGCCGGAGCCGAGCCACAGGCCGACGGGCCATCCCGACGGGGTCGGCCGTCCGGTGAGGAGGGCGTACAGCACGGCACGCCACAGTGCGACGCCGCCGATGCCCACGACCAGTCCCGCGACGAGCACCGCTTTGGCCGGAAGGACGCTGTACGGCAGACGCTCGAGGTGCCAGACGAGGATGTCGGCCGCGAGGCCGGTGAGAAACAGGGGCAGTGCCTCCAGCGCGAACAGCGCCTTCGGGTCGGTCAGCGACCTTTGGCGCAGTGCCCATGACGGGTGCGTGTGCCAGAGCTCGACGAACCTGGTGAACAGTCTCGGCCACACCCCGGAGCGATGCGGGGCGGGGACCTCCCAGGGCTCCCGGCTCGCGCCCCAGCGCGTCGCCATCAGGTCGGCGTAGATCTCACGGTTGCGCAGGATCCCCGCGCGCGTGAGGTAGACCGCCACTACGATCAGGCCGCCGAGGACCCGGTCGTGCGTGTTGAACGGGGCGAACTGGCCCCGGTCGTCCGGGGTGCCGGTGAAGAAGAGGATGTCCAGGCCCGCCGCCGCCCAGGGAAGCAGGACCAGTACGAGGAACACCCGCCCCAGGGCGATGGTGAAGTAGGTGACACCGATGTCCCTGTTGCGCAGGTGCGCGAGCTCGTGCAGCACCACGGCGCGGAACCGGTCGCGATGCGTGTCGCTCGTGACGACCAGGCCGACGTCCAGGCAGACCGTGGGCCTGCGCCAGCGGCCGAACGCGACGGCGCCGGCCGTGTGCGCGGCCGGGTCGACGACGAAACGGGGCGGGCGGGTGAGTCCGGCGATGCCCACCAGTTCGTCGAGCAGCGGTCGCAGCCCGCCGTGCACGTCCATCGCGTCCAGAGGAAAGATTTTGGAGCGCCGTGTCCTCCACACCGGCAGAAGCCAGTACACCGCGACGGCCGTAGCGATCGCCACCGCTCCCACGCCGAGCGACACCCCGGTGAAGTCCTGGCTGTACTGCGCCGTGCACTCCTCCAGCGCGGACGCGTTCCGGGTGTACTGGACGTAGCTCGCGTTCATGGACACACCAGGATCGATACCTGCCGCCAGCCAGCAAGCCGCCTCCTTGTCGGCCGTTTCCGACGACGCGAGCAGATGCCAGACGGTCCCGGGGACCATGCTCGCACCGGCTGCCGCCAACAGCAGCAGGAGCAGTACGAAACGCAGTGTCGTACCCGCCGCGAGGACCCGCTCGTCGAGCGGGGCCGAGGCGGGCCGTTCCCCCGCCTCGGAAGCGGCATCCGCGGGTAAGCCGGCCATCACGCCTCGCCGTCGCCCGCACCGGCCGGATGGGACGGGCTGTCCGAACCGGTCACCTCCGGCCCGGAATCCTCCGGCTGCCCGGCCAGCGCCAGCCTGGCCACCACCGCGTCGGCGATCGTCGACGCGCGCTCCTCTTCCAGGCCGCGCTGCGCGGCGGTCTTCAGTACCGACTCCCGTACCTGGGCCAGCTGTTCACGGGTCAGCGGCGGAACCGTCACGGCTTCGGCCGGCCTGCGGAAGAGCTTGCGCAGCGCGGATGCCGCCCTGCTGACCCCGCTGTCCACCGCGGTACCCACGATCCGCTGAGCGGCCTGGTCCAGCGCCAGCCACACCACCGGAGTCACCAGCGCGGCGACTTCGCCGAGGCCGAAGCCCAGAGTGTCGCGCCGCCGGCCCCGGCCGCCCAGCCGCCGTACGGCCGTGCCGTCGTCGAACCCGGCCAACCCCGCCACCAGCGGCAGTTCCTCCGGGGCCACCTCGACCACCACGTCACGGACCACGTCGCGTACTCGCGTCCCGTCCGCCGCGACCGTCCGGCCGCCGGACCGAGCTGCTTGGAAACCCATGACACCCCCGCGATCAGTTCCGGTGCGCCCAGATCGGCCACCGCACCGGCTATCACCCTGACCGAACGGGACCCCACGGGGCAAGACCCGGCAGCGTCGCCCCGCCAAGGGACTCATACGATCCGCAGGGTCCAGCTCCAGCGGTGCACCCCCGGTGTGACGAGGTAGGTGGGGAAGGTGTCGGGGCCGCAGGAGGCCGTACCGAGGCCCCGGTGTGCGGCGTCGATGTGGACCACACAGCCGGTCCGCGGTGTGAGTTCGTCGTGGTGCGCGGCGGCGGTGAGGTCCTCGGCGCGGTAGCGGGTGACGGAGACCTGGCGGGGCTCGTCCAGCTCGACCGCGAGTCCGGTGGCGTCGGGCGACGACAGCGTGAACCGCCGTACGCCGTGCCGGCCGCCGCTTTCCTGGGGGCGCAGGTACGGGGTGAACAGGTCGTCGACGGGCAGTGCGTGGTGGCCGACCGGTGCCCCGGCGGCCCGGTCCGGATACGACTCCCAGGGACCCTGTCCGAACCACTCCAGCAGACCGAGCCCGGCCACCGTCTCGAAGACCGAGCCGATCCGGGCGACGTCGTGGAACTCCTCGGGCAGCTCGGCCGACTCGTCGACCCGGACGCCGCCTTCGACAGGCGTGAATTCCTGCCGGTGCCGCACCACTCCGAGGGTGCAGGCGTATGCGGACTCCACGGTCACCCGTTCGCCGTCCCGGTGTACGGAGACGACCTTGCGCACCATCTGGTCCAGGCCCCAGGCGCGCCAGCGCATCGCCATCCCGCCCAGCTCGTCGTTGTCGGTGGGCGCCCGCCACAGCGACAGCGTCGGAGCGGTGGTCAGCAGCGGGTGGCGCAGCAGGCCCTCGGCGTCCACTTCGACGGGCGGCCCGGCCACGACCGGCTGCTTCGGCGCGTCCGCCGCCCGCAACCGGATCTGGGGCGCGCACACCTCCGTACCGGCCGGTGCCCACGCCTGGTCCTCGGCCGTCGTCACGCGCAGCGTCAGCCACGCCTCGCCGCCGTCGGCCGGCACCGCGAACGGCAGCGATACGGTCGCGGTCTCACCCGGCCGCAGATCGGGCAGTTCGGCCGGGCCGGTCAGGGTACGGCCGTCGGCCAGCGCCAGCTCCCAGGTGCCGGTCAGCCAGTCCAGGCCGCGGAAGTGCTGATGGTTGGCGAGGACGATGCCCTCGTGCCTGAGGGTTCGGATGCGGACCGGCGCCGCGATCTCCCGGTGCTCGTACATCGCGGGCTTGGGGGTGCGGTCGGGGAAGACGATCCCGTCCGCGACGAACGCCCCGTCGTGCAGGGTCTCGCCGAAGTCACCGCCGTACGCCCAGCGGTGGCCGGGTGCGGCGACACCGTTGTCGTACAGTCCGGCGCCGGCGCGCCCGGCCGGCCTGCCGTCGCTCAGGCGCTGGAGAATTCCGTGGTCCCAGAACTCCCAGATGAACCCGCCCTGGAGGCCCGGAGTGGACTCGATGGCGGCCCAGTGGTCGGCCAGCGTGCCGTTGCTGTTGCCCATCGCGTGCGAGTACTCGCACTGGATGAGGGGCTTGGTCTGCTGCCCGGACAGCGCGTGTGCCAGGCAGTCCTCCAGCGGCGCGTACATGGGGCAGGCGATGTCGGATGCCACGTCCGGGTCGGCCCAGCCGCGCTTGGCGGCGCCCTCGTACTGGATCGGCCGGGTGGGATCGTGCCGGCGCACCCAGCCCGCCGCCGCGTCGTGGTTGGCGCCGTAGTCGGATTCGTTGCCCAGCGACCAGACGATGATCGAGGGGTGGTTCCTGTCGCGCAGCACCATGCGCGCGACGCGATCCACGAAGGCGTTCAGGTAGCGCGGGTCGTCGGCGATCTCGTGGGCGTGGTCGTGGGACTCGATGTCGGCCTCGTCGACGACGTAGAAGCCCAGCTCGTCGGCGAGGTCGTACAGCGACGGGTCGTTGGGGTAGTGCGACGTGCGGATCGCGTTGAAGCCGAACCGCTTCAGCAGCACCAGGTCCGCGCGCATGTCGTCGTACGACACCGTCCGCCCCGTCAGTGGATGGAAGTCGTGCCGGTTGACGCCGCGGATGAAGACCCGCTCGCCGTTGACCAGCAGGTCCCGGCCGACGATGTCGACGTCCCGGAAGCCGATGCGCTGGTACGAGGAGTCGGCGACCGTGCCGTCCGAGCGGTGCAGCCGTACGGTCAGTCCGTACAGCTCGGGCTGCTCCGCGTTCCAGGTGCGCACCTCGGGCACGACGGCGTGGATACGGGCCTCGCCCAGGAAGTCGGAGACCCGCTCGTCCTCGGCGTTGAGCCGGTCGAACTCGGTGTCCTGGGCGAGGAGGTCCCCGTCCAGATCACCGGTGACGTACCAGCCCACGGGCAGCGTCCGGTCGCCCGCCGCGTTGCGCACCAGGCAGTCCACGCGCAGGTCGCCGTCCTGGCGTGCCCGTACGGTCACGTCCGCGAGGTGCAGGGGGTCGGTCGTGTACAGCAGCACGGAACGGGTGATCCCGCCGTGCCACCACTGGTCCTGGTCCTCGATGTGCGTGGCGTCGGACCACTTGACCACCGTCAGCCGTACGACCGACGGCTCACCGGGGCGTACGACGTCGGTCAGGTCGAACTCGGCGGCCAGGTGGGAGTCCTTGGAGATCCCGACGGGCCGTCCGTCGACGTGCACCAGCAGCACGCTCTCGGCGGCCCCGACCTGCAGGACGATCCGGCGGCCGGCCCAGTCGGCGGGGACGTCCACGTGTCGTTCGTACACACCGGTGGGATTGGCCGCGGGCGACTGTGGAGGGAATTCCGCGTACGGCATACGGACATTCGTGTACTGCGGCAGGTCGTCGGTGTCCTGCATCGTCCACGCGCCCGGAACGCGTGCCGTCGACCATGTGCCGTGGACCGTCGCCTCCGGCGTCGGCAGCAGCTGGAAGCGCCAGTCGCCGTCCAGGGAGAGGGCGCCGGAGCGCCGGTCGACGGCGTTCATGGGCAGCCGCCCCCAGGAGGTCACCTCGGGTGCCTGCCAGGGGCGGAGTGCCAGAAGCGGGTCCGTCAACGGATGGCTCCCTTGCCGAGGTCGCCGATGATCTGCTTGGCGCCGATCGCGAAGACGATCAGCAGGGGGATGAGGGCGAGGAGTGCGCCGGTCACGACTACTCCGTAGTCGGTGGTGCCGTGCGTGCCGTTGAGCTGGGACAGGGCCACCTGGAGAGTGACGTTGCGGGGGTCGGTGAGGGCGATCAGGGGCCAGGCGTAGTCGTTCCACTGGCCCATGAAGGTGAAGATGCCGAGGAAGGCCAGGCCGGGCCGGACCACCGGCAGGGCCACGTGCCAGTACTGGCGCAGGAAGTTGGCGCCGTCGATGCGGGAGGCGTCGAGCAGCTCGTCGTGGATGGCGCCCTTCATGTACTGGCGCATCCAGAAGATGCCGAACGCGTTGGCCGCGGCGGGCACGATCAGCGAGGTCATCGTGCCGATCCAGCCCAGCTTCGCCATGATCACGAACTGCGGGATGGCGGACAGCTGCGCCGGCACCATGAAGATGACCATCAGCACCGCGAACAGCACGTTCTTCCCGGGGAACTCGAACTTGGCGAAGACGAAGGCCGCCAGCGAGTCGAAGAAGAGGACCAGGAAGGTCACCGAGCCCGCCACCAGCAGCGAGTTCCACATCGAACCGAAGAAGGCGACGCTGTGGAAGAGGTTGCGGACGTTCTGCAGGAAGTGCGAGCCCGGCAGCAGCTTCGGCGGATAGGCGAAGATCTCCGACGACGCGTGCGTCGACATGATGACGGCCCAGTAGAACGGGAAGGCCGACAGCAGCAGACCGACGATGAGTACGGCGTGCAGCGCGATGCCCCGGGTGAGGGTTCCCTGTATGCGCTTGGGCCTGCGGGTTCCTTGAATGGATGCCATGGTGATCGGCCTTCCTAGTCTTCGCCCCGACGCTGCACCAGGCGCCAGTTGATGATCGAGAAGAGGATGACGACGAGGAAGACGCCCCACGCCACGGCGGCTCCGTAGCCGAAGTCGTTGTTGTCGAAGGTCTGCTGGAAGAAGTAGAGGACCATCGTGCGGCCCGCGTGGCCGGGACCACCGGAGAACGTCGACTCGTTGGCGGTGTTCTGCAGCAGCACCTGCGGTTCGGAGAAGCTCTGCAGGCCGGTGACCGTGGATACGACGAGCACGAACAGCAGCACCGGCCGCAGCATCGGCAGCGTGATCCGGAAGAAGGTCTGCACGGGACCGGCGCCGTCCATGCGGGCCGCCTCGTACAGCTCGCTCGGGACGGTCTGGAGGCCGGCCAGGAAGATGATCGCGTTGTAGCCGGTCCACTGCCAGGTCATCAGCGTGGCGATGGCGATCTTGATGCCCCACGGCGTGTTCAGCCACGCCACCTGATCGAGGCCGACCGCCTGCAAGAGGGCGTTCACCAGGCCGAAGTTGGTCGAGAAGACCGAGCCGAAGACGATCGCGATGGCCACCACCGAGGTGACGTTCGGCAGGAAGTAGGCGAAGCGGTAGACGTTCTTGAAGCGGACCGCCGAGTTGAGCATCACGGCCGTCACCATCGCCAGGAAGATCATGGGGAAGGTGGCCAGCGCCCAGATGACGATGGTGTTTCCGACCGACTGCCAGAAGTCGCTGTCGCTCAGCAGGTACTGGTACTGCGACAGACCCGCCCACTCCATCGAGCCGAGGCCGTCCCAGCGGTGCAGGGAGACGTAGAGCGAGAAGCCGACGGGGATCAGGCCGAAGCAGAGGAAGAGGAGGTAGAAGGGGGAGATCGCGGCGTAGAGGTGCCAGTACGTGCGCAGACCCCTGCGGGGGCGGCCGGTCGGGAGGCTTTCCACGGTCCGCGTGGGCTTTTCGAGTGTGGTGGCCATCAGTAGCTCACCCCCAGGTGCTTGGCGATCCGGCGGCACTTGCTCATGGCGTCACTCCAGGCCTTCTTCGGGTCCTTGCCGAGGACGCCGACGTTCTTGATCTCGTCGAGGATGGGCTGCGAGAGCGCCACGTCGTACGGGCTGTTGTAGGCGACCACGATCTTCTGCGCGGCGGGGCCGAAGACGTCGGTGGTGACCTGACCGCCGAAGAAGGGGTCCGGCTCCCGCAGTTGGCCCATGCCGTACGTGGCGGGGGTGGAGGGGAACAGACCCGCGTCGACGTACCCCTGGGCCTGGTTGGCGGCGTTCAGGATCCAGGTGATGACCTGGAACGCCTGCTCGGGCTCCCGGCACGCCTTGGTGATCGACAGGAACGATCCGCCGCTGTTGGAGGGCCGGACCGGCATCTGCGCCACGCGCCACTTGCCCTTGGTCTTCGGCACCCCGCTCTTGAGGTCGTACGTCGCCCAGGAGGCGCCGAGCTGGCTGGGCAGCTTGCCGTCCTGCACGGCCGACAGCTGGTCCGGTGTGCCGGTGACCAGGTCGGACACGATCTTCCGCTGCTTGGCCTCCACGGCCAGCGCCCAGGCGTCGCGCACATGTGCCTGGTCGCCGATGAAGTGCCGGTCCTTGTCCACGTACCGCTTGCTGCCCTGCTGCACCACGTTGGTGAAGACGGACGTGATGTCGGTGAGCAGACAGGCCCCCGGGATCCTCTTCCTCAGTTGCTCGCCGGCCGCGAAGAACTTCTCCCAGGTGTTCAGCTGCTGGGAGACGTCGTCGGGTTCGTAGGGCAGCCCCGCCTTCTGGAAGACGGTGTACTGGTAGAAGTGCGCGACCGGCCCGCAGTCGATCGGAAACCCGACCATCGTGCCGTCGTCGGCGAGACCCTGCTCCCACTTCCAGGACAGGTACTGGCTCTTGTACTTGTCGGCGCCCAAGGTCCTCAAATCGACGAACTGGTCGGCGTTGGGCAGGTAGGACGCCATGTCCTCGCCCTTGAGGCCCGCGATGTCGGGGATGTGGGCCCGGCCGGTCATGGTGGTGAGCAGTTTCGGCCGGTAGTAGCCGCCGATCTTGATGGCCTGCAGATCGACGTTCGCGTCGTAGCGGGCCTTCGCCTTCTGGAGGACTGTGTCGCTGAGCCCGCCGTCCCAGTACCACAGGACCATGTTCCGGCCGGTGGAACCGGTCGGAACGGCACAGCCGGACGCCAGGCCGCCGAGCGCCGTGGCGGCCGTACCGGCCAGGCCCGCGCGCAGCAGGCCTCTACGTGAGAGCCGCACAGCTCCCACCGCCTTTCGGATCTTTTCGTGACTTCGCATGAGCGTGGGGGTGGGGTCAGTGCTGCCGTGCGGGGGGAGTGACGGGCGCGTACCGCACCGGTGGTCCGGGGTCGGCCGGCAGCCGGTCCGCGAGGAAGCCGTAGGCGCGCCTCAGGTCGGGGTCGGCCGGCGAGCAGCGCCACCAGCGGTCGACGCCGTACCAGCCGGGGGCGGCGAGTGCGCCCCCGTGGTGCTGGACGGACAGCCCGGCGGCGAGGACGGCGAACCGCAGCCGTTCCGCCAGCGGCCAGCCGCCCAGCGAGGCGGCGACGAAGCTCGCCCCGAAGACGTCCCCGGCGCCCGTCGCGTCGAGGACGTCCACGTCGAGGGCCGGTACCTCCGCGTACTCGCCGGTCGTCTGGTCGACGGCCACCGCACCCTGACCGCCGCGCGTCACCACCGCCACCGGAACCAGCTCCGCGAGGGCGCGCAGCGCGGCGGCCGCGGTGTCGGTACGGGTGTAGGCCATGGCCTCGTGCTCGTTGGGGAGGAAGGCGTGGCACAGCGCGAGCTGGTCGAGGAGGTCGCGGGACCACCGCTGGGTGGGGTCCCAGCCGACGTCCGCGTAGATGTGGGTGCCGTTCGCGGCCGCCTTGGCGATCCACTCGCGGGGCTCGGCCTCGAGGTGCACCAGGGCCGTGCGCGCCTGCGGCGGGTCGCCCATCAGCGCGTCCTGCGAGTACGGCGGCTCCTGGCCGTGGGTGACCAGGGCGCGGTCGCCGCCGTGTGCGAGGGCGACGGTGACCGGGGTCGGCCAGCCGTCCGCGATGCGGGAGAGCGAGAGGTCGACGTCCTCCTGGTCGCGCAGGACGTCCCGGCAGTGCGCGCCGTAGAAGTCGTCGCCGAAGACCGTGGCCAGCGAGGTGCGCAGACCGAACCGGGACGCGGCCACCGCGAGGTTCGCGATGCCGCCGGGGCCGCAGCCCATGCCGGCCGTCCAGATCTCCTCGCCCGGGGTCGGCGGCTTCGCGAGCCCCGTGAGGACGAGGTCGTAGAAGAGCAGCCCGGTCAGCAGCACATCGGGCCTGTCGTCGTCCACACGCCACCCTCTCGTCAGAACTCGTCAATTTCGATGACCGGAATCGTGCGCTGCCCGTCGAGATTGGTCAATAGTCGAGCAGAAGTGAGCATGGATTTGATTGAAGATGAAGAGTAGTGTTCACGGTGTGCTGGCAGAACGACGACATCAACTGATCCTGCGGGCCCTGCGCTCGGGTGGTCCCGCCGCCGTGACCGATCTCTCCGAGCAGCTCGGCGTGAGCCCCGCCACGATCCGGCGCGACCTGGTCAAGCTGGAGGAGGACGGGCTGCTCACGCGGGTGCACGGCGGCGCGGTCGTGGAGGAGGGCGACCAGCCCTTCGCCGAGGTCGCCGGGGTGCGCGTGGCCGAGAAGGACGCCATAGCGGAGCGTGCCGCGGCCATGGTCGCCGACGGCCAGTCGGTGCTGCTCGACATCGGCACCACCGCCTACCGGCTGGCCCGCCACTTGCACGGCCGCCGCCTCACGGTCATCACCAGCAACCTGGTGGTCTATGAGGAACTCGCCGACGACGAGGGCATCGAACTGGTGCTGCTCGGCGGCATGGTCCGGCGCGAGTACCGGTCCCTGGTCGGCTTCCTCACCGAGGACAACCTGCGCCAGCTGCACGCCGACTGGCTGTTCCTGGGCACCAGCGGGGTCCGTCCGGGCGGACAGGTGATGGACACGACGGTCGTGGAGGTGCCGGTCAAGCGGGCCATGATCAACGCGAGCGACAAGGTCGTGCTGCTCGCCGATGCGGCCAAGTTCCCGGGTACGGGCATGGCGAAGGTATGCGGTCCCGAGCACCTGGACATGGTGGTGACCAACGCTCCGGTCGACCCGGCGACCCGGTCCTCCCTGGAGGAGGCCGGCGTCGAGGTGGTCATGACAGGAGCAGGAAAGGTACGGACGTGAAACTGACGATCCTGGGCGGCGGCGGATTCCGGGTGCCGCTGGTGTACGGGGCACTGCTGACGGACCGCGGCGAAGGGCGGGTGACCGAGGTCGTTCTGCACGACCTCGACGACAGCCGACTGCAGGCGGTCGCCCGTGTGCTGGCTGAACAGGCGTCGACCGTGGACGACGCCCCGACCGTAACCGTCAGCACGTCCCTGGACGAGGCCCTGCGCGGTGCCGACTTCGTCTTCTCCGCGATCCGCGTCGGCGGCCTGGAGGGCCGCGCGAACGACGAGCGGGTCGCGCTGGACGAAGGCGTCCTCGGCCAGGAGACGGTCGGCGCGGGCGGTATCGCATACGGTCTGCGGACGGTCCCCGTCGCCGTCGACATCGCCCAGCGGGTGGCCCGCCTCGCCCCCGACGCCTGGGTCATCAACTTCACCAACCCCGCCGGCCTGGTCACCGAGGCCATGTCACGCCACCTCGGAGACCGCGTCATCGGCATCTGCGACTCCCCGGTCGGACTCGGCCGCCGCATCGCCCGCGTCCTCGGTGCCGACCCGCAGGAGGCCTGGATCGACTACGTCGGCCTCAACCACCTCGGCTGGGTGCGCGGCCTGTGCGTCGCGGGCCGGGACGAACTCCCACGCCTGCTCGCCGACCCCGGCCTGCTCGGCTCCTTCGAGGAGGGCAAGCTCTTCGGCACCGACTGGCTGCGGTCCCTCGGCGCGATCCCCAACGAATACCTGCACTACTACTACTTCAACCGCGAGGCCGTCCGCGCCTACCAGCAGGCCAAAAAGACCCGCGGCGCCTTCCTGCGCGACCAGCAGGCGCACTTCTACCAGCAGGTCAGGGACCCGGACATGAAGGCCCTGGACGTCTGGAACCGCACCCGCGCCGAGCGCGAGGCGACCTACATGGCCGAGAACCGCGAGACCGCGGGCGCAGGCGAACGCGACGCCGACGACCTCTCCGGCGGCTACGAGAAGGTCGCCCTCGCCCTGATGCGCGCCATCGCCCGCGACGAGCGCACCACCCTGATCCTCAACGTCCGCAACCGCGGCACCCTGTCGGTGCTCGACGGTGAGGCCGTCATCGAGGTGCCCTGCTTCGTGGACGCCAACGGCGCCCATCCGGTCGCCGTCGACCCGCTGCCCGACCACGCCACCGGCCTCGTCTGCGCGGTGAAGGCCGTCGAGCGCGAGGTGCTGGCGGCCGCCGAGTCCGGCTCCCGCGCGACGGCCGTGAAGGCGTTCGCGCTGCACCCGCTGGTCGACTCGGTCAACGTCGCCCGCCGGCTGGTCGAAGGCTACACCGCGGTCCATCCCGGCCTGGCCTACCTCACCTAGCCGACCGCTCAGCAAGCGCTTTCCAGCCCTCTTCTGGAGACCTCCATGCACGACGAACGCCGCCGGATCGAGGAGCGCGTAGAGCGCCTCCACAACCAGCGCATCAAGCCCGCGATCCACGCGGCCACCGTCCCCTTCGAGGTGGCGGCCTGGCAGGCCCCCGGGGAGCCGGTGCCCTTCGAGGAAGCCGCGACCGCCCCGTACGAGCCGTTCGCCATGAACACCCCGTGGGGCCCGCCCTGGGGCACCACCTGGTTCCGGCTGCACGGCCGGGTGCCCGCCGAGTTCGCGGGTCGCCGCGTCGAGGCCGTCATCGACCTCGGCTTCGTGGGCGACTGGCCCGGCAACCAGGCCGAGGCCCTGGTCCACCTCACCGACGGGACCCCGCTGAAGGCGGTCAACCCGCTCAACCAGTACGTGCCGATCGCCAACCCGGCGACCGGCGGCGAGGTCATCGACTACCTGCTCGAGGCCGCCTCCAACCCCGACATCCTCGCAGGCGACTTCGCGGCCCCGACCCCGCTCGGCGACGTCCTGACGGCAGGCGACGAGCCGCTCTACACCTTCAAGCGCGCCGACATCGCCGTCCTCGACGAAGAGGTCTGGCACCTCGACCTGGACCTGCAGGTGCTCCGAGAGCTGATGCTGGAGCTGGGCGAGCACGACCCGCGCCGGCACGAGATCACGCACGCCCTCGACCACGCGATGGACCTGCTCGACCTGGACGACGTCTCCGGCTCGGCGCCCGCCGTCCGCGAGGCCCTGAAGCCGGTGCTGTCGAAGCCGGCGCACGCGAGCGCCCACCGCATCTCCGGCGTGGGCCACGCGCACATCGACTCGGCCTGGCTGTGGCCGATCCGCGAGACCAAGCGCAAGACGTCCCGGACCTTCTCCAACGTGACATCGCTGGCGGACGAGTACGAGGAGTTCGTCTTCGCCTGCTCGCAGGCCCAGCAGTACGAGTGGGTGCGCGACAACTACCCGCGCGTGTGGGCCCGCATCCAGGAGTCGGTCAAGAAGGGCCAGTGGGCGCCGGTCGGCGGCATGTGGGTGGAGGCCGACGGCAACCTGCCCGGCGGCGAGGCCGTCGCCCGCCAGTTCGTGCACGGCAAGCGGTTCTTCATCGAGCACTTCGGCGTGGAGACCAAGGGCGTCTGGCTGCCCGACTCCTTCGGCTACAACGCGGCCTACCCGCAGCTCGCCAAGCTGGCCGGCAACGAGTGGTTCCTCACCCAGAAGATCTCCTGGAACCAGACCAACAAGTTCCCCCACCACACCTTCTGGTGGGAGGGCATCGACGGCACCCGCATCTTCACCCACTTCCCGCCGGTCGACACCTACAACGCCTGCTTCAGCGGCGAGGAGATGTCCCGCGCGGTCCGCAACTACGCCGAGAAGGGCGCCGCGACCCGGTCGCTGGCCCCGTTCGGCTGGGGCGACGGCGGTGGCGGGCCCACCCGCGAGATCATGGAGCGCGCCCGGCGCCTGAAGAACCTGGAGGGCTCCCCGCGGGTCGAGGTCGAGCACCCGGATGCGTTCTTCGCCAAGGCCCGTGCCGAGTACGAGGACGCGCCGGTCTGGGTCGGCGAACTCTACCTGGAGCTGCACCGCGCCACCTACACCTCCCAGGCTCGCACCAAGCAGGGCAACCGGCGCAGCGAACACAAGCTGCGCGAGGCCGAGTTGTGGGCCACGACGGCCGCCCTGCACGCACCCGGCTACCGGTACCCGCACGAGAAGCTCGACCGGCTCTGGAAGACCGTCCTGCTCCACCAGTTCCACGACATCCTGCCGGGCTCCTCGATCGCCTGGGTGCACCGCGAGGCCGAGGCCGAATACGCGCGTGTCGCCGAGGAACTGGAGGCGCTGACCGCCGAGGCGATCGCCGCGCTGGGCACCGGCACCGCCCGGGTCTTCAACACCAGCCCCTACGCCCGCGCCGAGGTCGTCCGCGACGGCGCGGGTGCGCCGGTGTACGTCGAGGTCCCGGCGAGCGGCAGCGCGCCTCTGACCGGCGGCGCCAAGACTCCGCAGCCGGTGACGGTCGACGGGCGGGTCATCGACAACGGCTTGGTGCGCGTACGGATCGCGGACGACGGCACCCTGTCCTCGGTGTACGACCTGCGGGCGAACCGCGAGGTTCTCGCCGACAAGGGCAACCTCCTGCGCCTGCACACCGACCTCCCGAACTACTGGGACGCCTGGGACGTCGACAAGCACTACAAGAATCGCTACACGGACCTGCTGGACCCCTCGGAGATCACGGTCGTCGAGCAGGACCCGCTCCTCGGCGCGATCCGTGTCAGCCGCTCGTTCGGCAACGGCTCGAAGATCACCCAGACGATCACGCTCCGGGCCGGCAGCCCCCGGATCGACTTCGAGACGGACATCGACTGGCACGAGGCCGAGAAGTTCCTCAAGGCCGGCTTCCCGGTGGACATCCGCGCCCCGCACTCCTCCGCCGAGATCCAGTTCGGCCATGTCCAACGGCCCACCCACACCAACACCAGCTGGGAGGCGGCCCGTTTCGAGGTCTCCGGCCACCGCTGGCTGCACATCGCGGAGCCCGGCTACGGCGTCGCCGTCATCAACGACTCGACGTACGGCCACGACGTCTCCCGCACGGTCCGCGAGGACGGCGGTACGACCACCACCGTCCGCCTCTCCCTGGTCCGCGCCCCGCGCGTCCCGGACCCCGGGGCCGACCAGGGCCGGCACCGCTTCACCTACTCCCTCCTGCCCGGCGCGAGCATCGCGGACGCGGTCGCCGAGGGCTACGCCCTCAACCTGCCGCTGCGGGTCGCCGAGGCGGCGGGCGAGCCGCAGCCCGTCGTCTCGGTGGACGGCGAAGGAGTGACCGTCGAGGCGGTCAAGCTCGCCGACGACTCCTCCGGCGATGTCATCGTCCGCCTCTACGAGTCCCGCGGCGGCCGCGCCCAGGGCGTCCTGCGCACCGGCTTCCCCCTCGCCGCCGCCCAGGTCACCGACCTGCTCGAGCGCCCCCTGGAAGCCGCGGCCACCGACGGCGACACCGTGCCCGTCGAGCTGCGACCCTTCCAGATCCTCACCCTCCGCCTGCGCAGGAGCTGACCCATGGCGATGCAACCCTGGTTCACCGACGCCAAGTTGGGAATCTTCGTGCACTGGGGCATCTACGCCGTCGACGGGGTCCAGGAGTCCTGGTCCTTCTACGACGACATCGTGCCGCACGACCAGTACATGTCCCAGCTGGAGCGCTTCACCGGCGCCCACTACGACCCCGAGGCGTGGGCGGACCTGTTCGCCCGCGCCGGCGCCCGGTACGCCGTCCTGACCAGCCGTCACCACGACGGCGTCGCCCTGTGGGACACGGCGTACGGCGACCTCAACCTCGGCAAGGACTACCTCGGCCCCTACGCCGACGCCCTGCGCGACAAAGGCCTGAAGGTCGGCCTGTACTACTCGCACTCCGACTGGAACCACCCCGACTACGCGAGCACCCGCAAGCCGGGCCGCCCGCCGGAGCTGGAGGACAACCGCTACTCCGAAGTGGCCGCCGAGGACGAGGACCTGGACGCCTGGGAGCGTTTCATCGCCTACCGGGACGGCCAGATACGAGAGCTGGCCTCCCGCTACCGGCCGGACCTGATGTGGTTCGACGGCGAGTGGGACCGCAGCGAGGAGCAGTGGCGCATCCCCGAACTGGCCGCGCTCATCCGCTCGTACGTCCCACACGTCGTCTTCAACGCACGCATGCTCAGCGAAGGCGACTACGCCACCCCCGAACAGGGCGCCCCCGTCGTGCCCCCGGCCGGCCCCTGGGAACTGTGCCTGACGATCAACGACTCGTGGGGCTACCAGCACCACGACCACAACCACAAGTCCCTCGCCCAGCTGATCCGTTACTTCACCGAGACCATCGGCGGCGGCGGCAACCTGCTGCTCGACGTCGGTCCCATGGAGGACGGCACCATCCCGCAGCCGCAGGTCGAGCGCCTGGAAGGGCTGGGGGAGTGGATCCGCAAACACGCGGAGGCGGTGTACGGCACCGTGCGCGGCCTTCCGGCCGGGCACCACTACGGTCCCAGCACCCTCTCTCCCGACCGGCGCACCCTCTACCTCACCGTGTTCGACGCCCCGCGCGCCGAGATCGGCGTCCGGGGCCTGGCCACCAAGGTCAACAGGGTCACCGTCCTCGGCACCGGCACCGAACTACGCCACCGGGTGATCGGCGGACTCCACGAGGCGGTCGGGGTGCTGTGGATCGACCCGCCGGCCGAGTCCGACCTCGACCCGCACGCCACCGTCCTCGCCGTCGAACTGGACGGCGAACTGGAGCTGTACCGAGGGGCCGGCCGGTTCTGACCCCGGTGATGCCTGCCTTCCGGAGGACGACGTACGGGACCGCCGTGAGCTAGTGGGAAGTCGGAGGGCCGCGCCACTCGGGCGCCAGGCCCTCCAACTGCTGCACAGAGGATCAGACATGACCTCAGAACGGCTGGACGCTGGCGGAGGAAACCGGGCCACGCGGGCCCGGACCGCATCCACCGGATGCTGAACGCCGGCCCGGCATCGGCGACGAGACCGGCTTCGAGACCAAGGGGGCCGTGGCGGAGGCGATGGTCCGCCGCGCCATCGCGGACAAGACCTCGTTCCGGCGGGTGACGGCGGATGCCGCCTACGGGTTCAGCAAAGGCTGGCGGTCCGAGCTGGAGCGGGCGGACGTCTTCCACGTCGTGGCCACCATCCGCCACGACACCGTCGCCACCCGCTGGGCGATCGACCATCCCGTCCACGACCTGTTCCACGGCCGCTGTCCGGGGTGGCGCACATGCGGCCACCCCGCACGGCACGCGCTGTCCGGCCTACGCCTGGCCCGTGCCCCAGCCAAGGTCCACCGCGGTGCTGGGGCCGAGGCCGCCGGCCCTTCCGGGGTAGAGGTGGGCGGTGCCGTCGTTCCACACCGCCGTCAGGTCGGGCAGGCCGTCACCGGTCAGGTCGCCGACCCCGGCCATGGCCTGGACCACGCCCCAGCCGCCCGACAGCTTCTGCCGGACGCCGAGGCCGCTCGCCGCACCCGGGTACAGGTACAGGTCGCCCGCGCCGTCCACCGCGAGGACGTCCGGTCGGCCGTCGCCGGTGAGGTCCCCGGCGGTGCCGGTGAGCAGCCGCATGCTGTTCCAGTTGGTGCCGATCTGCGCACGGGTGCCGAGGCCGCCGGTCTTTCCGGGGTAGAGGTGGGCGGTGCCGTCGTTCCACACGGCCATCAGGTCGGGCAGGCCGTCACCGGTCAGGTCGCCGACCCCGGTCATCGTCTGGACCACGCCCCAGCCCGAGGACAGCTTCTGACGCGCGCCCAGACCACCCGCCGCTCCCGGGTACAGGTAGAGGTCGCCCGCCGTGTCCACGGCGAAGACGTCCGGTCGGCCGTCGCCGGTGAGGTCGCCGACGCCGGCGAGGAGCCGGATGGCGTCCCAGCCCGAGCCGATCGAGGCGCGGGTGCCGGGGCCCTGCCGGGTGCCGGGGTAGAGGACGAGCTCGCCCGAGGCGCCGCCGTTCTCGGGTACGGCCTGGGGGCGTACGGCGAGCAGCTCGGGCAGGGTGTCGCCGGTGAGATCGCCGAAGGTGCCGGTGAGGGAGCGCACCGGAACCGCGGGCTTGGGCCACGGGATGCGGAAGACGGTCCGGTCTCCGGGGTACTCGTTGATCGTCCACAGCTCGTCGGTGGCCGGCCAGTAGGAGACGTTCTCATTGTTGATGCCGGTGCGGGTCCACAGGCGGACCGGCTCGCCCTCCCAGGCGTGGTAGAGGCAGCTGGGAATGTTCGCTCCGCCCGAGACGAACTCGGGGCAGGGTGCCGAGACGACGAAGCGACCGCGGTCCATGGCGACGCCCTGGGCGCCGCTGACGGTGGAGCGGAAGGCCTCACTGGCGCGGGTGTTCCTGGTCCCCGGGTCGGTGAGGAGCAGGCCGGTGGTCTTGTCGAGCGGCCAGCGCGCGATCACGCCGGGGTCGGTGAACTGCTGCTGCTGGCGGTCCGTCACCCCGTTCTTCTCGGTGGTGACGAGCGCGGGCACGGATCCGGAGTCGTCCACCGACACGCCGGCGAAGCAGGGCGGGTAGCCGTTGAAGGTGCCGCAGTAGCCGGGCGGGGTCGGCGCCACGTACTGGTAGCGGTCGATCTGCGGCAGCGCGTACTTGTGCCAGGCCGCGGAGTACGTGCCGCCCGAGGCGCCGACGGAGCCACTGTTCTCGTCGGTGCGCCAGATACGGGTCAGGTCGAAGACGGCGAGGCCGCCGGCGTTGGAGACGTACAGGTACTTGCCGTACCAGGTCACGGAGTCGGCGTGGCCGGGCAGGGCGGTGTAGCCGGTGGCGGTCGGGGTGACCAGGAGGACATGGCGGTAGCGCACCACCGGGTCGGTCACGTCGGCGAAGGTGACCCGCATCAGGTTGTCCTCGCCGACCGGGTGGGCCCCGCCGCTGTGCCAGCTCGCGACCACGACGCGGCGCCCGCCGGTGAGGAGTTCGTTGCCGCGGGCCGCGCCGGAGCCGGTCACGCCCTGCGGCACGTACGTCATGCCGCTGTCGTCGCCCCAGGTGTCATCCCAGCAGAAGCCCTGAGCACCGGCGGCGTTGGTGTCGTGGCACAGCGCCCGGCCGGTCGCGTTGAGGTCGGCGAGGACAGTGGACAGGCCGGTCTTGGGGATGCCGCCGTTCTCCACGGCCGTGGCGTACTGCCCGAATCGGGTCTCCTGCCCGGCCGCCACATTACCGGTCTCGGTGGAGGCGAGCCGCCAGGTATCGGCGGGGGTGATGCGGGTGACCGAGGCCGGCACGACCGAACCGTTCGGCACGCTCACGGCCGCCGCCGGCTGCGCGGGCAGGGCGACGGCCAGCATGGCCGCCGTCGTCACGGCCGCGGCGCCGGCGCGGCGTATCCATCTCAGCATGAGCGATGAAGCTCCCCTCTTATCGAACACTTCCGGGCCACGTAGTCTGGCATCCGGTCGCGAAGCGGTTGGTCAACGGCAGCGTCTTAGCCCACACTCCGATCGGACAGCACCCGTCTCCCACCGCGTTCACCGGCGGGAGGACATGCCCGTGCCCGGCCGCCCACGAGCGGGCGACCGTGAGCCCTTCCTCCCACGCGACATCATGCTGGGACCGCACCATGCCCAGTGCGTCGAGTTGCGCGACGCGGGAGGTTTCCAGGGTCCCGGCGCCGTAGTAGCGCCGCTGGCCGGCGAGCCACCGCCCGAGCGGGAAACCCGGGTCGGCCGCCGCGTCCTCGCCCGTCACGTAGTCGTACGGCACCCGCGGTTGCCCGCCGCCGTGCTCACACCGCCACCGGGGTGGCCGCCTCGATCCCGCGCCGCCAGTACGTGTTCTCCGGGGCGCTCACCCGCAACTGCGCGAACTGCGCAAACGACGCCGGGTCGCGCGGAGTGCTGAACCGCAGCAGCCCCGCCGCCTGACCCACTCACACGTCATCTTCGGCGCCCTCGGCTTGGTACTCGTCGTCCTCCCGCTCCAACCGCACTGCTGTGTGCGGCACTTCGGTGGCTTCGTCACGGGTCAGGCGCTGCCCTGCCGGGGGTGCGCTCACTGATCGGAAGCGGAGGTTCCCCTACGGCGGGGTTCATGAGCATGCCATGATGATCAGGTCTGATTACCAACTTCCTGATCGCTTATCGAGGTTGAAAGAAAATATGAGACGGATCTTCGCTCTGGTCGCGGGTTTGGTGGCCGCCATCTCGCTCACACTGGTGTCGGGCGCTCCCGCGAGCGCGGATACGACGGGCTACATGGAGCAGACCAGTTCTGAGGGGGTCGGGATCCGCTTCTGCGCGACGCCCCAGGGGAACGGCACGTCCAACGGCACGATCGTGACCACGTGGTCCTGCACGGGCAGCAGCCTGCAGCAGTGGACGTACTACGGTGACGGCTATCTGAGGAACGTGGCGAGCGGCAAGTGCCTGACTCCGTCGGGTGACGCCAGCGCTGTCAACGGGACCGTGCTGACGCTGTGGACGTGCACCAACGCACCGTCCCAGCGCTTCGTGCTCTACCAGCCCTCGAGTGGGTGGGACTCGATCTTCACCTACTACGGAGGCAAGTGCATCACGAACAAGGGGGACGTGATGGCGCAGGGCGTCTACCTGACGCTGTGGACCTGCAATCCCTCCAAGCCCGATCCGCAGCACTGGGGGCTTTGGTGAGTTGACTTTCGGCGTGCCCGCGGCCGGCGGGTCAGGCCGGATGAAGAGGGCCGCAGCCCCCGTCTGCTTCGCTCAGGCGGGGGCTGTCTGCTGCCGGTGAGCGGCTCAGAGGCCGGGCCCGGGCTGCGGTCCCACCGGCCGCCGTCGCGAGAACGGCACCGATGCTCTCCTCACGGATCTTGGTCTGGCGGCACTTCACCCCGCCTCACACCCGACGGGGCCGTTCAGACGATCCCGCTCTACCACTCCGTGTGGGCCGACGCCGACCCCGAAGACGTCACTTACGCCGACAGCCGTGCCGCGCCCGGCACCTTCCGTCTACAGCACCGTAGACGATTGTGGGGGATGAGGATCGTTCCCTTCCTGGTCCGGATCGTCGTCGCGGCGGTCCGGGCCAGGTCTTGGACGAGTTCCGCCTGTACCCGGGCGGGGATGAGCGGCGCGTCGGCGGCCCACAGTGCGGCCGTCACCACGGCCTCCGATTTCGCCTGCCGGCCGGCGTTCGACTAGAGCGCGACCGCATCAAGATCCGTATGCGGACCGTCATCGGCTCCCAGGCTCAGCTCCAGGTTCGCAATCTCGGCGACGTGCTCGACAATGCGTGTCCTTCACCACAATTTGCCCATTTTTGAACATGGTATGCCTATAAGTGATGCCATGGCTGGTTGCACCCCTTCGGCGATCAGCGGAGGGATGTAAAGACCAGTGACATGGAGAAGCGCTTGATCACGCTGTTCACAAGTCGCACCGGGCTGATGGCTACGACCGGCGTACTCGGCGGCGTACTCGCAGTCACGGCCCTCGGTGGTACCAGCAACGCTGCCACCGGCGGCAACGACGCCGGGAACCCCCCGAAACCGCAGACGCAGGTACAGCAGGCGGGCACCCGGGAAGCTTCCGACGCCCGCATACGGATCACGCCCGGGCAGGGCGCCTATGGCGTCGGGATCAACGACCCGATCAGTGTGACCGTCAGCAGCGGCAAGCTCACCAAGGTGACCATGACCGCCGTCGCGACCGGCGCCGAGACCCCAGGCACTCTGTCCGCGGACGGCACTTCCTGGAAGCCGAACGGCCGGCTGGAGCGGGCCACCAGGTATCAGATCACCGCGGAGGCTGAGGACGCCAAGGGTCGCTCCGCCACCGGTAACGCCACGATCACCACGGTCTCCCCGAACGACTTCATCGGGCACCTCTCCCCGGAGGACGGCTCGACCGTCGGCGTGGGCATGCCAGTGACGGTCACCTTCGACAAGGCGATCGGCGACAAGGCCGCCGTGGAGTCGGAGATCCAGGTCAGCTCCAGCAGCGGCCAGCAGGTCGTCGGCCACTGGTTCAACGCCCACCGCCTGGACTTCCGTCCCGAGAAGTACTGGAAGCCCGGCTCCACCGTCACCGTCAGGCTCACCCGCCACGGCATCCAGAAGACGGTCACGTTCAAGATCGGCCGGAGCCAGATCAGCACCGTCGACGCCAAGACCAAGCAGATGACCGTCGTACGGGATGGCAAGACGATCAAGACCATCCCGATCTCGTCCGGAAGCCCTGAGCACCCGACGTACAACGGTCAGATGGTGATCTCGGAGAAGTTCGGGCATGTCCATATGAACGGTGCGAGCGTCGGCCTCACAGAGAAGGACGGCAAGCCCTCGTACGACATCAAGGCCGTACCGCACGCCATGCGGCTGACCGACTCGGGCACGTTCATCCACGGCAACTACTGGGCTGCCGACTCGGTCTTCGGCAAGGTGAACACCAGCCACGGTTGCGTGGGCCTGAAGGACGTCAGGGGCAGCGGCGACGGCAGCCAGCCCGCCGCGTGGTTCTTCGACCAGTCGATGATCGGCGACCTCGTGGTCGTCAAGAACTCCGAGGACAAGACCAGGTTGGCCCCGGACAACGGCCTCAGCGACTGGAACATGCCGTGGAAGGAGTGGGTCGCGGGCAGCCCGACCACCTGACACCACGCCACTCTCCAGTCAGCCGAACAGCATCCCTTCCACCAGGCGGTGGCCGACACCACATCGGCCACCGTCTGCGGCGTCAGGACGCTCGAACAGCCCTCGGCCGGGGGACCCGCAGCGCGTATGCGGAGACGGGTACGCCGGGTTCGGTGAGCGGCACGGAGCAACGGACCGGCCGATCAGATGGGCTGAGATCGTGGAGCGGGTGGTGCCGCACAGTGCGGCGAGCGCGGCGTGCGGGAGCCTGGTGCGTAGGTGGACCAGGGTGACGAGCAGGCGGTCGGTGAAGGCCGGGTCGTGCCTCGGGCCGGCACCGGCCTCCCGCTGCCGCCCGCTCGGCACCACGCCGCTCACGAGGCTCCGACTCGCACCGGGCGAGCCGCAGATCGGCCAACTCTTCGATCAAATCGCCGAGTTGCGCATGCGAGACGCCGCAGAAGGCAGGATGGTCAAGGCCGCACAGCCCACTTCTTCTTGGTCACACTCGAAGAACCCGTGCGGCCACTGCCACGTCAGGGCTGCCCGCCGATGATCAATCATCAGGGCCTCAGCAGTCCGCCCACCCACCAGTCGTGCGGCTTGCCATCGTTGGCGATGCCGCGATTGCGCAATGTCCCTTCGACGGTGAAGCCGAGTTTCTCGGCGACGGCCCGCGATCCGGTGTTCCCGGCCATGGCCCACCACTCGATGCGGTGGACGTCGAGGGTGGCCCAGCCCCAGTCGCACAGGGCCCGAGCGGCCTCCACCGAATACCCGCGTCCGCGCTGTTCCTTGACCGCCCAGTAACCGAGCTCCCAGACGCCGCGGCTGACGAGGGTCAGGCAGTACGAGCCGACCAGGGCGCCGGTGTCCTTGCGGAACGCGCCGAGGGTGTAGTCCCTGTCCTCGGCCCACTGAGCGGGCAGCTTCTCGCGGACGAGCTCCTCCGCGTCCGCACGCCGGTACGGCACCGGCACCGGGGTGTAGAACTGGATGTCCTCGTCCTGGCAGGCTTCGTACACCGCGTCGACGTCGGCAGCTGTAAAGGCCCGCAGCACCAGACGTTCGGTCTCAAGAGTCACTGGATCCATCGCGGCAGTATGACCACCATCAACGAGCGGCCACCATCCAATATCCCGACCGAACACCGCCCATCACAACACCCCGGGCCGGTCAACGGTCGCCGCAACACCCCAGATCAGCTGCCCCCGAGACGGAGCACCCACCATCAATGGCGGATCGAGCCGTTAGGACCTGTGGCGAAACTGGATCTGCACCTGAAGCGGCTGGAGGACAGTACGCGGGAGCTGTTCGGAACGGGCTTGGACGCCGATCAGGTGCGGTCCTGTGTGCGTCACGCGCTCCTCGCTTCGCCGGACGCGGTGCCGGTTCGGGTGACCGTCTGCAGCCGCCACCAGGACGCCGTGCTGCGCGGCGAGGAGGTGGAGCCGGGCGTGGCCGTGACGACGAGCGCTCCCAGCGCGGCGCGGACCTCACCTGTGCGGCTGCGGACAGTGGAGTACGAGCGGGATTTACCCCCCGGCCGTCTCGATGGCGGCCACGACCGCGCTCGTCGGCGGCACGGTCCGGGTGGACCCTGCTCCAGCGGCACAGGGGTCCACTCGGCTGCGGGCGTGGCATCGTGGAGCAGGAGCCGGAAGCACTCGCCGCCGGCGGGCCGTACGGTGACCTCGCGGCCTTCGCCGCGCCCGGGCCCCAGGACGCGAAGCGCGCCGGCTGTCCTTCTCATCGGCGGTGACGTGAGGGAGACGGAAGCGCACAGGGCCCAGCTCCAGGCTCCTTCCGGCGAGAGTGAGAGGGGACGCGGTGATGCTGCCCCGCACGGCGTGGGACTCACGGCTGAGCAGGAACCGCAGTGTGGGGGAGTCCTGCCCGGGCCGGGCGTGGGCTAACTCGTCCAGCTGTGGGCCACGTCGACCACGATCCGGTCGTCCAACTGGACCACACGGAAGGGCAGTCGGGCGCGTACACCGAGACCGACCTGCGTCTGCCCCTCGAAGGTGCCGCCGAACCGGGTGTCCCGGAAGGTGCGGTACCCGCTGATGTTCACGCCGGGCAGGGCCTGGCCCACCCTGCCCGGGTAGGTCGGCGCGCCGGCCTCCAGGTCGTAGCTCCAGGCTCCGACGCGGATGTCGAGGATCGCCCCGCCGGCAACTGGTATGTACTGGCCCGCGGGGTCCGTGTAGAACCGGTCGACGTACTGGACGTGGTAGCCGAGATGGTCGCCCCCGCCGGGCACGTCGAACACGATGCGGTCGTAGCACTCGTGCTGTCCGGTCCTGATGTCCTCCAGGTGATCGGCCCCCATGGCGGTACCACCCTTGGCGCCGCTGCCCCAGCCCGTCGGGCAGGCCGCCGCCGCGCGCGGTTTCTCCACCGGGGCTGCGCCCGCGGTGCTCGTCGCCGTCCACAGCGTGGCGCTCGCGAGCGCGAGTACCGCCACTGCCGCCTTGATACGTCGCATCCTGTCCCCCTTGGTCGAGCTTCGTCGCGTAACTCTGATACCGGGTGAGACGACCCGCGGCACCGGAAGGTTGTACGCCAGATAGGGGCAAAATGGGGAATCTTGTCGTCCGTGAGATTCCCTCCAGGAAGCCCCGGTTCGATGCGCGCCAGGAATCGCGGCACGCGTACCTGGCCGACGATACGCGCGGCCGTACGGAGCTCCAGGAGTGGGAGCGCATCGACCCTGCTCGCCGCCGAAGCCGCGACCGCCGCCGCCCCGGCCTTCATCTTGATCCGGTCGGAGAGTCAGCCGCCGCTCAACCGTCCGATCGGGTCGATGACGAAGAGCGCAGAGATGCAGGCAGCTATTACGCACAGCCGCCGGTTGATCGACATTGTGGCGTAACGTAGATACAGAACTTGGGCGCGTCTGGGGTGGGACCACACTCCGTACCGGGGAAGTACCTCCGGTTCCCGGCCCAGCATCAGGGTGAACAGCGCAGCCCAAAGACCGAAGCAGGCGTATCCAAGAACGCGTGTGAGCCAAGCGGAATGGGTCACTTCCGCAGGCACGATGGCCATGGGCAGCACCAGTCCCGTCGCGAACCACAGCACGAACTGTAACGGTGTACCGCCGGAATTGACTGTCTCGGCCCGGACCAGCGCTTCATACCGTTGCTCCCATGTCGGGTGGGTCCGCCACAGCGTGGTGAACCATCGCCTCGCCACGGCCCAGCGTCCGCGGCCACTGCCGGGTACGGGGGCAGGCCTGGTCGAGTCAGCACGGTGCGCGACGCGCCACATGGCCGGATCGGCACCGAACGCGGCGGCGTCGAGATCGGCGACCAGTTCACGCCGTCGAAGGATATCGGCGCGATCCAGGTACGTCATGACGACGAGAAGCGCGGACGTCGTCACCACGGTCCAGTCCGGCTGAGCGTCCGCCCAGAAGAATTCGTCTTCTCCCCGTAGACGTTCCTCCAGAAGCAGCCAGCAGGTGAGCGCCTGGCACGGCAACAGCACGGCCAGCAGAAACACCCGCCAGAGCATCACGGCGACGTACGTGATGTCCACATCACCGTTGCGTACATGCGCCAGTTCGTGGAGCACCACGGCCTCGAACAGCTTCGGCTGCCTATCGCGGACAATCACCAGGCCGATGTGCAGGCACACCGTGTGCCTGCCACCCCGGCCGAAGACGACAGCCCCGGTCGACAACGCACCGGCGTCGACGACGAAGCAGGGTGAGCGGAGGAGGCCGGCCTGGCGCGTCAGCCGCAACAGGTGCTCTGACAAAGTTTCACGGGGCTCTGATTCGGTCTTCCTGGGTCTCTCGCTGCGATCTCGCCGATTCCATTCTTCCGCGGTCCACACCCTGTGCCGTCCCTGCTGTGGCGCGGTGGACACGGGGCCGGTCCCGATAGCGGCATCGAACCAGGCAGCGGGGATGAGGCGTCGCCGGTGACGCCGCCAGGACGGCAGCACCCAGTACAGAATCAGCGCCGCGCCCAGCACCGCTCCCGTCCCGGCCAGAGCGGTTGGCAGCACCTCGGACGCTCCATCGGCACGGCAGTCGGCGTACTCGGCAGCGACACGGCGGGCCAGCTGTTCGGAGCGCCATATGGTGAGATCCGCGCCGACGGCGCGGTCACAGTACGTGGACAGCGTCTCGGACCGGACTGCCAGCACCACGGTGAAGATCTGGGACATGCAAGACGTCAGCAGCATGGTCACCGACAACGCCAGTCGCCGGGCCGTGCCACGTCCCCCAACCAGCTGGTCGACCGGAGACACGAGATCTATGAAGTGGTCTCGCGCGCCAGCCGCGAGACCACTGCGTCAGTGAGCGCCTGGGCCTGCTGCCCGTCGATACCGGCATCGACCGCCCGGTCGAGCACTCTGCGGTGTACGGCAACCAATTGTCCGGCCGATCGCGACGGTACAGCCACCGCTTCCCCCCGCGGATGCCGCAGCAGGCTGCGCGCTGCCGACCGAAGACGGGCAAGCAGGCCATGAGCGGCTGTACCCGCCCCACGGTTGACCACTTCGGTGACCGCCAACCAGAGCACAGGAGTCACCAAGGCGCCGGTCTCCGCCAGACCGAATCCCAGCATCTCCGATGCGCCCTTCCGGCGCCTGAGCAGGCGGGTGACGTGCGCGTCGTCCAACGTCCGCAGGCTGTCGAGCACGGGAAGTTCCAGCGGAGCTGCAACGGCCGCGATATCTCGGGTTGCTCCGCGCCTGGTCCCGACCATGTCCCCAATTCTAGTGTTTTCCCGGCGAGTTGGGGGACGCACGGGGTGATGGCCATGCAGCTCGACTGACTGATCCTTTTCGACATGAGTTGAGCTGCGGGTCTTGTGCCTGCTGATCTTGATATGCAGGCTATCCCGGGTGCGCGGCTCGGCCTGCAGCTGTGCCGACGCTGCGAAGCCGCCCGGCGATCACCCACCTGCCGAACCTGCTGCGGCTGAAAGCCTTCTTCGCGCGGCAGTTCCGCCAGATGCCACGCCAACAGTCCGCCGCCGTCTTCGCCCCTACGCCCGCCGCCTGTCGGCGGACATCGTGCCGCGCTTCGAGAAGGCCGCCATCGCGGCGGCACATCGCTGCGGGGCGCCGCTCTGCCCGAGGAGGTCGGGCACGGCGACTTCGAGTCCCAGAACATCCGCTGGAACGGTGACAAGCTGCACGAGGTGCACGACTGGGACAGCGCGGTCGCCCGCCCCGAGGCGGCACTTGCCGGGCCGGCAGCCGCAGTCTTCCCTGCGGTCGGACCCGAGAACCGGCCTGCGACCGTCGCCGAGACCGAGCGGTTCCTGAGCGAATACGCCCGGGCCCGCGGACGGCACAGGACGCGTGAGGAGTTCGAGGTGGCCTGGGCCGCTGGGCTGTGGGTGCTGGCCTTCAACGCCAAGAAGGCATCGGTCGCCCAGCCCAACGGCTCTGCCGCCACCCGGCTGGCCGGAGAAGCGCCCGAGCGGCTGCGTAGCGCGGACGCCTGATCGACCAACCTCGCACGCTCTGTCAGGCGACCGTGCTGGTCGCAGCCCCGGCGAGTGGCTGTGGCCAAGAGAGCCGGCATGCTGACATCTCTCCCGAATGCCCTGCCCGCGGCCCGGCCCGGGCGGAGGGCCCGGATGTACGTTGATCTCCCGGGCGGCGGCCCTGTGCAGCCGCAGACGGTGCGGGGCGCCTCTGAGCAAGGGGCCGCCCTAGCAGGCATGCCCGTCATCACCTCAGCGGAGACCCACACCATGACCGCAGCAGCCTCTCCCATACGGCGCATTCGTCGCACTCGCCCGCACTGATCCGGCCGTCGTCGGCCTCCTCCCCAAAGGCTCCCGAGCACACGACGGCATGATCACCCGGCACTGCGACCACGATCTGTATGTGCTCCTTGCCGATGACGCCACGAGATCTCACCCGGTTCGCGGGTCACCGCACCGCCGAGCTGGAGCTCGTCATCGTCTCCCTCACCGAGTTCCGTACAGCCGGGATGCCCGGTTTTGAACGCTACGCCCTCGCCCGCGCCCCCGGCGTTGTACTGGACTGGTGTCAGGACGGCCAGGACAGCGCCGTGAGCAGACGCCGGTCACGAGGATGAGCGCGGTTTGTGCTGGCCGTCGGGTGCGGCCTGGTCCGGCACCGACCGCGATCCGGGCGAGGGTGAACAGCGTGATCAGGAGCCACACGGCAGGCCACGCTGTGAGGGTCGGGGATGCGCCCACGGCCCGGGATGCCCCAGGTGGCCGGGCGGCCCAGCACCAGGCAGGTCGCCCCGGTCAGCAGTGCCCAGATGGCGCGGGCGGTCCGTTTCGCGGCGGGGGCGGTGCTGTCGAAGTCGCGGTGCAGACGGGACCAGAGCCTGAGCCGGCGGCGGTGCAGCCAGCAAGTCACCGTGCCAGTGTGCCGACCCGCCATCTCGGAAGGGGCGCAGTTCTCCGGACCGGGCCGGTCAGCGTAGGCGTCCGAGGTGGATGACGCTGGCGCGGATCTGCTGGTCGCTGATCTCGTACATCACGCGGTAGCGGGCCACATGGATGCGGAGCAGGGGCGCCGGTGAGAGAGCGCCAAGTGGCGGCGAGAGCGGGTCAATTGGGGGCGTGGGCCGGATCCTATTCGGGGACCGTATACGCTACCCACGCCTTGCAGTGCGCGCCTGCTTTCATGGATGGAATATGCCGACATTGCAGTCGTGGCGGCAGCCCATTAAAGTGACGGGGGCCGGTTTTTCCTGCTAGGAATGCACGAAATTAGTGATGTACGAGCGAGTAGCGCAAAAATATTCCTCCGATTCTTCCGAGTCCGCCCGGCCCGGGCGGGATGATCTTTCTGCTGCTGCGGGTTCCCCGGCAGATGGCCGATCGGGAAGCCCGGCCAGGGAGCCGATGACCCTCTCCGTCTCCACCGAGTCGCTGGACGCCGGTGAGCGGGCGGAGCAGTGGCATGACGCGGTGTCCCGGGCGTTCGTCCCACTGGACGTGCGGCTGCTTGAGCGTGAGCCCTCCCCCGGAACGATCACCAGCAAGCAGGTCGGCACGCTCCGGGTGACCCGTGTCAAGGCGGGACCGCAGAGGGTGCTGCGCACCCCGGGTACGATCCGGCGCGGCGGGGAGGACTACCTCATCCTGACCTTGCAGCATCGCGGGACCGCGATCAAGGAGCAGGACGGCAGGGAAACGGTCGTGAGGGCGGGCGAATTCTCGATCTCCGACGCGTCTCGCCCGCTGCGCAAGGCACTGGACTCCGAGTTCGCCTTCACGTCCTTCCAGTTCCGGCGCAGCTACCTTCGGGTACGGGGTGAGGATCTGCGGGCGCTGACCGCGACGAGTTTCACGCCCGGCGAAGAGCTGGCCGCGCTGGTTTTCACGTATTTCGCGCCGCTGGCCCGAGTCACGGCCGACTTGGATCAGGCCACCGGCCGCCGGCTGAGCGAAGTCGGCCTGGACCTGCTCGCGACCCTCATCGATGAAAGGTGCCGCGGTCTTGTTCCGCAGGCTCCGCAAGCGGCCTCGGCCACCCTGCTGCGGGTGAAGACCTACATCCTGCGCAACCTCTCCGATCCCGATCTCTCCCCGGCCACTATCGCCGCCGCGCACTTCATCTCGGTGCGCTACCTGCACAAGCTGTTCGAGCCGGAGGGAGCCACCGTGAGTGAGTGGATCCGGACGAAGCGACTGGAACGCTGCTGTGAAGAACTGCTGATGCCGCCGGCACGCCGCCCCGGGGTGGCGGCCGTGGCCCAGCGCTGGGGATTCGTCAGTCCCAGCCACTTCAGCCGTGTCTTCCGCGCCGCGTACGGCATGAGCCCGCGAGAGTGGCAGACCCTGAAAACCGCGAAGGAACACAGGTGACCGGTTGACGCCGGGCAGCGTCAGCGCCACGAGAACGGCCGGCGCACAGCCGGCCGCCCAACGGGTACGCCCCGTCCGCAAGCCAGACGTGTAGTCCCTCACATCCATCGCGATTCCGCGAGCCGCCGACCACGCCCGGACGCGCAACGGCACCACTCGCGCCCGATGGCGGCGTTCAGCCCGGCGAGAAGCCCCCCGGTACGGCGCGCGATCCGCTACCCAGCGCTGCACCGATCGGCAGCGCCAGGCCCAGCAGGCTGAAAGGACCCTCCCTGCCCCGCGCGTCGCCTTGGCGGACTCGGCCGAACTGGAAAACCGCTGGCATCGCCGTCCGTTTTTGATCACGACACGTCACTGCGAAACGGGAGTGCCTTGTCGAAGAACGTACGAAGTGTTGTCCGTGAGGGTCCTGTCGGCGGATTTTCTCGTCTGCCCCGCATTTTCACGCGGACAATGAAGGACAAGACAGCACAGGAAGCTCACCCCACGAGCAGGAGACTTCATGAACGGCACGGTCACCGTCATCGACAAGGGCGCGGTGCGCATCCACAGCTACATGGCCGGCGACGACAGCCTGAACGTCACGACGCAGCTGATCGAGACCCCGTCCCGCGTTATCGCCGTCGACGCCCAGTACACGCTCGCCTACGCCGATGAGGTCGTCGCCTACGCCCAGGGCCTGGGCAAGCCGCTGGACCGGCTGATCATTACCCATGCCCACCCGGACCACTTCAACGGCGCCGCCCGCTTCGGCGTTCCGGTGCACGCGCTGGCCGCGGTGCGCGACCAGATCGCGGCCCAGGGCGACGGCCGCGACCCGGCCGGCACTCTCATCCCGGTCGCCGATGTGACGCCCACCGTGGAGATCACGCCGGGCACGGAGGTCATCGACGGCGTCCCGTTCATCTTCGAGGCCCACCAGGGCGGCGAGGCCGCCGACGAACTCGTCATCCGGCTCCCGGAACAGGGTGTGCTGGTCGGGCAGGACCTCGTCTACCACGCCCTGCACCTCTTCCTCGGCAACAACGACATCCCCGGCTGGGTCAAGGCCGTGGACGAGCTGGCCGCCGACCCCTCCTACAGCACGGTCCTGCCCGGTCACGGCCTGCCCGCCGGCCCCGAGGTCTTCGACGAGCTGCGACGCTACCTCGCGGATGCGAGCGAACTGCTCGCTGACGACGGCGAGGCGTACAAGCAGGCCATCCTGGCCCGCTACCCGGCCTGGGGCGGCCGGTTCCTGATCGACATCGGCAACCAGTACCTCTTCGGCGCCACCGGAGTCTGAGACCCGCCACCACGCGACACCACCGGCAACGCAAGCCGCACCACCACAGAAAAGGTTCACGTGATGAGCAGCACCGTCGCGTTCGGTGCCGTCGGCAAGGCCGGCTCCCGCTCGTCGCCGGAGGCCGCTGCCCGCAGCCTGCGCTGAGCGGGCAGAGCGGCGGAGCGGTCAGCTGACGATGATCGCGGCGGCAGGTTCCCTCCCTCTTACCGTTGGTCTCGCCCCACGCGCACCGTTCTCCTGCAACAGTGAGGCGGATGTGCGGACTTACCTCACCGGGCCGGGAGTCTGGCAGACGCAGGCGTCGATCCCGCGGCAGTACAGCTGTCCACCTCCGGCGCGTTCATCGAAAGCCGCGTTCAGCTGTGATCCGTCCTCGTCGACCTATTCCTACCGCACCGAGACGTTGGGGACGACCTACTACGGCGAAACGGACAGCGGCACCGCGCACAGCGCGGTACTCAACGTCAAGTGCCTGTACCTGGTTGCCGTGGGGCGGGTGTTGGCCCCGCCCCACACGTGCTCGCTCACGAAAGACGGAAACGCGCCCATGGCGATGGACGACGTAACAGCAGCAAGCGAGCGGCTCGCTCGACACATCATGGACGGTCGCCTCAACGACGAGACGTTTGCGGCATGGGTGAACGGGCGCTGCTCCGTGTGGGCCGTGAGCCGCGACGACCTGCTCGCCCAAGTCGAAGCCGTTGTATGGATTGCACTTGTGGCTGCCGCACCAGACGACGCCACCGAACTGAGCGAGGCCGAATGGCGTGCGCGGGCTCTTGCCAAGCTGCGGCGCCAGGACGGTGTGGGACTGTTCGCCGCGCTGCCCCAGTCTCTGCCGGCCGGACTGGGTCCTCGGGTCGACCAGTTGCGCCTGTTGTCCACGGGCCTGACCTCTGGCTCGGCCGTGCGGTGGCTGCGTCTGGCCGACACCGCTGGCGAGTTCCTCGGGTCGGGGCCGCCCCGACGAGACTAACGGTCGTCCACGCTGCGGCCTCCTGCTCCGTGCAGCAGCGCGCGCGTTCGACCGTCAGCGCCCACGAGGCCCGGCCCGCGGCGGGCTGCTCCTGGAGCAGCAGCGCCTGGAGCAGCGGTCGTGCCCGGCGGCCGTGGTGAACCACCCAGAGACCCCTGCCTGCAGGGCACGGGCATAGCGCAGGGCGGTGAACCGGCGACGGCGCGCTCGGCGTCGCGGCGTACCGCCAGCGACCAGTCCTCCGGGAGCCGGGGGTCGGCAAGACGCCGGTCGGCGTCGGCGAGCTGGCGGCGGAACCGGCCCGTTTCCGCCCGTCCCCACGGGCGCCGGCGCTCCGCGAGCACCGCGTCTGCCGCGCCTGCCGGACCGGACCACTGGCCGTCAGGGCCGAGCTCGTTGGCGTACGCCGCCGGAAGAGCCGTCTCGGCGGAGCGCCTCACGACCAGGACCCGGTCCGCCAGACGGCAGGCCTCCACCGTGGTGAGGGAGTCGAGCAGCGCGGCCGCGCAGGCATCGTGGGCCGGAAGTAACCCAGGACGGGGGTGGTGCGGCGAGCTCACTCACTCCTCCACGAGCGGACTGCTGAGAAGCACGACGGGATGTCCTCTGACACTGAACCTTGACCGTTTGCCACTGAAGGTTGACCGGCCAGGGTCTCTGGGGTGGCGTGCGCTGCTGGCACCGGCCGTCGGCGCGGGATGGGTGGCGTGGGGGCGTGTCGTTCTGCCTGCGAGGATGAGCAAGCCAGGCCGCGAACAGCAGGAAGGGATCCCGTGAACGAGGTACAGGAAGAACTCTGCCTCATGGGTCCCGCTGTGGTGACCGTATTCGTCATCGGCGCGGGCAACGAACCGCTGCCGCCGGAGGCGTTCCACCTCGCCGGACTCGTGCCCGACGACGTGCACCCTTTCAGGCTGATGGAGCAGCCGGCAGCGATCGCGTCGCTCGGCCTCATGTCATACGACCTCACCTTCCGCGACACCTCTCTCTCCCTGTCCACCTACACGTGCGAGACACTGCGCCGCCTGTGCGCGGACGGCCGAGCCACGGCCTGGGCCGGCTTCGAGGGATCGTTCCACTACGACCACCTCCTCACCGAGGACATCGCATCCTCGGTCTACGGATACTGCGTGGGCGGCGCCGAGCCCGTGGTCGCATGGGACTTCGCTACCCTGCGCGGCGCGGCCTGGAAGAAGCGGATAGCCGAAACCCGCGCGGCCCTGGAAGAACTACTGCGTCGGCCTTGAGCCCCCATCCCAGGAGCCACGAAATCCCACACCGCGGCGACCAACGTTCGATGACACGCGCTCACCTTCAGTGACACAGCACAAGATCACCGTCCCTCGCAGGACCGCTCCGACCACCGCTACCGCCGAGCCATGCTCGAGACCTGTGGATCGAGCCCGGGGAGCACGCGAAGGGCGTACCTTCCCGAGTGATCGACTGGTGGTCATCGAGTAGGCCGGTGTTCGCAGCACCGGTCGGGAAGGCACGCCCGTGCTCAGCGTAGTCAACGACGACGGCACCGTCGCCAACAGCTCCTCCCTGATCGATGAGATCGTCCGCGAGGGCGCACGACGGATGCTTGCTGCCGCGTTGGAAGCCGAAGTCAACGCTTATATGGCCGAGCTGACCGATCACAGAGACGAGACCGGCCGACGATTGGTGGTCCGCAACGGTTACCACCAGCCCCGCAAGGTGACTACCGCGGCCGGCGTGGTGGAGGTGAAGGCACCGCGGGTCAACGACAAGCGCGTCGACGCGGAGACCGGCGAACGCAAGCGGTTCTCGTCGGCGATCCTGCCGCCCTGGTGCCGCAAGAGCCCGAAGATCAGCGAGGTGCTGCCGCTGCTCTACGTGCACGGCCTGTCCTCCGGCGACTTCGTGCCCGCGCTGGAGCAGTTCCTGGGCAGCGCGGCCGGGCTCTCCCCGGCGACGGTCACCCGGCTCACACAGCAGTGGCAGGCCGACCACGCCGCGTTCATGGAGCGCGACCTGTCCGAGGCCGACTACGTGTACGTGTGGGCCGACGGTATCCACCTCAACGTCCGCCTGGAGGAAGCCAGAGCCTGCGTCCTCATCCGAATCCTGGGCCGACTTGATGCGCGACTGCGCACGCCGGGGCATGCGCGCCCCCGTCCTCGCGGTCGGCGACGGCGCCCTGGGATTCTGGAAAGCACTCGCGGAGGTCTTTCCGGAAACCCGCGAGCAAAGGTGCTGGGTGCACAAAACGGCCAACGTCCTCGACGCTCTTCCAAAGTCCGCGCAGCCGGGCGCGAAGAAGGCGATCCAGGACATCTACAACGCCGAAGACCGCGAGCACGCGGTCAAGGCAATCAAGACGTTCGCCCAGCTCTACGGCGCAAAGTTCCCCAAAGCCGTCAAGAAGATCACCGACGACGAGGACCAGCTGCTGGCGTTCTTCGACTTTCCCGCAGAGCACTGGATCCACCTGCGGACCACGAACCCGATCGAGTCCACGTTCTCCACCGTCCGCCTGCGCACCAAGGTCACCCGCGGGGCCGGCTCCCGCACCGCTGCCCTGGCCATGGTATTCAAGCTCATCGAGTCCGCCCAGGCCCGGTGGCGGGCCGTGAACGCACCTCACCTCGTCGCCCTCGTCCGCGCCGGAGCCCGCTTCGAACGCGGTCACCTCGTCGAAGGCGAAGAGGTGACTGCCGCGTGAGCCGACCGACGCCCATCGAAACACCCTGGATGGTCCTCGTCGGTCCGGCCGGCACCGGAAAGACCACCCTCGGCCAAGAGATCGCGGCAAGGACGCAGAGACCGTTCGTCGACCTGGACGCTGCCGCGGACGGGTACTACGCGGAGGCGGGATGGAGCATCGACAAACTCCGCGAGCGCATCACCGCGGTCGGACGCCTTGCAGCCGAAGCGGAGTGGGAACCAGCCCGGGCACACGCCGTGGCCCGCGCCGTCGCCGATCATCCCGACGCCGTAGTGGCACTGGGCGCAGGCCACACCAGCTACACCGACCACCAGCACCTGGTCACGGTCCGCACCGCTCTGAGCCGTTGCGGAGACGTGGTCCGACTCCTGCCCTCCCCGAACCGCGACGTCTCACTGACCGTCCTACGGCGACGCTGCGCGGCGAGCAAGGGCCGATCGTGGATCATCGACGGGCACGACTTTCTCGCCCACTGGCTCGACGACCCCGGCACCGAACAGGTCGCGACACGGACGATCTACACCCGTGACGAGACACCCGCCCAGATCACAGCACGGCTGCTCGCAAGCAGTTGACCGGCGAACGACGGACGAACACCCCGAATCCACAGGTATTGACAATGACTCTGAGTCGTTCGCCGTGCAGGCGTTCGCCGAACGCGTTCTGGCCCTGTCGGCCAATCTCGACGACGACGGCACGGTCCCCGTGATCTTCTCCAGTGGGCGAGAACCGTTCTTGGAGGAGATCCGGCTGAACAACTACCGCGGTCGTATCGGGCAGCTGCATACTCAGATCGACTGGGGTTGGGGCAATGTCGCCGACGCGATGCGCCGGGCGGTCAGCCACTACCAGGAGTCCGGCGCGGCAGACCCCGCCTTCATCGTTACCCAGGTCGGTGACGAGCCCTGGGACAAAGCCGAGGTCCGCTCCATGCTCCAGAACACCGCCTCTCTGGGTGTCTTCTGGTTGTTTGTGGGCTTCGGCCGCGGCAAGCTCGCGTTCTACAAGAACCTCAACGCCTCCGCCTCTGACACCTTCACCAATGTCGCGTTCTACGACGCCAGCGAGAATCCGGGATCGGTGCCTGGCGAGCGGTTCTACACGAGCCTTGTCGACGCCTTCGCTACGTGGATGCAGGCGTAAGGCCGCACATCGAGCCAGCCGTGACTGCCACGCACCCGCGCAGCCGGCACAAACCGCACCGATCTCACTGCATGATCATTACGCCCACTCCATGCCCAGCTTCCGCAGGGCGTCCAGTTGCTCCTGGGTGAGCTTGTCGCGCCTCGACTTCGTGTTGGAGATCCATACGCCCAGCTTCACGACCACTGGCTCCGCCTCGCCGTCGACCGTGATTTCCTCGCTGTGTCGGCGCGGCACCGCCCGGTCCGCGCCTTCCCGCTCCACCCACTGTGCGAGCGCCGCCAGGCCCCGTTGGAATGCCTGCTGCGCTTTGCTCGGGCCCCTTCCCGCGCGCCCGGCCGCCGGGGCGGCAGACGGCTCCTCAAGCGGTTTGACGCCCAGCACGGTCAGCCGTTCCTGCTGTTCGGGCAGGAGCTGCGCCCAGGTGCCCGGCTGCTTCTGCTGCTGGAGCCATTTGCCGATGTCGTCGCCGTCCATCAGTACGCCGGGTGCGATGTCGGGGAGGCTGCCGTCGGCGTCGACGAGGTCCGCGAGGACGCGGTAGTGGTGTTGCCAGTCCAGTGGCCATGGGCAATGAGTTCGTTCCCCGCCCACCACCGCAGCAGGGCCTGGTAGCCCTCCAGCCACACCAGCGACTCCGGCTGGTAGACCCGGGTGCGCAGGAACGCGGCGATCGTCGCCGCGTCGCGGGGAGTGGAGAAGTGGAGCAGCGCGGACTGGGCAGCGGCGTCGGTGCCGTCGTCGTGGTCCTGGTCCTCGCCGTCGCCGTCGGCCCCGTCGATCCGCCCGTCCTCGTCGCGCCGGATGTGGATCTTGCGCTTGCCGTGGGTGTGGGCGCGGGAGGCGAGCTGTTCGACCAGGCGCTCATCGTGTGAGCGCAGGCCTTGGAGTACGGCGACAAGAGGGCGGAACGAGGCGGAGGCGACCATGTCGGTTGGGTCCTCGGCGGGCTCCAGGAAGACGGGCACGATGATTCTGGTCACCTTCGTGCTGCCGTCACGGTTCAACCGGAGCGCCCGGCCGATGTTCTGCACGATCTCCACCTGGGAGCCGCGGGTGTCCGCGAAGCACACCGCCTCAACTCCCCGCTCGCCGGTGATGTCCACGCCTTCCCCGAGTACGCGCACCGAGGCGAGGAAGGCGCGGTGGATCCGGCGGTCGGCGGCGTCGATGCCGTTGGTGAACTGCCTGATGACCTCGCGGCGTCCGGGTTCTCGTATGGTGAGTGCCGAAGGAAGTGGGAAAGGTCCGTCGGGCACCGCGCCCATTACGCTGCGAGACAGGGGGTTTGGGGTGAACCGGGCCAGGCAGGCGTTCCTCGCCGTGGCCGTGGTGATCGGCGTGGCGGGGTACGCCGCGACAGAAGTGCTCAACGCCAGCACGCGGCCGGCGCCGGAGCCGATGCCGACGGTGGACCAGGATGACGCGCAGCCCACGCTGCCGTGCGATGGGACACCCACTGCTGCGCCGACCGACACCGTGCCGCGCACCGTCGTAGCGGTCGCATGTGACCCGTCCCTAAATTGATGGGGCAGATGAGCGGTAGTGCCTGACGCATTGCCTCAGGTGCCGGACCACCAGGCAGCTCGAAGAGCTGGCTGCGCGTGAGCCGGCTACGCCCGAGCAGATCGAGCAGACCGAGCAGACCGAGCAGACCGAGCATGCCATAAAGGTGGTCTTTCCGCAGGAATTGAGAGCGCTCTATCTGATCCATGACGGGGTGCAGGGCGCGGACCTGGACGAGTTCGGCGAGCAGCCGTTCGCACCAGCAGGCGAGGACGATCCCTGGCACCGAAGGGCGAACGCGGTTGACTTCATGCCCAATGGTCAGGCGTGGCTTCCGCTCGCGCACGTGATCAATGCGCATGGCGGGATACTCACGGCCTTGTCCGGTCAAGGAACCGTGCCCTACGTGCCCGTCACCGCGAGCGCGAAGTACACGATGATGGAGGGAACCTACCTGGACCCGGCAACAGGAGCGCTGGGCACCTGGGGGGACGCGCAAGAACCGCAATCGCTGCGTGCCGGTCTTGCCGACTGGCTGGAAGAGGGGTCCGCTGCGCTGGCCGAAGGACGCCCCACCGGCATGTTCGGGATGTGCCCCTATTTGTCGCCCACCGGCGACGGCCTCACCTGGTTCGACCCCGACCCTACGTATGCACAAGACGGCTGGCGGCCCGTGCCCCACTGACCTGCCACCCCACACGGCACCTCGGCTCTCGAACCCGAGTGGGTTCGAGAGCCGAGAGTTCTACACAGCGGGTAGAAGCGTCACGGGCGCTGAGCGCATTTGATCACGTCAGCCGTAGCGTCACAGTCCTGGAATCCATCGATGTCCACCCAGTACGTGTCCTTGTCGAGCAGCCGGAAAGTGGACGCGAACGACCCAAACCGGGACAGTGACAGGGAGTTGACGTTGAGCGACATCGAGGACCGGCCACAGGTCTCATCCCAGGTCGGTGCGGCGTAGCGCTCGTCGTCGTAGAGCCGGTACGTTCCGTCAGGCAGCTTCTTCTCGTAGGTCTGACGCACTCCCGGCCCTGCAACGCATCGGATACGGGCCGGGGGTTCTTTCCGCCCTCGGTCGTGGGCATGCCGGCCGACTGGTACGTCGCGTTGAAGGAGTACTCGTCGCAGGAGCGAGAGTCCTTGTTCGAGCCGGACAGTTCGGATGGAGCGCCGTATCCGTGCGGTAGACCATCTTGTTCGCCGCCGCGCCATAGCACACCCGGTACCGGTTCGCGGTTTCGCTGCGTCCTGTGCCGTTCGCCCCTGCTGCGTTCCGCGTCTTGTTCGGCATGTACTGCAGCGGGGTCACGGGTGCCCGTGGCGAACGCGGTCACGCAACCCCCGCGCACGGTCAGGAAGCCGGTCAGTTGCACGACGTCGTTGGCCTAGAGTGCGAAGCGGACTGCAGCCCCTGCACGCGCACAGGTCTGGCTGCAAGGGCTTCGTTCACCGGGGGCGCCAGTACGCGTGGGTCTGACGTACGTCGGCGTCGATCACATCGCGCAGGACCTCGCGATCGTCGGCGGGCAGGTGGCCGCCGAGGAGGTTTGCGGACAGCCGGTACGCCTCGGCCAGTTGTTGGTCCCCGGCCGCGAGGCCCTGAAGGCCGCCGACGCCGCCCTCACCCACCTGCCCGCCCCGTCACCACCCGCGCCGGCCACACCCACCCCACCTGCGACCAACGCACCATGGGCGACCTGACCCGCCGCGAGCTCGCCGCCTAACTGGCCACCATGCGCACCCAGATCCGTGCCCGCCCAGGCGAACAGAACCGAGCTGTCAGCAGTGGCCCGGCACGTGATCGAGGCGGCCCTCAGCCACCTCGACGCGCCGCAGGCCGGCGAGGCCCTGCCCGACCACCCGGCCCTGCGCGACCCGTTCGGCGTCGCCCCGCTGTCCTACGCGGCGTCGCCCCGCTGTCCTACGCGGCGCTGGACGCGCGCCTGGCGCGGCGTGCCCTGGCCGCCGTGCTCGCCGGCGAGCCCCTGCCGGAGGCGTGCCCAGCACCCTCGTCGACCTGGTCGGCACGATCGGCCGCGCGGCCCTGGGTGACCTCCTGCCCCGCCCACCGACGGCAACGGGTGAAGGCCCGCACCCGAAAGAACCCCCACCAGCAAGTAGGGCCCGAACGCGGGACAACACCCCCACAAGGCCCAGAACTACACCGTCCGCACCGCCGTCGCGTTCTTCGCCCCCGGCCTGAACAGCCGCCCATGGTCCTAACGCAACGGTGTTGAGGCCCCAGCCCGTGGTCTTGGGGCCTTCACCACGGCGCGCCCGGCCCGAACGGTTCGAAGAAGATGACGTCCAGCGGATGCAGGTCCCGGCCGGTCAGACCGGGGAAGCCGGATTCGGCGGGGCCGCCGCGCAACCACGTGAGCAGGGTCGCCGTGAAGTTGCCTGGCAGGGGCGGTCCTTGATCCCAGTGGCGTGGGTCGACGGCTACGCGCCATGTCTCGGGCGGGCCGTCCGCGCACCAGCCGATCTGGTCCCCGTCGATCGTCGACGCGAACGGCAGGAAGCCGCCGGGCTCGGGCCACGCGGGCATCGGGTAGTACTGGGGATGGGCGGCGCGCAGTCGGCGGTATCCGTCAAGCATGTCCTCGACGGTGGCCGCGAGCCCTTGCTCCCGTGGCCGGTCCAGGGACAGTGGCGCGCTCATGTCCAGCCACCAGCTCCAGTTGCCCGCCCCGTACCGCTCCGCGAGCGCCACGAAGTCCGGCGGCAGCCGGGTGCCGAGCCGCTCGAAGACCTGCTCCCATGTGCCCTCGCCCAGATACGGCTCCAGGGGCGGTGGAACCAGCGCCATGACGGCGTCGAGGCCCGAGCCCTCGGTGAGCGCCGCGCGCTGCCGCGCGTCCACGGCGGTGCCCGCAGGCGGTGGCGACCAGGGTGCGGCCCCGGCCAGCGGCGGCCAGACCCGTATCTGTGAGGACAGCGGGCCCAGCAGCCCGCCGGGCTCGCCCGGGTGCGGCACGCCGGTGCGCAGCAGCGTGAACAGCAGCTCCAGGAACGGGACTTCGTAGTCCACCCAGGGCTCACTCACCCCGACTGCCACATTCGTGGTCATGAGCGTGACCGGCCACTCGTCGGGGTCGTCCGACGCGCCCGTGTCCCAGAAGAGGTGGTCGCCGCTCCTCGTCGTGGCGAAGGCGAGCAGGCCGCCCTCCTCGGGCAGGAAGGGGCGCCGACGCGCGGTGAACATGCCGGGCCGGATCGCCGAGTGCCGGTGCGTCTCGACGATCCATGCTGCGTACTCGAAGCGGCCGTCGGTGCTGACGCACGGGGGGTGCAGCCGGATCGCCGCACCCGGGCCGCCTATCTCGGCCGCACCGTACGCCGACACGAGCGCCTTGTAGTCACCGGGCAGCGGGGTGCCGAGCCAGCCCTCGACCGCCGCCCAGTCGACGGCGGGCGCCGGGCCGGGCGGCGGTCCGACGAGACCTGTGAACGCGGTGATCCGCGCAGAGTGATCCATGGAGCCGAGGATGACATCCCCCACCGACATTGAGATTGGGACCTGGCACCGCTCGGGGGTCTGACCCGCCCACTGACTGACGCTTCGGCTGTCCTCGGGTTGCATCGCTCGGCTCCCGGGCGGTGCCACAGCGCGCGTGACCGGCCGGGCTACCGTGACCTCATTGCCTCGCCCAACCCCCTTGCCCCGCAGATCACAGCGTTAGAGGTCGTTTCTTATGGCTCTGGGGTTGCCGGGTGGCCTGGGGAAAGCCCAACTCGTCGAGCAGCGCGCTGAAGAGGTCTTCCGCGAAGGTCTCCCGCGAGCGCAGCAGTTCCTCGATTCGGGTCTGCTCGGCTGTGGCGGGGATGCCAGCCGCTGCAGCCCAAAGGAGGGCGCCTTCAGCGTCGGCTGGAACAGCCGCTCGGAGCTCCGTGCGCTTGCGCCTCACAGCCTCGTCGAACTCGGGTGTGCCCACCCACAGGCTCACGTCGTCCAGGTCCTCGGGTTCCTCGACGAGGAGTGCCGCGGCCATGTCCAGGTTGAGCCACGTCTGCCAACGCTGCCCGTTCGTACCAAGCCCGGTCACGAGGCCGATGTCGCTATCAGAGACGTCTGCGACGCAGGCTGGTGTGCCGGTCCATTCGACCAGGGCGGACAGGTAGTCGTCCTCCCATAGTCCGTGATCGAACTGGAGGGTCTGCCAACCGCCCGGTCGGGGCCACCACGCCCGTACGGTGTCCTTCAGCTCCTGATCGATGCTGTCGAACATGGGTGCTTTCAGCAGCGGACACTTGCTGCGAGCAAAAACCAGGTGACCCGAAAATCCCACGAAACCTCCTCCTTGTAGACCGCACCTTATGGGTTGCCACCGACACAGCATGCTGGGCCAGCTCAGCCGCTGAGTCTGCGGTGGGAGATAAGGGCTGCGGCGATGCCGACGAAGGCCAGGAAGTGCTCTGCCTTGCGCTCGTAGCGGCGGTGCAGACGTCGGCAGCCGGCGAGCCAGGAGACCGTTCTCTCGACCACCCAGCGGTGGCGACCCAGCCGTCGCGAGGACTCGTTACCCTTGCGGGCGATGCGGTGACGGTGCCCGGCTCAGCTTCTGCCGCAACCGGCCAGTTCCGCTACACCTACACCACCACCGACGGCTACGAAGCCGTCGGCTTCCTGAACAACCCTCCCAGCGGCCAGTGCATCAGCCTGCAAGGACCGGCCGCCGAACCAGGCTCGGCCAGCCGGGCGCCCAAGAACCGCACGGACGCCACCGCCACCGTCTTCCTCAACGCCGACTGCGAAGGCGCCACCTACTACACCCTGCCCCCAGGCACAGGCGCATCCGACCGCCTGCTGTTGCGCTCCGTCGTCTTCTCCTGAACCGTGACCACTGTGCCGCTGCAGGCCGGCCACCGGCAGCGCCCGCCCGCCCTGGAAACCCGGCTGCCGGGCCCGCCCCGCCAGGTCGCGTGAGGCGGGGTTGGGTGGCGGTGTCATACGGCACCCCACCTCGTTGATCTTGCGGGTACCGTTCAGCACAGCGATGCTCGCACCACGTGGGTATCGCCGGCACGCGCGCCGTGGGCATGTTGCCCGCCTGACCCGGAAGGACCTGCGACTGTGGAATTCCCCAGCATCGATGTGCCTGGAAGCGGACAGCTCCATGCCCGCATGATCACCTCTCTCGGCGAGATCGTGGTCCGCCTCGAGGAATACCGGGCACCCAGCACGGTCAAGAACTTCGTCGGCCTGGCGACGGGCACCATCGACTGGAAGGATCCTGTCTCGGGTGAGTCGATGAAGGGCACGCCGCTGTACGACGGCACGCTTTTCCACCGGGTCATCCCCGGCTTCATGATCCAGGGCGGAGACCCCCTGACCCGCACGAAGGACACGGCCTCACGATGGGGAACAGGCGGCCCGGGCTACACGTTCCCCGACGAGTTCCACCCCGAACTGCACCACAGGAGCGCAGGCGTGCTCGCCATGGCCAACTCCGGCCCCGCAACCAACGGCTCCCAGTGGTACATCACCGAGGGACCGACCCCCCACCTGAACCGCAAGCACACCATCTTCGGTCAGGTCGTCAGTGGCCAGGACGTCGTCCACGCGATCGCCAACGTTCCCACCACGCAGGACCGCCCCAACGCGGACGTCGAGCTGCAGCGGGTAGAAGTCTTCCGGCAGTAGACCAGGCCACTGTGCTGCTCGGCGCCCCGGCGCGTCAGGCGGCTTCGCTGCGGCAGACACGGTCCTCGTGAACATCGGTGTCGGATCCCGTGCAGTTCGCCGGGTTCATCAGCCCCCTCCTCGGGTGGGCCACCGGCGCGGGGCACCACGCCCGCGCCCCCGAAGCGCGTTCTCCGGGCTTCACGGTGGCCGGGTCTGCCAGTGGGCACGCCCGCTGGTGCTGTTCAGGGCACCTGCGAGGGGCAGGTGGCGGCGATGACGTGGTCGACGACGTCGGGCAGGCTGGAGCGGTGGCGGTAGGGGGCACGCTGCCGCTCGGCTCCGCCCCTCGAGTGCGCAGGCGCTCCCACTGGGTGCGTACGAGGTCAAGGAATCGAGACGACCGCCTGAGCCACAACGCGAGCGTGGCACACGGCGCACGACCGAGGGTTGGGGAGAGCGCCCGCATCCGCCACGGCGCCGTCGGCCCGGAATGAGCCATGCGTCAGGCACGCTGCCGTACCCGCCAAAGGCGGCGAGCACCACACGACGGGGCCACAGGGCCACGTCAACCCCTGCGCTTGGACACACCCCACCAGAGCGGTGATCCCCGCGGTCGGCAGGTGATGCCGGTAGGCGTTCGTTCTGTGATCACTGCGCGCTCATGGTGGCGTCTGACCGCCACCGCTCGCGGACGCAAGCCGCCTGACGCCCCTCGATCGACTGTGGTGAGCGGACCCAGCCGAGGCGGACCATGTGGTCGAAGTCGGCACGCGGTACCCGGTACGCGGGTGCTGATCTTCTCGCTTGTCCCTCGCGATGCCGTGCTTGCTGAGGGCGTCGAGCTGGGAGTCGAGTCCCTGGCCGAGGATCGAGCAGTGGGCGTAGCCGATGCGGATGTCCGCGCTCGGCAGGTCCGGGTCGATCGGTGCCGGGGGCGGGCCGGGGCACCATGGTGAAGCGGCGGGCGTGGTAGGCGGAGGCGACCGCGCCGCCGCGCGAGCGGCACGGCGAGCCGGGCGCCCTCGACGCCTTGGACCATGGCTACGCCATCGGATTCCTGGTCGTGGTGTGGCCGCCTTCGGTCCGTGCAGCCACCCACAGGGCGATCTGCGTGCGTGACCGAAGGCCCAGCTTGTCGCGGACCTTGTCCAGGTGCGTGGCGACCGTATGGATCGAAAGGCCGAGCCGGTCCGCGATCTGACGGTTTGTCAGTCCCTGGGCGACGAGTTCGACCACCATGAACTCCCTTGCGGTGAGCCGGTACTGCCCGTCAGTGACCTGCACCGAGTCCGCCATGGTTCGGTGGTCGCCGCTCCGGGTCCGCAGGGCGTACGCGATGAGCCGGTCCCCGCGCAGCCCACGGGCAGCCGCGACCGCGGCGGCCCGCGCGGCTGTCGGCAGCCGTGTCCTGGCGCGAGCGGCCACCTGGTCCATCTTGTCTCGCCACGGAGCCTCGGGCTCCGTGTCAAGTCGGCGCCGCGCCTGCGCGCTCGCCTCGTACAACCGCAGCGCCCGCTGCATGTCCCCGTTTTCGGCGGCCACAAGGGCCAGGCCCTCCACGGGGTACAGCGAGTGGAAACTCGCCCCGGGGGCGATCCGTAGCACCTCGGCGAACAGCGCCTCGGCGCTTTGCAGCCGCCCCAGAGCCAGTCGGACGGCTCCCGCGGTGTGCAGCGCGGCCGCGGTCCGAGGCCACGGCGCGTGCTTCCTGAGCACCGGCAGGCACAGGGACATGAGCTCGTCGGCTTCGAGCTCCTCGCCCGCTTGGAGCAGTGCCCAGGCCAGGTGATGGGTGCACCATGCGGTGTCCTGTGGGGCGCCGAGCGAGGCGACGACCTCCAGGCACTCACGCAGATCTGCGACGGCCTCGGAGAACTCACCGCGGCACAGCCGCGCCGCCGCCCTGGCGTCCAGGGCGTTGGCCAGCCCGGCGGGGTCGTGGCGTACCCGTTCCATGCCCACGGCCTGTTCGCCCAGGCTCAGGGCTTCTTCCAGGTCGGCCTGCTGGCAGGCCACTCGCGCCGCGAGCGCCGGCACCTCTCCGCCGAGCGCCCGACCGCCGGTTTCCCGCAGAAGCCCGGTGAGCACCGCACGGGCGGCCGACGGCTGCTCCTGCTGGTAGTGCACCCGAGCCAGCTCCAGTGTCAGCCGCACCTGCGCGCCATCGTCGTTGCCGGTGGCGCAGGCCAGAACCGAGACGAGATTGTCCCGTTCCGCCGCCAAAGGGCTGCTCGCCTGGTCGGTGAAGACATCGTCATGGCCTTGACCAGCCACCTCGGCCAGCCATGCGACAGCTCGTCGCAGGGTGGCGGGTAACTCGCCGGATGCGCGCAGGCATTCGAAGGCGTAGACGCGGATGGTGTTCAACTGCCTGAAGCGTGTGGGTCCTTCTTCTCCTGGCAGACGTACGATCAGGGACTTCGCCTCCAGGGCGCACAGGATACGGAAGACTTGCCGTGGCCCGATGCGGCCGTCGGCGCAGACCGCCTGGGCCGCGGCCACATCGAACCCGCCGACGAGGACCGCCAGACGCCGGAAGACCACCTGCTCCGCCGGATCCAGCAGCCGATGGCTCCAGTCGACGGCGGCAGCGAGCCCGCTGTGGCGTCGCGGCCCTGTTCTGCTTCCATTGGTGAGCAGGTCCAGTTGGGACAGCTGGTCGTCCAGTCCTGCCATGATGTCGCTCGGTGCGAGGGTGCCGACGTGGCGAGCCGCGAGTTCGATGGCGAGCGTGAGGCCGTCCAGCCGACGGCAGATCTCCGCAATCAGGCGGCCGTTGGCGCGGTTGAGGGTGAATCCCGGTGAGCGGCTCGAGGCGCGCTCGACGAACAGCCGTACGGCATCCGACCGCAGGAGTGCTGTCACGTCGTCTCCGGCATCGGCCGGTGGCAGGGACAGCTCGCCGACCAGGAACACGGTCTCGCCGGGTACCCGCAGGGCCTCCCGGCTCGTGGCCAGGACCCGCAGACGGGGGCAGCCGCCCAGCAGGGCCGCGACCAGTCGGGCGCACGGCTCGGCCAGATGCTCGCAGTTGTCCAGAATCAGCAGCCGGGAGGCGTCACCGATCGCACGGACCAGAACGTCGACACCGGTCCGGCCCGCTCGTTCGCCCACGCCCAGCGCGGCGGCCACGGACTGTGTCAGCAGAGTGCCGTCCTGCAGCGAATCGAGTTCCACGAGGTCGACATGTGCGGAGCGGTTCGGTAGACCCCTGGTGAACTCCAGTGCCAGTCGCGTCTTGCCCACACCGCCCGCACCGGTCAGCGTGAGGAGGCGCGAAGTCCTCAGCAGCGTGCGCAGGCGCGACAGCTCCTGCTGCCGGCCGACAAAGGAGTCGAGCGCCAGTGGCAGCGGGGCGGCAGTCGCCGTGGCGGGTGGTGCGGCAGGCGAGCCACCCGATGTCTCCTGCAGCTGCGTCCGGCGGGCATCCCGGCCCGCCAGCCGTTGCCGGAGCGCCCGTTGCCTGCAGGCGTTGGAACAGTATCGAGCCGGCCGACCGCCGTGCGGTCTCACGATCAGCGCAGCGCCGCACATCTCACATGTTCGACTCCGGCTCATCCCCGATTCCTGGCCGCACCTTCCAGCGACGAAACCTCGCCTTCAGCCAGGCGTTCCCTGCGGCCCGCAACGGCCGACGGCCGGAGCGCCCACCGTACGCGAGCGGCAGCCGGAACCGTTGCAGGGGACCGGCCACCGCTCATGGACTTCCGTCAGGGTGTCGCGGCAGGGTTGATACCGAGTACGACGGTTGCGGTCACTCCCTTGCCGAGGTCGCTGCCGGCCTGGGTGAGAGTCAGGAGGGTCGAGGACCCGCCGTTGCGGTAGATGCCGTCCCTCGCGTTGAGCGTGCGCGTGGCCGTGTTGTTCCGGTACGGGGACAGGGCGGCGACCTTGGTGTTGTACGTCTCCGGGAAGTAGAGCTGGCCCGTGTGGGACACGTGGCCTCCATGGTATGTCCCGTTCGATACGGTGCCGCCCACGTGGGTCTTGACGTGGATGTGGAGGGCACGGCCGACGTACCAGCCCGGGTAGATGGTGGTGAACTCCGCGACGCCCGCGGAGTCGGTCAACTGCACGCCCCGCAGGAAGGTCGTATCCGGGGTGGACCCGCCGGCGACGTAACCGGAGTAGACCCCGAGCGCGTCACAGTGCCAGATGTCCACCGCCGTGTTGGGCAGCGGGGCGCAGCTCGTGGCGTTCACCACCGTGACGCGGAGGGTCAGCGGGACTCCGTCCTTGCCCTCGGTGATGTTCTTCCGGACCGTCTCAAGATCCAGGTAGTAGGGCCCCTCGGTCTGCTCGGGCGTGAGGATGCAGGCGGCGGCGGGCCGTGCCACGGCGTTGGGCTCTGCGGCGGCGGTCGGCTGCGTGGTGGCGAAGCCCAGCGCGGCCGCGCCGAGGGTGGCGCCGCCCAGGGCGGCCATGACGGATCGCCGGGTGGCGCCAGGCGGAACGTCAGCCGGTTCGGGGCCGCGCTGTGGTTGCACGGCGTTGTGGTGGGGGGTGTCAGTCATGCTGCGACCATGGCGTGGGCGACGATCCATGGGATCGATCAAATGAACGATGAGCTCGACGCGTTACGAAACCCCGCGTGTCCCACGGCCCCGGGAGGGATGTCGCCTCGAGCTCGTAGGCGATCGCGACGTCCGCGACCACCTCGACGAATCCAGGCCGAGCGCCTGACGGCGCGAGACGCACCGGCCACTGCACGGGCGTGGCGGTTCGAGGAGCAACCCGGCCACGACGTACAGGACCGGAAACCGGCACATCCACGCCGGAGGCGCCGGCAACCGGGTCCGCTTGGCGCCGCCCTGCGGCTTCCGACCGGTACGTCCGTGCTTCATCGCCCCGTGAATCCCGGGAAAGTGAGGCGATTCGCCGTCGGATCCCCGTTCAGGCGTGGATGGCCTTGGCCTGCAGAAACTCCTCCAGTCCGTAGCGGCCGAGTTCACGGCCGTTGCCGGACTGCTTGCAGCCGCCGAACGGAGCGAGCAGGTCGAGCTGCGTGCCGTTGATCTGGATCTGGCCGGCCTGGACCCGGCGGGCGAGTGCTGCGGCTCGTTCGGGGTCGGCGGACCAGACGGCTGCGGAGAGGCCGTAGATGGAGTCGTTGGCGATGCGTACGGCCTCCTCCTCATCGGTGTAGGGAAGGATGCACAGCACCGGGCCGAAGATCTCCTGGCGGGCGATGGACATGTCCGGCCGGACGTCGGCGAACACGGTCGGCTGCACGTAGTAGCCCGTGTCGAGTCCGGGGGGAGCTTCGGGGCCGCCGGCCACCAGACGGGCTCCGTCGGACAGGCCTCGGCGATGTAGCTTCGTACGCGCTGCCGCTGCTCGTGGGAGATCAGCGGTCCCATGGTGGTCTGCTCGGACATCGGATCGCCCACGACGCAGTCCTCGGCGGCCTTGGCCGCCAGGTCCACGGCGTTGTCGTACTCACTGATGTGCACCAGAAGGCGGGTCCAAGCCGTGCACGTCTGACCCGAGTTGGCGAACGCGCTGGCCACGGTGGTCGTAACCGCCTGCGCGAGATCCGCGTCGGGCAGGACGATGCTGGGCCGCCGAGTTCGGAGACGACCCGCTTGACCGTGCCGGAGGCGAGCTCCGCCACCCGGCGCCCGGTGCGCGTAGAGCCGGTGAAGGAGATGACGTCCACGTCCGGGTGCGTCACCAGGGCCTCGCCTGCGCCGCGTCCCGACCCGGGAACGAGATGGAACACTCCACGCGGCAGCCCCGCGTCGACCAGCGCCTCGGCGAGCAGGTACGCCGACAGCGGTGCCGCCTCGGCTGGTTCGAGAACGACCGTGCACCCGGCTGCCAGCGCGGGAACGGCCTTCGCAACGGCCTGGAACAGCGGGTAGTTCCACGGCGTGATGGCGCCGACCACGCCGAGCGGCTCCTTGATCACCTGGCTGCCGCCCAGACGCTCGGTGAAGCCGAACTCCGGCAGCAGCTCGAGGTAGGACGCCACCAGGGCCAGCGGGGCACCCACCTGGACGGTGCGGGCGAAGGAGACCGGGGCGCCCACCTCGGCCACGATCGTGTGCGCCAGCTCCTCATGCCGTGCGGCCAGCGCATCCCGCAGTCGGGACAGGTACCCGAGGCGTTCCGCCACGGGGGTGCGCGACCACGTGTCGAACCCGCGGCGTGCCGCACGCACGGCCTCGGCCACGTCACCGGCCGACGCCAGGAGAACGGTGCCCATGACCTCCTGGGTGGCGGGATTCTCCACCTCCAGGACCGCCTTCTCCCGCGGTGTCCGCCAGCGGCCGTCCACGTAGATGGCCTGGTAGTCCTTCACTGCTCCACCTTCGTTTCCAGGACGGCGCCAGGCGCGTCGTCGGCGAGTGTGCGGCGGATCTGCTCGCACATCGCCCGCAACTGCCGTTCTTCTTCGGCGGACAGACCGACCTGACACAGCATCGTCTCGGGGATGTTCCGTGCCTCGTGCTGCAGTTGCCGCCCCGCTTCGGTGACGGTGAGCACCAGCCGCCGCTCGTCATGGGCGGCCCTGACGCGGTTGACCAGACCCTTGGCCTCGAGCCGCTTGACCACCGGGGTCAGCTGCGCGCCGCCGACGCCCAGGACATCGCCTCCAATCCGCTCGGCCTTGCCCTCGGAATCACCGCGCTCGCCCTGCCGTGCCCCCGCGACCGCAGCGGGGAGCCGCAGCGGTCGCTCTGTGAGCGCACTGCTCGCTGACGCCGGGTGAGGGCGCGTCCCGACAGGCAGTTACTCCTGTCCGGGGACCGCCATCTCCCCAAGAAGAGACCAGTCGTCCTGCGGAACGGTCATGTTCACGATGCGCGGTGTCTCCTCCAGATGGGGCGGCAGTGTCTGCTGCGCAGCCTTGAAGTGTGCGGACTGCACATGCGCGACCCCGGCCTCGTCGTCGCGGAAGGCCTCGACCAGGACGTACTCCGTCGGCTCCTCCACGCTGCGCGACCAGTCGAACCACAGGCAGCCGGGCTCGGCGCGCGTGGCCCGGGTGAAGTCGGCGCTGATCTCGGGCCAGCGGTCGGCGTGCTCGGGGCGGACGCGGAACTTGGCGGTAATGAAGATCACGGGATTCCTTCGCTGATGTATATGTGCCCGGCATCAGGCGTGGTGTACGGCACCGGCAGGACGACGAGCTGACCAAGGGGCGGGCGGGCCTTGCTTGCGTTCCGGCCGCACCCTCGGGACGCATGGCGACACGATCCTACGAGTTCGGCTTGCCGGTGCCGGCTTGCACACGCCCACGACACCGAAGGCGTCGCGGTCATGCCGGACGGATCGTTACGAGCGGAGCAGCAACTGACCGTCCGCGTACGGAAGGACCTTGGCGCGCGGCAGGTGGACGAGGACCTCCTCGCCCGCCGGAACTCCCTCCTCCCGCGGCGTCTTGGCCCTGACGAGTTGCCCGGCGACCTCTACTTCGAGCACGCGGTGCGCGCCCTGGTCGCTGACGCCCCGCAGCCTGCCGGGGAAGGTGTTGGGCCCGGGGTCCGTGACGACCTTGACGTATTCGGGCCGGACGCCGACCTGGACCTCGGCCGTGCTCTGGGGGATGTTCCAGGCCACGGACAGCGTCCGCCCGCCCAGCGCGAAGGGCCCGTCGTTCCGGTCCAGGGTCAGGAAGTTCATCGCCGGTGAGCCGATGAAGTAGCCGACATAGGTGGAGGAGGGCGCCTCGAAGAGCTGCTCAGGGGTGCCTTGCTGCACGGCGCGGCCGTCCTTCATGACCAGCACTTCCTGTGCGAAGCTCATCGCCTCGTACTGGTCGTGGGTCACGTAGATCACCGTGGGCCGGAACTGCTCGGTGATCTCACGGATCCTGCGCCGCAGTGAGAACTTCAGCTGCGGGTCGATCACGGTGAGCGGCTCGTCCATCAGGACGGCCGCCACGTCGTCCCGGACCAGGCCGCGGCCGAGTGAGATCAGCTGCTTGTCGTCGGCGGTGAGCCCGCGGGCGGGCTGCCGCAGCCGGTCGTGCAGGTCCAGGGCCTCGGCGACCTGATGCACCTTGGCGTCGATCCTCGCCTTGTCCCAGCGCCGGCACTGCAGCGGGAAGGCGAGGTTGTCGTAGACCGTCATCGACTTGTAGATGACCGGGAACTGGAAGACCTGCGCGATGTTGCGGGCCTTCGTGGGCAGGGCGGTGACGTCGACGCCGTCGAACAACACCCGACCCTGGGAGGGTCTGATCAGCCCGGACAGGATGTTCAGCAGCGTTGTCTTGCCGCAGCCGGAAGGCCCGACCAGTGCATAGGTCTTGCCGGACTCGAAGGTCAGTTTCAGCGGCTTGAGAGCCCACCGTTCCTCATCGACACCCGGGGCGTACGCGTGCCCGACGTCGACGATGTCCAACTGCGCCATGTCAACGTCCTTCCATTGAAGCGAGATCGTATGAAGGGGTTCGTACGAGCGTTCCCTGCTCGTCGAAGGCGAACAGCCGGTCGGGACGGAGCCGAAGTCTGACCAGGTCGCCGAGGGCGACGTCGTGGATGCCCTCGATCTGTACGACGAAGGGGGTCTCGCCGACGACCACATGGACGAAGGTCTCGGAGCCGGAGATCTCGACGAAGGTGACCTCGCCCTCGACTCCCCTGGAAGCCAGGCTGACGTCGGTGGCGCGCAGGCCGAACTGGTGGGCACCGTCGGGCAGGTCGGCCAGGTGCGCGGAGACGTGCGTTGCCTGGAAGCCGGCCACCGTGACCTGGCCGCCCTCGATCCGGCCCGCGAAGATGTTCATGGGCGGGTCGTTGATGATGGACGCCACCGTGGTGGTCGCCGGGCGTTCGAAGACCTCCTGCGGGGTGCCGGTCTGGAGGATCCGCCCCTCGTGCATGACGAGGACCACGTCCCCGAGCATCATCGCCTCGGCGGGTTCGGTGGTCGTGTAGATGACGATGGTGTCGCCCTGGTCCGAGAAGAGGGCCTTGAACTCGTTGCGCAGCTGTTCGCGCAACTTGTAGTCCAGGTTCGCCAGTGGCTCGTCGAGCAGGAGGATGCCGGTGCCGCGGGCCAGGGCGCGAGCCATGGCGACGCGCTGCTGCTGGCCGCCGGAGAGCTGGGAGGGCTTGCGCTTCTCGAAGTCCGCAAGCCCTACGCTCGCCAGGCTCTGCCGGACCCGTCGCTGGATCTCGTCCCGTGACAGCCCGGCCCGCTTCAGCGGGAAGGCCACGTTGTCGAACACGTTGAGATGTGGGTAGTTGATGAACTGCTGGTAGACCATGGCGGTGTCGCGCCGCCACACCGGCGTCTTCCCGAAGTCGGCCCCCGCTCGGGTCAGCGAGCCGGAGTCCACTTTCTGCAGGCCTGCCAGGACCCGCAGCAGCGTCGTCTTCCCGGCCATCGTCCGGCCGATGACGGTGTGCAGCCGTCCCGGCTGGAAGGTCGCGGTCACGTTCTTGAGGTGGTCGACGCCGTCGACGGTCAGGCACAGATCAGTGGCGCTGAGGTTCATCGGACCGCTCCCGACAGGTTCCCCTTGGACAGATAGCGCTCCACCCAGAGGGCGAGCAGGATCAGCGGTGCCACGCCGAAGAGCGCGGCGGCGGACAGCGTCCACCACGGTGGAATGGAGGAGTTGAGGGCGACGACCGCCTGGGGCAGCGTCTGGACCTCGGTGAAGGTCAGCCGGAAGGCGAAGAAGAAGTCGTTCCAGCCGAACACGGCGCAGAACATCGCTGCCACGGTCAGCCCGGGCAGGGAGTTCGGCAGGATGGCCCGTACGAAGGCCTGGAACGGGGGGCAGCCGTCCAGCATCGCCATCTCGTCGATCTCCCGGGGGATGCCGTTGAAGAAGTCCACCATCACCCAGACCGCGATCGGCAGCAGCAGCGCGACCGTCACGATGACCAGGCCCGGGATGCTGTCCAGGAGGCCGCCCCACTGCAGGAGGTAGAAGAAGGGGATCACCAGGACGACGGGCGGCATGATCCGTTGGGAGACGAAGAAGAAGACGATGTCGCTGTTCTTGATGAAGCCCAGCTTGAACCGGTACCGGGACAGCGCGTAGGCGGCCAGGGACCCCAAGGCCAGGCTGATGGCGGACGCGGCGAAGGTGATGACGGCGCTGTTGATGAAGGGATGGATCACATCGATGCCGCCGGCTCCGCCGAAGATGTTGCGCCAGCCGGTGAGGGTGGGCTTGTACTGCACCCAGGGGATGTAGGTGGGACCGCCCTGGACCGCGTTGGCGTTCTTGAAGCTGGTCGTCATCGCCCAGAAGAACGGCCCCGCGACGAAGCAGGCCCACAGGGCGATCACGGTGTACTTGAATACGGGATAAAGGCGCGACCTCATGAGTCAACCTTCAGCTTGAAGGCCCTGGTGAGCAGGGCGGCGACGACCGTGAGCGTGACGATCATCAGGACGAGGTAGGTCAGGGACATCGCCCCGCTGTAGCCGGTCTGCTGATCGCGGAGCCCCTGGATGTAGAGGTAGTAACCCGGGGTCTCGGTGGAGGACCCCGGCCCGCCGGACGTCAGTACGTAGACGCTGTCGGAGAGCTTCGACGCCTCGATCAGCCGGATGATGATCGCCGCGACCGAGACCGGTGCCATCAGCGGGAAGGTCACCTTCCAGAAGGTGCGCCAGGTGCCGGCGCCGTCGATGGCTGCGGCCATGAACGGTTCCTTGGGCAGGCTCAGCAGGCCGGCCAACAGCAACAGGAACATGAAAGGGGTCCACTGCCAGACCTCGACGGTCATCAGCGCGACCAGCGCCGGACCGGACTCGGTGAGCCAGGGAATCTTCGTCAGGCCCAGCATCCCCAGCAGATCGTTCACCGGCCCCAGCGACTCATGGAAGATCGTCTGCCAGATGGCGGCCATGACCACGGGCGTGGTCATCATGGGGACGAGAAAGAGCACCCGCCAGAATCTGCGGCCGTGTACGTTGCGCCAGACCAGCAGGGCCATACCGAACCCGATGACGTACTGGATCAGGACCGTGCCGCCCGCCAGCAGGACCAGCCGGGTGATGGAGGCCCAGAACCGGCTGTCGTGCAGCATCGCGCTGTAGTTGGCGCCTGCGATGAAGTCCATCCGAGGGTTGCTGACGTTCCAGCCGGAGAAGCTGACGCGGATGGTGAACAGAAGCGGGAAGATGATGATCAGAAAGAGAGTGAGCAGTCCCGGCAGCAGGAACATGCTCTTGTGCCGGCGCAGGCCGTCCATGGTTCTCCTTGCGGAAGATGGCGGGCGCCTTCGGGTGGCCGGCCGGGCCGGTCCGGCCACCCGGGGCGTCCTCGCGTCGGATCAGGAGTTGTCCTCAAGCGCGACCACGTTGCGATAGGCGCTCTGGACCTTGTCCGTGCCGATCTGGTCCGTGATCTTGGACCATTCCTTGGCCACGTCGTCCAGTGCCTGCTGCGGGGAGCTCTGTCCCGCCAGAGCCGCGGCGACACCGTTGGCCAGCGCGGACATGTACTGGTTGACACCGGGAACGCGTAGGTCGAAGACGCGGTTGGGGCTCTTCTCCATGCCGGAGAGCGTGCGCACGTACGACTCGGCGACGTCCTTGTCCCAGCCCTGCTTCTCCCAGAACGCCGGGTCGAAGTGGGCGTTGCGGTAGGGGTTGACCCCGAATCGGCCGATGGTCAGGTCGAGGGCGGCGTTGGCCTCGTTGCTGAAGAAGCAGAGGTAGTCGAAGGCCATCTGCTGGTGGCGCGAGGCATTGGTCACCGCCGAGGTCCATCCCCACGTGAAGTAGGGCGCCTGATTCGTCTTCTTCTCCCACGACTTCGTGGTCCGGTTGTAGACCTCGGTGGAGCCCGGCAGCGGTGCGGCCTGAACCTTGTTGCGGATCCTGCTGTCCGGCTGCTGGGCCTGGATGAAGGCGTCGTCCCAGGAGTAGGACATCAGCGTCTGGCCGCCTCCGAAGGAGAAGATCTCGTCTCCCAGGCCGAAGTTGGCGCCGCCGGGCGCCCAGGTCGACTTGGCCTTGACCATGTCGTCCAGAGCGCGCACGAAACCCGGCGTGTTGATCAGTGGCTTCATGGTCTTGACGTCGAAGAAGACTCCGCCCTTGACGTCCGGGTTCTTCACGTACGGCGCCGCACGGCTGATGAACGCGGAGAAGGTCAGGTCGTCGCGCTTGGTCACCTCGGCACTGCCGTAGTTGGGCTTGCCGTCGCCGTCGAGGTCCCTGCCGCTGAAGAACTTGGCTGTCTCCTGGTACTCGGCCCACGTCTTGGGGATTTCCAGGTCCTTGCCCGTGGCCTTCTTGTACTCCGCCTGCCGCTTGGGGTCCTTCAGCACATCGGTGCGGACCTTGAGGTAGTGCCGGTCACCGTCCACCGGGTACTGCACCACCTTCCCGTTCCAGGTCGCCACGTCCATGTATGCCTTGGTGACGTCCTTCATGCCGGGGGTGTTCAGGTACTTCTCCGGCACCGGTGCCAGGTACGGGGCCATGTCGCCGATCCACAGGGACGGGTAGAACATGACGTCGTACGCCGGCTGGCCCGCCTGCAGGGGCGTGAGAATCTTCTGATGCAGCTCGCCGAAGGGGACGTTGACCACCTCGATCTTCCCGCCGGTGATCTCCTCGAACTGCTTGGCGTGCAGCTGGGTCGGCTCGCCGATGACGGGAACGGCGTGGCTGATGATCTTCAGTGTCTGTCCGGAGTAGTCCTTGCGGCTGATCGACTCATAGCTGCACGGTCCGGGGACGTCCTTGACCTTCGTCGCAGGGTAGTCCTTGCCGTACTTCCGGTAGCTGATCTCCGAGCCGGGCTTGAACAGCGCGGCCTTTTCCTTGGGCCTTTCCTGTGCCTGGTTCTGTGCGGTGCATGCGGTGGCGGTCAGGGCCGCGACGGCGACCAGGCCCGTGAACGGTCTGCTGCGCATGGGGCTTCTCCTGCGGTGTCAGGGGATGAGAATCGCTCGGCCGCGCACGGCGCCGGAGTCCAGGTCGTCCAGGGCCTGCTGGAAGGAGGCGAGGGGGTACCGCTGGGTGTGCAGCGTGACCTTGCCGCGGGCGGCCAGGACCATCAGCTCGGAGAGGTCGTTGTAGGACCCCACGAGGTTGCCGATGAAGTTGATCTCGGTGGAGATGACGTCGATCGTCGGCACATGGAGGTGGCCGCCGTAGCCGATGACGTAGTAGTTGCCGTTGCGGCGCAGGCAGGCCACGCCCGTCTCGACGGCGCCGCCCTCACCGACGAAGTCCAGGACGGCCTCCGCCCCGTGCCCCGCGGTGAGGTCCCGCACGCGGTCGGCCTCGCTGCCGTCCGCGACGAGCGTGTGGTCGGCGCCGAGTTTCTTGGCCAGCGCCAGGGCCTCGGGGCTGCGGTCGATGACGATCATCTCGACCGGCGACAGGGCCCGCAGCACCTGAATGCCTATGTGTCCGAGTCCTCCCGCACCGATGACCACGGCCTTGTCACCGGGCCGCAGCACCCGGGCCGCCTTGGCGACGGCGTGGTACGCCGTGAGCCCGGCGTCGGCCAGAGCCGCGACCGAGGCCGGCTCGAGGGACGGGTCGAGGGGCACGACCGAGCGGGCGGTGGTCTTCAGGTACTCGGCGTAGCCCCCGTCGGTGTCGATCCCGGGGAAGGCCGAGTTCATGCAGTGCACGTCGTCGCCGGCCCGGCAGGCACGGCACAGACCGCAGGTCACCAGCGGGTGCAGGATGACCGGGTCACCGACCTTGACGTTGGTGACGGCCTGACCGACCTCCGCGACCCAGCCGGCGTTCTCGTGACCGATCGTGTACGGAAGGGCGACCCCGCTCTTCTCCTTCCACTGTCCTTCGAGGATGTGCAGATCGGTCCGGCAGACTCCGGCGCCCCCGATCTTCACGATCACATCCAGCGGACCGGTGATCTGCGGGTCCGGCACGTCCACGAGCACGGGCGGCTCGTCGTACTCGATGACCTGCACGGCTTTCATGGCGGCTCCCTGTGGGTCGGCGGATGGATGGTGCGCCGATTACACAGGCCGCCGCTCGCAGGTCGATGTCTCAGAAGCCGTCCGCGTATGTCTCAATGTGATACAGGCCGTAGGCGCGAAGCCGTCGAGCTGTTCCAATCACTGCACCGAGGGAATGTGACGCGCGCCGTACGGGAGTGTTAATGCCCCGATATCAACCCGGGAGCTCACTGAGAGCAGCCAGAGAGCTCTACCTGGAAGTCACCAAGGAGCCGAGCGGACGGCCGCTCGTGGTCGCCTCGTGGCAACGCTCGATCGAATACAAGGTGAAGTCGGGCAGCCTTGACGCTCCGTACCTGGAGAACCCCAATCTGGACAGCCCCCTCGCCAGGGCGGCGCTGCCGATCCTGGACAGGCTGCACAAACAGCTCGCCGACGACCCGGTGTCCACGATGATCACAGACCGGGACGGCGTCGTGCTCTCCCGGAAGGTGTCCCACGAGGGTCTGACGACGCACCTCAACCGCGTGCGCCTGGCCCCGGGGCATGTGTTCGCCGAGCGCTATGTGGGCACCAACGGCATCGGGACCGCGCTTGCCAGCGGCCGCCCGGTCATGATCGCCGGAAGGCAGCACTACGTCGAGGATCTGCGGGACTTCCACTGTGCGGCCGTGCCGATCCTGCACCCCACCCGGCGCACCCTGCTGGGAGCCTTCAACCTCACTACCATCCGTCAGGGCTCCGACGGCATGCTGATGGCCTTCGCCCGCTCGGTCGCGGCCCAGATCGAGGGCGAGATCGCGGCGATCAGCTCCCGGCGCGAGCGGGCCCTGTTCCAGGACTACCTGGAGGCGTGCTCCTCGGTACGCCCGGGCCCCGTGCTGGCCCTCAACCGTGATGTCGTCATGATGAACGAGCAGCTCAGGACGGCGGTGACCGGGCCGGATCACTATGCGCTGCTCGACCATGCCCGTGAGATCGCCGACGACCGCCGGTTGGAGGGGACGCGCAGCATCGCCCTGCCCTCGGGACGGGTCGCCGAACTCAGGGTCAAAAGGTGTCGGCGCGAGGACAGCGATGCGGGGGCCATCCTCCGAGTCCGGCTGATCGGGCGCTCCCAGCCCGGCCCCGCGGCTTCCGCCGCACCAGCCCGGCCGGTCCTGGGACTGGTGGGCTCGTCTCCGCAGTGGCTGCGCGCGGTCGCCGACAGCGAAGCGGCGTTCTTGAGCGCGACGTGGCTTCATCTCCTGGGCGAAGTCGGCGTCGGCAAGAGGACGCTGGTCGAGGCCCTGCACCGGGCCCATGGCGCCGGACGCAGGCTGGAAATGGCGGAAGCGCCGCTGTCGGATGCACCGGCTGTCACCGAGCGCTGGCTGCACGACATCGGAGAGCTGCTTGCCGTGCCGTCCACAGTGCTCGTCCTGCGCGATGTCCACTTGTTGGGCGACCGGCTGCGGCAGCGGCTGAAGAGCCTGTTGACGCACCTGAACGGCACCACCACAGGGCAATTGGTGATGACCAGCCAGCCGTCGATGGTCGGCACCGACGACCGGCTGGACCAGTTCTGCGGTACCACGGTGGAGGTGCCGCCCCTGCGTCATCGCTACGGGGACATCGAGCACCTGGCGCGGTTGTTCCTGCGCAAGTACCGGCCGAGCGGCGAGAGCGGGTTCTCCTCGGATGCGCTGGCCCTGCTGCAGCGATGCCCCTGGCCGGAGAACGTCCGGCAGCTGGAGTCGGTGATCCGCGGCCTGGCGCGGCGGCCTTCCGGCCGGATCATCCACGTGGAGGACCTGCCGCCGGAATGCCGGGTGTCCTCGCACAAGGTCCTGACCACCATCGAGGCACTGGAACGCGACGCCATCCTGCGTGGGCTGATGGACCGCAACTCCAACGTTCAGCGCACCGCACAGGACCTCGGCATCTCCCGCGCCACGATGTACCGCAAGATGCGCCGTTACGGGATCGTCCCGTCGAGCCTGACCTGACAGGCCGCCATCGGCACGGGATGGCAACCGCCTCCGCGCCGGTTGCCGCTCGACGTGTCCGGCGCGCCATCGCGCTGCTTTGCGCCGATCCCGACGCCCCGCTTTTCAGGCGGCGGAACCAACCCGTCCACCTGATGAAGACCGGCTGGAGCGGTCCCGGGCGACTCGTCGGCAGAGTGCACCTTCCGCCGGAACGCCATCCAGCTGACGGACAGCGGCGCCCTGCGCATCGGCGAGACGTCGCCACGCACGGCAACGCGCACACCCGCGTGGAGGAACGAGACAAGGTGGCGCCCGACGGGCAGACCGCCCTGGTCAGGCGCCCCCTTTTCTCGATGTCTGGAAGAAGCCCGGCTTCTGCGGCGAATACCAGCAGGTTCTTCGTCTGCTGGTGGTGACAGCGGCGGCGCATCGCTCCGGTTTTCCAGGGCGGGACCGGGTCGCTCGGGCTCAGCGGCCTTGCAGTGCGGCGAGCGTGGCGTCGAGGTCGGCTGTGTGTGGGGGGTTGTGCGGCAGTTTGCCGAGCATGGTGGCCATGCCGCAGGTGTCGGTGAGGGCGGAGAAGACGAGGCCGCCGGCGATGCCGACTGAGAGCAGTTGGAAGGCCGGGTGCACGAGCAGGCCGAGGACCAGCCCCAGGAGCACCACCGCTGGAGCGGTGAGGCGGACCTGCCGCTCCATGCTCCAGCGGCCCGAGTGTCGCAGACCGGGGGCTGGCACAGGTCATGTCCTTGCGCGGCCCATCCTGTGGTGCCGCCCGCGAAGGTGGCGGTCGGATGCCCTGTTCGGCCAGGAGCCTGCAGGCGTTCTCCGAGCGAGCGCCGGAGGCGCACACCACGAGGACGTCGCGGCGGCGGGCCGCGAGCCGGATCTCGGGTGCGTGGAACTGGAGTTCGAGGGCGCTGCCGAGGATGGAGCGGACCGGGATCAGGCTGGCGACCGCGTTCCGGGGCGTGTCGCGATGATCGAGGCGGCTATGGATGCCTGCCGCCTCGGCGTGGGTGTCCCTCTTCCGCAGGCCTTCCTCTGCGAAGCTGCGGCCGGCTATCTCGACGACCACGACTTCGACCAGCTCACCGACGACTGGGAGGAAAACGCCCTCATCGAACTCACCCAGCTCGTGCACGGCAAGCAGGCCCCGCTGCGCCGCACCCGTGCCAGGCCCGCTGCCGCCGCCCCTGGCACGACGCCGCCCGCCGCAGACACCGCGGCCGGGCAGGGCCCCAGGTTTCGGCTCGCCGACTACCTCGATCAGCGAGGCCGCCGCGACCGCTGCGAGGTGACCCCGCCCGATTCGTTCTGGCATGCCGCCCACACCCACTTGGCGCGCCCCGACGATCTCATCGAACTCGCCCGGGCCGCTCAGCGCCGCAACCTCGATCACTGGGCATCCCACCTGCGCTACCGCGCCGCCGACGTCGGTGACCTCAACTCGCTGTATGTTTTGGCACTGATGCGGGAGAGGGCCGGTGACACGGCAGGCGCCGAGACCCTGTACCGGCAAGCCGTGGCCGCAGGCGACACCGACGCCCTCCACGACCTGGCCCTGCTGCTGGAACGCGCGGGCGATCGGGAACAGGCCGAGGACGTGGCCCGGCAGGCCACTGCAGCGGGCAGCATCGACACCTTCTACGATCTTGCCCGCCTGCGCGAAGACGCCGCGACGAGGCCCTGTACCGGCAGGCCGCCACCGCCGAGGGCGCCGCCGCCCTGGCCACGGCAGCCCGGCACCGGGAACAGGCCGGCGACCTGGCCGCCGCGGAGGAGCTCTACCGGCAGGCCGCCGACGCCGGCGACCGCTCCGCGCTGCGCGCCCTGGCCCGGCTGCGGGAAAAAGCAGGCGACCTGGCCGGCACACAGGCGCTCCTGCGGCAGGCCGCGGACGCCGACGATCTCGCCGCCGCCTACTCGCCCGCATCAAACGACAAACCGCCGAGCTTGCCCAGGCCATGGCCAGGCCTCATCCTGCGGGCCCGGCAACCAGCACGCCCGCAGCCACCGACCCGGCGCAGCCCGACCCTCCGCGCGCAAGGAGGGCGGGGCAGGCGCGCGGTCGCCACGCTCGCCGCGTCGTGGGTGGCGCCGAATCCGGCATTGGCGAAGCCGCGCATGTCGCTTCGTCGGCAAGGCGCGCACACCGACTGCTCCACTATGCGACCGAGAGCCGCAAGCACGGTGTCACCCTGGGGGAACACCCGGCGGACGGCTGCTTCGCGATCAGGAAGCCGCTCTTGCCGCAGGCGAGGCAATCCTTGCGGAGGGGCTCATCCTCGTCCCCACCACAGAAGAAGCCCCCCATCACCGACTTCCTGATTCGTATCGAGAGTTGCACAGCCCGCTTTCGGCATTGATCCCGAAACGGCCTTGCCTCCAGCACAGCAGAGCCCGCCGAGCGTGTGGTGGTACAGAGAGGGCCGGTCAGATTACATGCCGTTCATCCCGGCCGCCTTCAGCTCCGCGAAACCCTAGGGACTGCTGTAACTGACCGCTACGTACTTACCGAACGCCGTACGTAGTGCCACTGCCACCCACGACGCCGTTGCGCTGGCGCTCCAGTAGCACTTCTCTGTACCTCGGCGTAATCTAGTCAAGAGGCTGTAAGCGCGAGATGCGGATTGGTCTGTCCATCGCCGAGCGAGGTGAAGATACCCTCGCCGCTGGAAGCTTCAAAAGAACTTGCAGAGTCTTCGGATGTAGTTGCATCACACTGACCCGATTCTATTCGCCCGCCATAAGTAGCGTGCGGCAGCGTCAAGAGAGGCAAGAACATGAGAAGACGCCTTATCAACTTCCTGGCCGCTTTCACCGCCATGGGAGTGATTCTGCTATTCTTTCCCTCGACTGCATCCGCTTATGGGGAGCAGATCAGCGTAAGTCCCTCTTCAGGGAAGCCGGGGACGAGCGTCACGGTCACCGGGAGCGGATGGGAAGAAAACGGCTCTCGCGGCATCAAGACTCCCATCACCATCAACGGAACCAACGTCGGGACTGCCGCTCCAAACGCCGCTGGAACATTCCGCACCACTGTCACGATTCCGGCCTCTGCAGCACCGGGTCAAACCATCGAGATATCCGCGATCACCGGCAGCGGCGGTGCTGCTACCGCTACATTCCGTGTGACCAAGACTTCCGGCGCAAACCCTCAGACAGGCGGCGGAAGTTGCGCGACCGTCATATCCTCGTTCATCACTCCTCAGTCTGGATCGGCGGGCTCTAAGTTCCTTATAAAGGGAAACAATTGGGTGCCCGGAGGCACGGTCCACATTTCCCTCCCTTACGGCTCGAAGGCTAAATTCTACACACCATCAGCCAATCCGCGAGTCGGAAGCAGCGGAGGATGGCAGACCACCTTTACAGTCGGCACGTCGACTCCCCGCGGCAGCTACACGATCAGTGCGACTGAGAGCGCGCCGCAGTGCCCAGGAAAGACGATTTCCCAATCTCATCAATTCACTGTCACGTAGGGGATAGATACTCGCGCCCCTCCAGCCCATAGCAGGCCGGAGGGGCAGCAGTTTTGCAACGCTCAGCCGGCGAGCTTACGCGTAACGGTTCACGTCGTCGACGAATCGGTCGCCGACGACGCCCCCTTGCCCGCGGCCTGCCGGTTGGTCTGACCGATCATGTGATTCACCAAGTTGTGCCCGATCACGGAGCCCCCGGCCAGCGTTACTGACGTTGTTGCCGTGATGTCGTCAATGTGAGTCCGGTTTCGGTGAGGCAGCCGTCGATGAGGTTGCTGCGATACTGGATCTGGCGGAGACCACGTCGGAGGGCGCCCATGAGGTGGTCAGGGTCGGTGAAGGCGGTGTTGACCTGGCTGCTGCGCCGCAGCAGTGACCAGATGCCCTCGACGGGGTTGAGGTCGGGTGCGTAGGCCGGCAGGAAGTAGCAGGTGATCCAGTCCTGGGTGTCGATGAACTCCCGCAGTCGGCGGTCCTTGTGGACGTTGAGGTTGTCCCACACGAGCACAATGGGTGCGCCGAGCTGCTGGTGCGCGGCGATGAGCAGGTCGCGGTAGTCGGTCCAGGTGAAACTGCGTCTGCCGCCGCGCTTGTGATCGAGATCCGTTTGGGCCGGTAGATCAGCCGTGAGCGTTCAGCGTGTTTCTAGCAGGCCAGAGCGGCGACGGAGAAGCGGCGCTGGGAGCGTCCCCTCACCCGGATGACGGGTGTGCGTCCGCGCCGGGCCCAGGTCCGTGCGGTGGGCGGCGTCATCGAGAAGCCGGCTTCGTCTTCGAAGCACAGCCAGGCGTCGAGCGCCGCCACGGACCTTCCACCTGCGGCCAGGTCTCCTTCACCCAGCCCGCCACGGCCTCCTCGTCACGCTCGATGGCTCGGCGGCCCGGGACCTGGTGGCTGAAGCCGTGCCGGTGCAGCATCTTCGCGATCGCCGACAGCGTCATGCTCTTGTGGAACCGGCGCCCGATCAGCGTCTTGATCCGCGCCAGCGTCCACGTCTGGTCCGGCCAGCCGTGCGCGACCGGTCCCTTGGCGAGCTCCTGCTCGAGCACGATGAACAGGGCCTCGCTCAGTTTGGGCCGTGACACGGGCCCGGCAGACCGCAGCCCCTGCGTGCCCGCGTCCTGCCAGGCCCGGCGCCAGCGCTGTACCGAGCGCACACTCACCCGTAAGTCCTTGGCGACCTCGGCGTTGGAGGCACCGGCAGCGAATCGCTCCGCGGCCTCCAGCCGGATCCGCTCGCGAAACGCCTGCCGTTCAGGCGTCAGCCCACCGCCCTGCGGATATCTCACACAACCGGCATACCGCAACGATCACCCATCGTCAGCCCTCACGACAACACGCCGCAAAGGTCAGTAGTGCAGAGAAAGTCGAGGTGGAAGACGCCCGTTCATGAAGTCGGCGAGCTTGTAGAAGCCGCCCTTGCCGGTCTTGGTGGCGATCCGCTCCAGCAAACCCTTGCCCGGGATGCGTCGGTCCGCGGCGTAGTGGGTGCCGAAGGAGATGGCGAGCGCGGCCGCGCCGGCGGCCGGGTGGACCCGGATGCCGAGCGCGCGGGCCCCGGCCCCTACCCGGGATAAGCCATGAAGGGGTGATCCCGGCATGACGAAGCCGCGTCTCACCGAAGAAGAGCACTTGCAGATCGGGAAGCAGCTGGCCAGGATGCAGACCGAACTGGCGACCCTGCATTCCAAACTGGGCAACGCTTACCCGTTGCAGGGCAGGGAAGGGCAGCCGCTGAGGAAGCTGGACAAGGTCGAGAACACGCTGCGGGACCTGCGGTACGCGCTGGAGAACGCGCTCATCAGCGATCACCCGCAGGCAGACACTTCGGTGTACTTCCCCAAGTTGTGACCCTGCCGCGGTCATACTGAAGGCCAGGCCCCGCCGTTGCCCCCGTCGACGCGGGGCCCGCTCGTTCGGGTCACAGCATGGGCACACCTCACGCGCTGACCGCCGAGCGCGCATGCTGCTCGCACAGCACAACATCCCTTGGGGGGGAACCATGCAACACCGCAGACTCGCCATCATGGCTGCCGCACTCGTCATCGCCGCGGGTGCCGCCGTCAGCGTCTGGCTGATGGTCCGGCCCACCTACGACGACGTCATGAAGGACTGCCAGAAGGCGCTCGCCGCCCAGTACAAGACGGACCGGGAGGGGAAACCAGCCGCCTGCAAGGACGTGAAGGATGACGACTACAGCGCACTCGTTCTCCAAGCTGCGGCGGATCACCTTGGGTGGACGGATGAGAACGGCGACATCGACCCGAGGAAGATGCTGGAGGACGCCGCCACCGCGGAACCGTAGGTCGGACACGCACAGCGGCCCCCCTTGGTTCGTCCAGGCCTCCGCCGCGGGGCGAGCGGAATCGGTGAGGTGGATGTACCTTCCGCCAGGTGGATTGGAAATGGACGATAACCGCCGTTCTACCGGTGCTCACACTGATCCTTGGTGTGGCTTTGAACCAGTGGGCCGATGCCCGCAAGGAGGCGGCAGCCCTCAAACGAGAGAGGCAGCTGCGCGCCCTGGACCGCAACCAAGCACGCCTGGACCGGCGGGAGTCGTTCGAGCTGACGCACCTCATCGAAGTGCACGAGGCGCTCACGGAACTCTTTACGGTGGCGCTCGCGCTTCACGATGCGGTGGAGACCGGCGTCCAGGCAGCACCAGAGTGGAATGGGCGCCTGACGGCTACCAACCGCAAGGTACATAGCCAGAAGGGCCTTGTGCTCGACGAGCAGGCCCGGCACTGGACAACCTCAGCGCACGCGTACATCAACGAAATGTCCCGCGGTGGTTCGATCGAGCGGCCCCTGGCCACTCTGGAGACGGCGCAGGAGGCGATTGCTGCGCGGATCCGTGACATCTACGGCCCAGATCTAAGCCGCACGCCTCTGATCAGTGCCGAGGCCCAAAGCTGACTCTGATTGTGCAGCGGCCGCACACCGGGTACCGAGTGAGGGCCGCCGCTCACTTCTCAGAGGCCGTTCTCTTTCCGGACCTCGTGTGCGGTTTCTGCTGTTCAGGCATGAGATCGCGGTTGTCGCGGGAGCCTCGCTCCGTTGCTGGCCGATATGTCGTGGGGGTGGCGGGTGCCATCGATGCGGGCGGTTCTGGAGACGCGGCGGAAGGCCGCGGCGGCGCGGGTGGAGGAACTTGCAGCTGAGCTGGAGCGGGTTCAGGCAGCTCTGGCGGAGGGCGGAAGAGGTGCTTCAGCGCCGGGTGATCGGCCTAGAGCAGTATCTGGAGGCGCTGACCGAGGCGGAGACCCCCGGCGTGGTGACCGATGGATTCTCGCAGAAAAAGCTGGTGGGACCGCGCCGGGCGGTGCCCCACCGAGAGGACGCGGCCGGCGTTTGTGGCCCGACGTGGCCAACAGATCCGCTGGACCCCGACGTTGCCGATACCGCCTTTTCTGCAGACATACAAGATGAGGAAACGCGTATCCAGGATGAAGCGGCCATAGGGGACGAGGCTGAAGGCGCCAGTGGAGCAAGCGAGATTGCCGGGCTGGTCGGAGCCATCACAGACGAACACGCTGCCGCTGTGGTGCAGAAGGTCATGAAAATAATCGAATTCCGGGGGGATTTCGAGGTACTGCAGTCGGTCGCCGCGGTCATCAACGACTGGCCACCGGACCGGCGCCGAGAACGCTCGGGGCGGCTCGAGCCAGCGCAGTGTCACACCACCGAAGACTTCCGACGCTCACTGCTGGAGTCCGCCGACGAGATCGCCGCCAGGTACGCGACCTATCTACGGCCCGAGCTATTGAACAAACTCGCCCGCTAGACAGCCCTGAAGCCGGCGCATCGCCTCGCGGTGGCAGAGGAGGCGCTGACCGTATCAACCGCAGCGGCCCGATGGACGGAGGCAACCCAGGCACTGCGGGTCATGGTCGAGATCGCCGTTCACGCCTGCGACGGCTCCGCCGCAGCGAGCGTCGTGCATCGCCTGTGTGGCCTCGTGAAGCATGCCGTGACCCAGGCACGCGGCACCGCTGACCTCATCGATGTGGCACGGCAGATGGCTGCGATCACCACACGAGTGGCTGCATTCCTTGCCGCCCGCGGGCACCCGGAACTGGCATTCCACACGGCACACGCGGCCCTCGGACTCTTGGGCGAGGATACGCAGCTGGTCAACGAGTTCGAGCTCGCCGAGCGGTTCCACCGGCGCATAAAGGGCGCCGATGACCAACTGTTCGAGGTCATGCAGCAACGTTTGAACACGGCGATGTCGACGCCGAGCGCATCTCAGCCAACCGAGTACAAGCCGGAGGCTCTGCTGGTGTATATGCCAGGACCTGCCGCTTACGTCCAGCTTTTCGGTGACCGTCACGGCGGCTTCTGGGCGGCAGGCTCTGTGGCAGCCGTCGAGTCGCGGCGATGGTGGGTTGCACGGCTCGACGTCACCTCCGAACATCTGAGCGAGCTGCGCGAGGCTGTCTGGGGTTCTCTGCAGGAGTGGGCATGTCATACCGGCGCGCTCAGGCGACTCCACTCGGAGATCGTCGGCCGGTTCGAAGATGATCTCAAACACGTCCAGGAGGTCGTGTTCCTTCCCCATCGGTCGTTTTCCGGAATGCCATTGCACGCGGCATTTAGTGCGGGCAGCTTCCTGATCGAGCGGTACAGAGTGACATACCTGTCCGCCCTAACCGACCCGACCCTCCCCGAGATGGTGGCGAAGTCGGCCCTGGTCGGGGGGTGGGACTCCTCTATATTCGCACCTGAGGAGGTCTGTGAGCTAAAAAGGCGCCTTGAAGAGTTGGGCCTCATGTGCTCCGGCCGACAACTGCAGAACGTGGTCGCTGCCAATTTCTGAACCCGAACAACCGATGGGACATCACGCACATCGCCGCCCATGGCGAATATCAGGAGTGGCCCTCCTCCATGGCCTCGGAGCTGCAACTGTCCCGCAAGGTACGGTTGACCGCCGGCGACTGGCTCCGAAACGGCTGTCGGGCATACTTCGCGTTTATCAACGCATGCAACGTCGGTCGCGCTATCCCACACGCCGGGGATGTCAACGGGTTCCCACTCGCACTGCGCGTCCGCGGCACCGTCGCCTCGGTATCCGCGCTGTGCCCGGTGTACGCCGGCGCCGCCGGACCATTCGCGCACAAGTTCTACCAACAGTGGCCAGGCGCCAGCAGCCTCGAGGCGTACCAAGCTACGTGCTGCGACGCCATCAGGCGCGGCGAACCGCCAGCAGCCTGGGCGCCCTACGTACACATCGGCTTCCCGATCACCCTTGCAGCAAAGCCTTCGGGTTCGCAAGCTCCTAGAGGCGCTGAACGTAGCGGTGTGTGATGAGGCAGGTTGCGCGACCGAGGAACGCCCCATGAATGGCGTCTCGTCGCTCCCAGCGGATCCGCAGGCGGCGGAAGCCGTGCAGCCAGGAGATCGTCCGCTCGACGACCCAGCGGATGGTGCCGGTTTGTGCTGCGTTTACTGGGTGGTCGGGGTCGGATGTTGCTGGCTGCGGTGTCGGGTGACGGGCCTGTTGCCGTCCCGGACCGCCCGGCAGCGGCGGGGGAGAGCGGTGTTACCGGCTGCTCGCCGGCCGACGGGCCCCCGCAACCCGCTCCCGTACCGCGTAAGTCCTCCACCCCGCCCGCGGCCACCTCTGCCGGAGGCGCGGCGGGCGTGAGTGGCGCCGGCACCGAGGGCCGGCTCCGGCTGCGTGAGGCGGCCGAGGTCCTGCGTGGGCAGCTGAAGCGGCCGGGCGGCTGGCACCAGGCCCGGGCCGCGGGGATCGCCGAGCGTCTGATGGGCGTCCCACTCGGCGCCGCCCAGGAGGAAGCCCTCAGCGTGTGGGGCGAGGTGTACGGCATGGCGTCGGGCACTTTGCATGGTGGCATTGCCGATCCGGCCCGCGCCGCGGCCCTCTACCGCGGGCTCCTGGCCGCGGCCCGGGAGTTGCTGGTGCCGCTGCCCGGCCGCGCCGGGCGGGTCCTTGAGCTGGCCGCTCTGAGGCAGCCGGGTGAGGCGGAGGCGCGGGAACTGGCCGGCTGGGCGGACCCGCGCGCCACCGCGTTCTTCTTCCGCTCCGGCCCGGCCGCCACCTGGCTCCCGCTCCTTCACGAGCACGCCCCGCACCTGCTCGCGGCCAACGGGGCGGCCGACGTCTGGCCGGCCGCTCCGTTCCTCGAGCGCCTCGCGACCGTATCCCGCGAGGCCGTCCGGCCGTGGCTGGCCGATCACGCTGTCCAGTTGGCCGCCGCCGGCCCGTTGGTGCTGGGCGCGCTGTTGCGTCTGGCCGACGCCGGCGCCCTCCCTCCGGCCGGGGTGCGCCGGCTGCTCCCGCACGTCCTGTCCCCGGCCCGGGCCGGGGAGCCGGCCGAGCAGGCGGACGTGCCGCGCCGGCTCGTGGCCGGCTGGGCGGGGACCCTCCCGGCGCCCGTACGGGACGGGGACTGGGTCCTGGTCGCCGAGGAGTTGCTGAAGGACGCCGTCGACCTGGGGCACGCCGGTTTCCGGGCCTACTGGGATGAGCGTCGGCGCGCGCACGCCGAGCAGCGGCCGCTGCCCGAGCTGACCGAGGTCCTCCAGCGGGAGTGGGCGGTCCGGCTGCCCGAGCACGACATCACGGGCCTGCTGCGCGAGCTGGTGGTGACCGTCCACGCCGACGCCGGCGGCCCGTTCCGCTGGGACCGCGCTGTCCGCGGCGCGCTGGCGGGCCTGCTGCGCCGCGACATCGAGACGTCCGACAGGCGGCCCTGGCCGGTGTACGTCGACCTGGACGAGGTCCGTGTCCACGCCACGATCTTCCTGGGCCCGGTCCTGGACATGGGCCCGCTGCTGGCCCGCGCGGTCCTGGATCTCGCCGCGGCGGACGCCGCGGCCGGCCTGCCGCTGGCCGACCGGCTGCGGGCGTGGCCGAGGATCGCGGCTGCGGACGCAGGTGTGCACGACCGGGTGCTCGCCGCCCACCTGGCCGCGCACACGCCGCCCCCCAACGCCGGGGACGAAGGGGCACAGCAGTGGTGGGACCTGGCGGTCGACGCCACCGTCCGGCTGCTGGCCGGCCGCCCGACGCCGGAAGGCGCCCGGCTGGCCGCTCTGGTGCTGGACACCTGCCCGCCCGGCCGGGCCGCCGGCCTCCATCAACGGGTACGGGAGGCGCTCGGGCAGGCGCCGTCCGCCGCCGCGGTCGATCAGCGGCTGGCGGCCGCACCCGAGCAGTTCGACCAGGGCGAGCAGTCCGGCCGGGCCGGTGAGGCCGTGGAGCCGCCGGCGTCCTGGCTGCGGGTGTGGGCCTGGTCGCCGGTCCTGCCCGCGCCGCTGCTGGCCGGCTTCGACCCGCTGCTGGCCGCGCTGCGCCGGGCCCGGCCGGACGGCCCGCCCGACCCGCGCAGTGCCGCCCGCCCGCGGTCGCGCCATCACACCGCCGTCGCAGTAGAGGACCTGCTGGAGCGGGCCGCCGCGGCCGCCCTGGCCGGCGCCCCGGACGCGGGCGCACCCGGCTACGCGACCGTGTTGCGGCGCCTGGTGGCGGCCGACCCGGCGACCTGGACCGCTGATGTCCCCGCCGTGCTCGCCGCCCTCGTCCTGCCGGAGCTCGGCGCGTTCTACCTCGCCGCCGTCGCAGCCGCCGCGCGCCGTCCCGAGGACTTCCCCGCCGGCCCGGCCGAGGCCGTGCTCGCCGCCCTCGCGCTCAGCCGAGCCCTGCCCGCGCCCGCCGACCCCCACGTCCCGGACGCGGGCGAGTACGCCGGCCGGGCGTGGTCCGGCCTGCTGACCTTCGTGTGGCGCACCGGTGACGGCCTCGGCGATCTCGGCGGTGACCTGCCGGCCGTCTTGGACCAGTTGCACGCCTTCACCGAGCCGCTCACCCACCCCGCCGCCCCGCCGCCGACTGCGGCGGCGGTCGGTCCGGCAACGCCCGCCACCGGCCCGGCCGGCCCGCCCGCCGACCGGGCGGCCGGGGAGGAACAGGGATGCCCGCGGGCCTGCTGGACGCCCACCCGGCGGTGCGCGCGCTGGACTGCCTCCTGGACTACGCCGCCAGCCGGGCCCTGCGGGACGGCCAGATGCCCGGCGACGTCCTGAACCTGGTCGCCAGCGTCCTGGCCGCCCGCGGCGGCGACGAGGCGGTCGCCGCCGTGATCGGAGCGCACCTGCCCCGGCTGCTCGCCGCCCTGGACCGCGGCCAGCTCCTGGCAGCCCTGCGCGAGGAACCGTCCGGCCGCGCGGCGTTCCGCGTGGTCCACGCCCTGCTGACCGGCCATGACGAGCTGCTCGGCGATCCCGTGGCCGCCTGGCGTGAGCTGGCCGCCGGCCCGGGCGGCGCCGAGGCCGCCTCTGCCTTCCTCGGGTACCTTGCCCTCTTCACCGCGATGCGGCCGGTCGACCGGACCGCGGTGGACACGGAGCAGGTGTGGTGGACCGCGGCCTTGGAGGCCGACCTGCCGCCCGGCGCGCTCGCGGGCGCCGGCGACTTCGCCGCGGCGCTGCCGGAAGAGGCGTGGCTGTCCCTGGCCCGGCGCCGCCCACTCCCCGGCCCAGAAGGACGCCGGCCGGGTCGCCGAACGCGCGGCTGCCCATCCGCGCAGCCCTGATGCCCTGCTCCTGGTCGTGCATTTGCTCACCCGCCGGCCCCTGAAGGCGCGTACGACGGCGACGTCCGCCGCCACGCCCGCGCCCTGCTGCAGAGAGCTGAAGCCCTGCCCGCGCCCGACCGCCCGGCCGAGGCCGCGCAGCTGCGCCGGGCCCTGATCGAAGCCGGCGAGGTGGACCTGGCCCCAGCACCGTCGACGGCCGGCTGACCGACCCGGCCCCGGGCTCCAGCCGGGTCGGCAATGATCGGGGGATGACCAATGACCTCCCCGCCAACCCCGCGCCCGAGCCAGCGCCGCGCCCCGATGGCCGTTCCGGTGGCCAGGACGAGCTGCGCGCGCTGACGACGCCGCGCCAACGCACCGTGGACGACCCCATGTTCACCACCCCCGGCCTGCCGGGGACGTTCCGGCTGCAGCTGTTCACCGCGGCGGGCGCGCGCCCGGTTGCGGTGGCGACACAGAGCGCCGGCGAGGGCATGAGCCTGATGAACGGGGCGGAGCAGTACGCGGGCGCGGTGTGGGAACGACACTGCCCGGATGAGGAGGCGCCGCCGGTGTGGGTGGAACAGCAGCTGGGGCTGGAGGAATCGAGCCAAGAGCCCCGCTTCCAAGAGGTGGTGTTCGCCGGTGCCGACGGCTACCGGCCGCACGGCCCGCACTGGACGACGCTCACCCACGAGCAACTCGAGGAGCTGGTAGGCGCCAAGGTCGCCACCGACCGCGGTGCCAGCTATGTGCCGCGCCCCGCCGAGGCGGAACCCCGCCCGGTGTTCGAGAAGTTCGCGGTGGCACGCCTCAGCCGCCCCCACCCATTCCGCGAACCCGGCTGCATGCCGGCCAGCGTGCCCTGGTGGCGGCGCTGGCTCCGCCAAATACTGCCGCGCCGCAGCGCCCGGTCGTGCTGCTGGTACCACGGCGGCGACTGGCACGCGGTCAACGCCCTGGCGCTGCAGGTCCTCGAGCGGGCCCGCGCCCAGGGCGTGGACGGCGACGACATGATGGACTTCGCCATCGCCCACGCGACCGCGGTCGGCGTCGGCGGGTGGCAGACCGAAGCGCTGGCCACCCTGTTCAGCATTGGTGATGCGATCCAGCCCGACAGCGAGGGCGGCTATATCAATGGCCAGCACCGTGCCCAGGCCATGCTGGAGGCCGGGGTGCGCCGCACCGTCGTCCTGCGCTACGTCTACGAGTCGTAAGCCGCGCTCGCCGAGCCGCTGACGGGCGGCACGCACGGATCCGCACCAGCAATGACGGGCCGGCCCGGCTGGTCACGGCCCTGCTTCCCGGCCCGGAAGACTCAGCCGACCGCCGAGCTCACCTCGGAATGTCCCGTCGGCCCGCTGCGGGGGCCTCCGCCCCGTCCCGGACCGCCGGCACCGTCTCGCCGGCGGCCCCCGGCCGGACGCCGCCCATGACTATCGCTGACGGGTGGGCAAGAATCCGGCGTGGGCGGTCGCTTCGACGTGCCGGCCCTGCACCACCGCGCTGTACGGTCCGAGGCCGCCCCGGCCACGCGGGGCTCCGGGACGGCCGCGGTGCGCGGCGTGCTCGGTAACCCGGTCGGCGTGCCGGGCCCGGGAGGTGCGCCGGCCTGCGCCTCCCCGTCGTTCGGCAGCCGGGTCGGCGGCCGTTCCCTCGGCCGCTGTCCCCGCGCGCCGGGCTGCCTCGCCCGGCCCGCGCCGTCCGGCCGGCGTCCGTTCCGCCGTCCGTCCGCCGTGCCCGGGCCGCCCGCTGCTCCTGGCCCGCCGCCGTACTGCCGGCGCCTCCGTGCCGTCCGCCACGCTGTGCCGGCCCGCTGCGCCCCTTCCCGCTGAGTTGCTTCGACGGCTGGGAGCTCTCTCAGTCGCACGCCGCTCGGTGCCGACCCGCCGCAGGACACAGGCCCGGGTAGCGCCAAGCACTACCGAACAGGTGCCCTGCCCGACCCAGGGCCGAACGACCAACGGGCTGGCGTTCCGGCCTGGGTCGGGCAGGGCGCGTTGTCCGAGGCGCGCTGGCGGGTCTGCGCCCCCGGGAACGGGTCACGCTGGCCGAAGGCGGGCTGGCCGAGGAGACGGAGCAGAGCTACGCCGGCGGCGTCACGGCCACCTCGCGGCCTCGGCGTCGGGTGAGAGCGTTGCGGAGGTAGGCGGGCAGTGCCTGGCAGACGGCCGGGTCCGCTTTCCAGCCGGGTCGGTGAGTTGGTCGGCCGTGATGACGAGGTGGTTGCCGTAGTCGGTGCGGACGAGAACGCGGAACGTTTCGCCCCTGCTGTCCCGGCCGGCGAGGTAGGCGGCCAGGACGGCCCGGCCCAGCTCAGCAGGATCCGCGCCGGTCGTGGCTCGGCCGAGGTCTTTGCAGATCCACACGTCGCTGAAGCGCTCGTGCATCAGGATCTCCCACCGCACGCAAGCGGGCATGTCGTCGCGTAACACAACAGCGATCATGCCCCCACCAGCCGGCCTCCCGTACCGCTACCTGCGAGTACTGGCCAGAAAGCATGCCTCTCCCACCGGGGCGACGGCTGGCACCGGCCAATCTCGCCCCTCGCCGGCGCGGCCCGACCGAGGGCATCAAATGGGCTACACCGGGCGGCCCTTGCGTTCTGCCGTTGCCGGGCGTGATCACACGGGCCCCAGGGCGCCTACCTCTTGCCGCTGTTCCATACGATCGAGCAGGCCCGCGCTGAGCACGTCGTACCGGCAGCTGCCCGAACCCGCCCCGGCCAGCAGCCTGGTCACCGACGACGCGCCGCTGGGCCCGTACGCGCGGCGCGCACCTGATCCGCAGCTCCTCTACCGCCGGCTTCTTCCCACGCCGATGCGCTGCCCGGTGTCAGTATCGAACAGTCGATCTTCCGTGCATAGGCTTCCGTGCATGGCCAGCCGATCTTTTCCTTACGACCGGTTCCTTGGTGAGTTCCAGGAGCTGGCGCATGGTCGCCCCGACGGCCCTTCACTGCGCGACTCGGTCCGCGACCACGCTGCCCCGGACGAGGAGAAGCTAGTGCGTTACCTGCGAGCAGGAGCAGCCCTTGCCGTGACCGGATCACCGGTCCACGACGCACTGAGTGGCGAGTTCATCGGTGCGTTGGAGCTGCACACCGACGGCGAGTGGTTCTGGCACTCAGACCTCGCTCACTATGTCGAGCACTACCACGTCCCGCTGGACGAGATCTTCATCGATCACGCACGCGCACACCACTGGACGCCACCCGCACTCTCCACTGAAGATCTCATCGAAATTGCAGACATATTCGAGGCCCTCGATACCGAAGACTCTGAGGGTGCACAGGGCTGCCCTCGTTGAGCGCCTGAGAGGTCCAGAGCCTGGCGCTGGGGGGCGAAGCCGAGCTCGGTAGGCTTCGCAGCGAGCACGATGCGCGGATCACGTCGAGGTCGAGTCGGTGCCGTAGCCGGTGACGACGTCGCTGAGGTGCTCGGCGTGTCCGAGCGTCAACGTGACAGGGTGGAACCGGGCGTCACCACAGCCCGCGACCGACCAGTCGATGACGGCCGTATGCTCCTTGCCGTCCACGAACACGTGACTGATCTGCAGGTCGCCGTGCGTGAACACCGGATTGCATGGCCGGAGCGCGGCCTCGGCGACCTCGTGGTTGCGGGTGACCGTGTCGGTGGGCAGGACGTCGTTCGTCACGAGCTACTCGCACTCGACATCGAGATTCGTCGCCAACTCATCGAGGCCCCGCCCGGGCCAGGGCGGCAATGGCGCGTCGTGTAACTCTCGGATGGCGGTACCCGCCGCCAGGCGGCCGGCGACGCGGTCGGTGGCTCGCCGAGGCAGCCGAGTGCCCTCCCGGGACCGCGGCGATCGCGAGCAAGGGAGGCTTGCACCTGTCGGTCACGACGCTGGTTATGGTGCGGAAACTGCGTGGCTGCTGAGTTCGCGGCGCCGGTAACGTCCGGTGTTCCGATCCGCCGTACCGGCGGCCTACGTTCAGAGAGCGATGCAGATGACCAGCCGGCAAGCAACGACGACCCTGTGGCGTCCCACCGGCCCCAAGGAGCTGGATCTGGTGCGGGAGCTGAACTGGCGTGCGTGGCCTCCCCGGCTGCCCGAGCAGCCGATCTTCTACCCTGTCCTCAACGAGGACTACGCGGTCAGGATCGCGCGGGACTGGAACGTGAAGCACGATGGCGCCGGCTTCGTCACTCGTTTCGAGGTCGAGTCGGACTTCTTGAGCCGGTATCCCATCCAGCAGGCAGGAGGGCAGACGATCCTCGAGCTGTGGGTTCCGGCCGAGGAGTTGGACGACTTCAACGCTCACATCGTCGGCGAGATCCAGGTGATCCACGAATTCCGCTGAGGCGCGGAGGATCGCTGACGGGGCACGCTGGCCCGGTGGGATGACCTCGGCCTGGCTGGTGTGATCACGGCGTCGGGGCAGACTTGGACAGCCCCGTCACCAGGTTCCGCCTGCGCGTCTTTGGACGGGTGACCGTGCTGCGACGCGAGGGTGCCAACGCGGCCCGCAGGCGGCTGCACGACTGACCAGGGCCTGAGCCCTGGACGGCTGATCGACGCCGGGGCCGATCCGGGATCACGCTTCCCAGTCCGCATAGTCTCCGATCGCCACGTCGTCGCAGAAGGTCTCCCAGAACCCATCGCCCGCGAGGGCAGTGGCGTCGATGCCGGAGATGAGCTCGCGCAGCTCTTCCGCCACCTCCTCGAACCCCTCCTCGTCGTCCTCCGCGTAGAACGGGAAGCGTGCGATCACAGCCGCAACGCATCTGTTGAAGGAGTCGAGGTCACTGTTGACGTGATTCATACTCGATGACCCAATATGGGGTATATGCACTATGTGACTACTGGCCGCATCGATGGCGATGTGTCCGAACAGGCCACTCGTCGCGATAGCGACCACCCCCCGTTCACCGATCCCCCCGAAGTACGCCGGCTCGCTCAGCGGCCGGTACTCGTATCCGATCAACCCGCCTGGGATGCCGGTTGTCCTGAGGTCGACAGCGATCCCGGTGGGCACCTCGGGTGGCAGCTCGATGACGATCAAGGCGAACTCGGGCTTCGGCAACTGCGGCAGGGGATGGCTCACGGGAGGATCCTCTCTCGATGACTGCCTGGGAGCACCAAACCGTGCAGCTGCCGCCGACGAGGGTGTGCCAGAGCACGGTAGTTGTCACCATGGGCATCCGCTGACCTGCGGCTTCAGTGGGACAGAGCATGGTGGTGGTCACCGATGCGGCGCGCTACCTGTCGCCAGCGGCAAGCGAAGCAGGGGCGATGTCACCGCGTTCGGCTTCTGGTGGGCAGGGTGCCGGGCGGCGGTCCTCGGCGATCACGGGCCATGTTCCGCGCGCCCTGCGCGAATCCCGCCCCTACGATCACCTGGTAGGACTGCTGGAGGGGCGGGAATGCTTGAGGACATCGAGGGCGGGACAGCGGCAGCGACGCGGCTCGCGGGAGGCGCGCCGCTTCACAGCACGCTTGATGTCGCCGACCCCGCTGACTGGCTTGCGCTGGACGCAGGAGTGCGTGAGGTGGCCTGGCACCGCCCTCAGTTCTCGCCGGGATGGGAGCACTCCGCCTCACTGCCCGCCGACCTGACTCAGGTCGGCGAGTCTCGGCTCGCACTCGCCCTCTGCCACCGCGACGGGCGGATCCGTCAGGAGGCGCTGCGCCCGTCGCTCCGACACCCCGGTCTGCTGCCGTTGATCGTGATCCGCTGCGCCGATTGGGTCGGCCCAGTACGCGAGCACGCCCGGCAGTTGCTGCGCGAGGCCCTGAACGTGGACTTGGCCCTCGGCCTCGCGCCGCTCGTCCTCCGTGTCGGCCGCCGCGACAGAGGTGCCTTCGGCGTCGATGTGCTCGGCCAGATCCTGCGCCAGGCATCGCGCGGGCAGCTCGCTGTTCTCTTCGCTGACTCCGACCGCATCGTCCGGCGGTTCGCGTACCGGCTGGCCGTCGAGGGCCGACTGCTCCGTCCCGCTGAGCTGGCCCGCGCGGCCGCCTGGGACCAGGACACCGTGGTCCAGGACCTGTGCGCCACAGCGGCGCTCACGGCTCTGGGGGATGAGGATGCCTACGAGTGTGTGCTGCCTCCACTGCTGTCCGCACGCAACCCGCGTGTCCGTTCGGCTGGCGTCACCGCGCTGAGACGGGCGGGGCGGTCAGAGCAGACGGAGCCGTTTCTCAGCGACCGTTCCGCGCTCGTGCGTGCTTGTGCCCGGTATGTCATACGACAGCAGGGTGGTGACCCGGCCGCCTGGTACCGGGAGCGGTGCACGGCACCAGACGACCCCGAGTTGCCGCCCGGTGCGGTCATCGGGTTGGCCGAGTGCGGCAACCGCGCGGACGCCGAGCTGCTGCGGCCGCTGCTCGTGCACCCGGCGGCCGGGGTGCGGGCGCGAGCAGTGGCAGGGTTGCGGGCGCTGGACCGCGCGGATGCGAAGCAGTTGCGGCCGCTCCTCGACGACCCTGTCGCCGGAGTCGTCCGCGAGACCGCCACCGCCCTGCTGCCCGCGGTCAAGGAACTGCCCGCCGACTGGCTATTGGAGCGCACCAGCTCCGAGCAGCCACGGCACGTCCGCGTCGGCGCGTTCCGGCTGCTCGACGCGCGCGGCGGCATCGTGGCGCTACGGGCGGCAGTCGGTCTGTTCGAGGACCCCGATGTGAAGCTGCGCACCTGGGCCGCGCAATCAGTGCAGCGCTGGCATCCGTCACCGGACGGGCGGGGCGGCGACGCGGAGGTGGGTGAACTGCTCGACCGGAGCCGACACCTCTTCAGCGACCACATGCTGCGCCGGCTCAAGCGGGAAGCCGGGGTGGACAGCTGAGACTGCACCGCGTCCTATCGTGCTTTGGCTCATTTACTGCCCGCCACCCCTTCGGTGTCCGGTCCGGCTACCAGCGCATCCCGAGCTGGTCCAGCTCGGCGCGTCGCGCGGGGGTGCGCTTGTCGGCCCGGCGCCGGCTGTTGTCCAGGAACGTCCCCAGCTTGATATCGACCGCCTTGCCGTCGACGTCCAGGCGGACGGTGTGCTTCCTGGCGGGTCGTAGGTGTCCCTCGCGGTCGTGGTACTGCTGGGCCGCGCGGAGGTTGAGTGCCTACTTGTCGTCTGCGGTGAGCTTCGCGGGCCGGGCCTCGGGGCCGCCGGGCTCCAGACCGAGCGTGCTGCCCAGGAGCCACTGCTGAGCGGGGGGAGGGGGCAGCTTGTCCCACGCTTGCCGCTGCGCGACGGCCCATGCCCGCGATCCTCGCCATGCACGACGAATTCACCGGCTGTCTCGGGGAGGGCGCCCCCGGCCCGGACGTGGATGCGGGCGAGTGTGAAGCAGCGCTGTCAGGCAACGTCCCAGCCGAGCGGGCACCATCCCTGGTCGATGGCCTCCAACGCGGCCTGGCAGCTGCCTGGCGCGACCTGCCGCTGGCCCGGACGGCGCCGACGGCGTCTTTTACCTGCTCATGCCGCTCGGCCTTCGCCTTGTGGGGGCGTCCTCGCGCGGGTGATGCCGCGGGGGACCCGGCGGCCCGTGCTCCCGAGGACGTCGCACGCGCGTGGTGGCGGGCGGCCCTGGAGGTCGGCCTGCCGTCCGGCGCGCTCGCCGCCGCCGACTACTTCATCATCTCGCCCTCCCCGACGAGGGTGGCTGCCCCTGGCCCGGCGCAGTGCCGAACACACAGGCGCCCGCTCGGCGTACTCGGCCCGGGGCGGGGTGCCCTACGCGAGGTCCTCCACCAGGGGGCCGGATGGTCGCGCCGCCGAATGCGCCGGAGAGCTTGTTGGGGGGTGCGCCCGGGAATCTGCGGACGATTTTCAGACATCCCGCGAGGGCCCATTTCGGGGTGCATTGACGTGATACGCGCATTTCAGTTGAGACTCGCAGCCGCCTCCTCGAAGGCGGCTAGTGCTGTGACCGCATAGGTTCACCGGCTTGGTGAAGCGTCGGCGGGGCGGGCTATGGTCCCGGCATGAACGACGCTGAAGTCGCCTCGCTCTTGGCCGGATGTGTTCGCTGTCCATACCCCGGGGTGTGGCAGGCCTCCCCTTTTGTGGAACGCATGGTCGACGGCGCGAGGTATGCCCTGGTCGCCGTCGACCCAGGGCTGAGCGCGCTCGTCCTACGGCGTGATGACGACTCGCTGTGGTGTCTCCCGGAGGGCGGTGTTCCTCAACTGGTGAACTCCAGCGTTGAGGCGTTTGTTGCCTTCAACCACGCTTATGAGGAGGCCGCTGCTGAGGCTGCTGCATACGAGGGGCCCGGTGACGGTCTGAGCGAAGACGAGACCGTGGACCTGGCCGAGCAGGCCGCCGACGCGCTCACTGAAGCGTTGCTGAAGCGATTCGAGTTCCTTGACGCTGAGGCCGTTGCCGACGAGAACTCGTTCTGGCACATCGGGGCTGAGGAACTGGGCTACGGCATGAGTGTGTGACCACGTAGAACATCGGGGCAGGCTGCTCAAGCTGCGATTACCAGGGGGTGTCCGCCCCAGCGGATGCCCTTTTCGCTGCGGATGCGGGCGCGTTCCTTGCACTGGGCGGCGAGTACGTCGGGGTGGCGAGCGTTCTTGTTGCGCCAACGGAGGTAGGCATGCAACGACCGGGTCTGCGCGGGGTGGCTGCGGTGGTGGGAGTTGGCCAGGGTGAACTGCCGCAGCGGGCCGAAGTGGGCCTCGATCGGGTTGGCCCAGGAGGCGTAGGTCGGGGTGAAGCACAGCTCGACCTTGTTCTTCTTCGCCCAGCGGCGAATGTCCGCGCCGGTGTGAGCGGAGAGGTTGTCCAGGATGATGTAGATCGGGGCGCCACCCGGGCGGGCGGCGCGGATCGACTTGAGCGCGGCCAGGGTGTTGGCGGTGCCTTTGCGGCGGCGGTTGACGCCCCACAGCCCGTCGTCACCGACGGAGTAGCAGCCGTGGAAGTAGGTGACGCCGTGGGTGCGGCGGAAGGTCGCCGGTAAGCGATTGGGCCTACCCTGCTTTGCCCAGCAGGAGCCGGCGGTGGGCCGGATGCCCAGGGGGCCGAACTCGTCGAAGGCGAAGACCCGGTCCGGAAAGTGCTCCAGCACGTGCTCGATGCGGTCCAGCTTGGCCTCGCGTTCGGGATCGGGCGACTCTTTCCAGGTCTTCGTGCGCTGGAAGGTGATCCCGCGGCGCCGGAGCAGGCACCGTAACGTTTCCCGGCCGATCCGGATCACGCGTCCGTGTACTTTCCGCAGGTAGGCGGCAAGTTTGCGGATCGACCAGCGGGTGAAGGGCTGGCCGAGCTTGGTGGGGCGGGTGGTGGCCGTCTGGATGACGAAGTCCTCGTCGTCATCGCTCAGCAGGCGGGGACGGCCTCCCGCCCATTGAGGGTCCAGGCAGGCCAAACCCATCTCGTTGAACCGGTGGATCACCTCCCGAACGGTGTCCTCGTCGGCCTGGACCAGCTGGGCGATCACCGGGACGCGGTTCCCGCCGGCCGAGGCCAGCAGCATCATCGCGCGTCGATAGCGCACCGAGCTGGTACTGCCCCGACGCACGATCTGCTGCAGCTTCTGTCCTTCCTGGTCGGTCAGTCGGCGTACTCGGACAGGCTCGGCCACTCGCACCTCCAGCGATCGAAAGGGACGTGACCGCCCATCCAACCGCCCCAGCCACGAACCCGGCGAACCTTCCCGGTCAGAGCACTAGCGCGGCGAATGCCCTCGTACAGCGCGGCGTCTTCCGGCGGGTCCGGTAGCGGTCCGCGGGCTGGGGCCTGGAAGGACCGGATCATCCACACACGAGGCGGCGTCAGGCGTCCGGCGCAGCATCGCCGGTGGCGCTGGGGTGCCGGCGTTAACCATTAGGAGCTGGACGAGATCCCGGCTGGTGAAGTCCTCGCGCAGCTGCCCGCTGTTCTTGGCGCCGGCCGATGAGCTCGAGGAAGCCCTGGTACGCCTGGGCGCGGAGTGCTTCCGGCGCCTGGGCGTCGGGAAAGCTCGTGGTCATCATGTCGGCGAAGCCCCGGTTGGCGGCCTGCATCGCACAGACCTCCCGGATGTAACCGCTGAAGCCGTCCCACGGGTCCGGGTTGGCCAGGGCCTCAGCCTGATGACGATGCACTTCGCCATCGCCGGCCGCGAGCACGAACTGGCCTACCTCCGGGTCCGCGACAGCACCGAAGAGCCCGGGCGGATGGGCCCCCGCTCCAAGGTCATGCGCTGTTACCGCGAAGAAGACGACGGCTTCGAGGAGAACGCCCTGCACGGGCTGCTGTAGCACGGCGGGGCAGGTCACCTGAGTTCCCCGGGCTACCCCGCACGTGGATGCGTTCAGGTTCACTGTTCGCCATGACGAGTACTCGATGGTCGCCTTGATCACTGTCAAGGGGCCGGTCATCTTCCAGCCATTGTTGTAATGCAATCTTGATTGCTTATGTGCGGTCGTGTTGGGATCACCGATCATGGCGCGCGCCGCCCACGGTGCCGCCGGAAAGGGTGATCGTGACTGTAGAGATCTACTCCACCGACACCGACTCGGGCCAGATCAGCGTGATCCGCAAGGAAGGCTCGACCTACCGCACCGTCAAAGAGATCCCGATCGGCAACGCCCCGCGCGGTGGGGTGAAGTTCACCAAGGACGGCCGGGGCTTCGTGTCCAACACGAGCGCGAACACCGTCTCCGAGCTGGATGCCCTCAGCCACCGGGAGGTCACTCGCATCACGGTCGGGTTCGGCCCGCGCGGCCTGGGAATCGTGCCCGGCGAGCACTACCTCCTGGTATCCAACTCCGGTTCGAACACGGTCTCCATCGTGGACCTGGAGAGCCGGCAGGAACTGCGTCAGGTCGCGGTCGGCCGCGACCCGCGGCACATGATGGTCACCGCCGACGGAACCGCCGCGTACGTCTGCATATGGGGCTCCAGCTACATCGCCAAGCTCGACCTCAGCGGTCTCGCCGACGGTAAGCCGGAACTGGTGCGGGAGGTCGCACGTATCCAGATCGGTGAGAACCTCCACCCCTACAGCCTCAACTTTGACCGCACCGGTACCCGCGCTCTGGTGGCGTGCAACACCGGCGCCGTCGTGCCGATCATCGACCTGGCCACCGACACCGTGATCGCCAAGGCCGAGACGGAAATCGACGGCTGCCGGGCGATCGCGTTCACACCGGACAACAAGTACGCTCTGGCCACCCTGGAGCGCAACAACACCATCGCGGTCATCGACCTGGGTACCTACCGGGTCACCCGGTCCATCCCGACCGGTCCCGGCCCGCGCGGTATCGCTATCGATGATGCTGACGAGACCCTGTACGTCTCGGCGTTCGCGCGGAACACCCCGTTCGCCCCCGAAGACGACCACCCGCAGATGGCGCATTCGGTGACGGTGCTCAGCATCAAGGACATCGATCTGGCCGACGCCGGTGCCGCGGTGCCGTTCGAGGAACTGCCGGTCGGGTTCGGCCCGTGCAGTGTGGCGGTGTTCAACACCGAGAAGGCCGGCTTCGCGGCCGACAAGATCGACACCGCGGTCGCCAACCTCGGTACCTCCGTGGCGAGCTGACCCGCAGCCCCTCCCGTTCTATCCTTGCCCGGCTCCGCGGACGTGTCGCGGGGCCGGGCCCCTTGTCTCCCACAGGAGAGGTTCATTTCGTGCCCCCCGCTGTCCGTTTCCTTCCCTCACACCCGTGGGCCCTGGTCCCCGAGCAGCAGCGTGTCGATCGCGCCAGCGCGAAAGCCACGAGTGGCCTGTACCGGGAATCGTTCCGATACGTGCGTGCCGAACGGCGCCCGGAGCACTGCGCCCCGTGGGTGATGGGGCAGGAGCTGGGATGGCGGATCCCGAGCCCCATCGACGTCACGCTCAGCCCGCTGGAGCAGACTGAGCTCAATCCAGGCGACGATCCCCGAGCTGCGGCACAGGCCGCGGCACGGGGAGAGCTGTGGACGCGGGAACGCTCTGCGCTTGCGGTGGATCGTACGAACTGGCTGCACCTGTACCAGTTCCGCACGGAGGCAGGCTGGGAGAACATGTTCCTGCCCAACGGCGCCGGAAGCATCGAGTGGCACCTGGGGTGGAACGCCGAGATCCCAAAAGGGTACTTCCTGCTGGTCGCGCCACTGGAGTCCGGGCCCGAGGGCCTGGAGATCCCCACGGGGGTGATCTCCAGCACCGTGTGCGGGCGCATGAGCGCGGGCCAGGGATTCGGTATCGCCATCCGCCCCAGGAGATCGGTCACCATCGAGCGGGGACAGCACATCGCGCGCCTGATCCTCCTGCACGCCGACAGCCTTCAGGCCACCAGCACCATCCAGAACGCGGACACGACGGCGGCAGGTGAGGCTGGTGCTTGAGCTGACCCTCGCACAGGCCAGGTCCCTGGCCGTGTGCGCCCAGGGCCTTCACGCCCCGGAGGCGCCCCGCCGTACTCCGGCGGAGGTGCTGGATGCACTCGGCTGCATCCAGATCGACACCATCAACGTCGTGCGGCGCTCCCACGAGCTGGTCATGCTCGCTCGTGGCGTTCCCTCCGAGGCAGCCGGCGCGTTCGCCTCTCACCAGGACAAGGCGGCCTTCTTCGAGTACTGGTCCCACGCCGCCGCCTTCACGCCGATTGGCCTGTGGCCTCTGTTCGCCTTCCGTCGCCGTCGCATAGCAACTCGCGGCTGGCAGGGCCCCGCTGTGGACCCGCAAGCCTGCGCTGATGTGCGGAGTGCGGCTCTGGATCGCGGCCAAGTCACCATCAGTGACCTCGGAGGAATGACCGGTGCCGGATGGGACCGCAGTTCCCCTCACAAGTGGGCGGCGGAATGGCTGTGGGCCATCGGCGAACTCGTGTGCGTACGCCGCCAGGGCTGGAAGCGCGTCTACGAACCCGCCGAGCAGGCCCTACCGGAACACCTTCGCGCGACCGAGCTCGATGACGACACGTGCCTCCAAGGCTTGATCCGCATCGCCCTTCGCAATCTCGCCGTGGCCACCACCGAGGACGTCGCCGACTACTTCCGCCTCCCCGTCCCTCAAGTCCTTGCGCAGCTGGAACGGTTGCCTGAGGTGCGGCGAGTGTCGGTCGAGGGCTGGCCCGACGACACCTGGACGCACGACAGCCTCCTTGAACAACAAGGAACGGTGGACGAGGAGAGGATCACGCCTCTGTCCCTGTTCGACTCGCTGATCTGGACCAGGCCCCGGATGCGCCGGCTGTTCGGTGTCGAGTATCTCCTTGAGGCGTACAAGCCCGCCGCCAAACGCGAATGCGGTTACTTCGGCATGCCCGTCCTGGCCGGGGACCGCCTTGTCGGCCGCGTCGCGCTCCGCGCCAGCCGCAAGAAGGCTGTGATCGAAGGGGCCCAGGCCGTCGATCCGTCGTGGGCACCTGCCGTCCACACCGCCGCCCACACCGCCGCAGCATGGGCGGATGCCATCCTCATCCCGGAGACACCGTGACCCCGCCCACCGGTTATCTCACCATCCTCCGCACCCGTGGCGTCCCTCGGGGCCTGCTGGCGGGTTTCACCTCGCGCCTCTCCGGAGGCATCGTCCCCTTCGCCACCATCGTGGCCTGTTCCCAGGCGTACGGCGGCTTCGCCACCTCCGGCATCGCCTCCGCCGCGTTCATGCTCTCCGGTGCGCTGCTCGGCCCCACACGAGGTCGCCTCGTCGACCGGCACGGATGGCACGCCCTGCTGGTCGGGGCCTCATGCCACGCCTTCTTCCTCACTCTGGCCGCACTGGCGATCGGCCGCTACCCGGCCTGGTCCACGCTCCCCCTGCTGGCCGCTGGCGGCGCAATCTCCGCACCCGTCACCTCCAGCGTACGCACCCTGTGGTCCCGCCTCGTGCCCGACAAGCAGTCTCTTCAACAGGCGCACACCCTCGACTCGATTCTCGAAGAGATCACCTTCGTTATCACCCCCCTGATCACCGTCGCCGCGACCACCGTGCTCCCGGCACGCGCGTGTATCGCCCTCGGCAGCTGGTGCCCCCTGCTCGGCGTCGCTCTCCTCTACAAGCGCATCACCCGAACTCCCAGCGGATCATCCCCCGCGCCCTCGAACGCCGCCTCTCCCCCCGTCCAACGAGCCCCTCGACAACGCTCGTTGATCCTCACCAGGGAAGGACAAGGCGTGATCACACCCCTGATCATGCTGGGGCTGGTCGGCGGCAGCCTCAATGTGCTGCTTCCTGCCACCGCCGCTCAGCACGGGCACATCACCTCGGCTGGATACCTCTTCGCTCTCTTCTCCGTAGGCGGCGTCATCGGCGGACTCACCTACGGAAAAATCCGCTGGTCCAAACCACTGCGCCTGCGCTACACCGCAGCAGGCACTGTCTTGGCCGCCGCAACCGCGCTACTTGCTCCAGCGCTGGGCACTCCCGCCTCACTGCTGGCAATACTCCTCGTCGGCCTCCCCCTCACCCCCATGTTTGTGATCGGATACCTCCTTGTAGACGAACGTCTCTCCCAACGGCAGACCGAGGCCAATGCCTGGCTCGGCTCCGGGTATGACATCGGCTCGGCGGCCGGAGCAGCCGTCTGTGGTTGGCTTCTCACACAGATGGCCCCACGCCCTATCACCCTTGGACTCGCCCTCGTCGCCTCTCTCGCCGCTGTCTGCGCACTCCGACTCACACCTCAAACCGCGTCGGAGAAGACCACAGCGGCAGTACCGAGCACAGCCGCCACTGAATAGCGGCAACCCCTTTGACTCATCTCCCACATCGGTATCTGCCGTGGCGCGATCAGGGTGGCTGCCGCCAGCTGGTCGAACTCGCAAGGCGTCGAACGGGCGCCGGCCGTCCGCAGGACAGGTTGCTGCTGGACATCACGGGCTGAGCGCAGAATGGACCGACACCGGTGCTGACGGACCCCGTTCAGGCCCGGCGACCGGACGCTGCGCGACCCACGCCCGGACGACCTCGACCGCTTCGGCTGGTTTGACGACAGCCTCTGACTTCGTGGTCGGGCTAGCCAGCACTGCCGAAAGGTGCGACGTCGCCAGGGGAGAGGTCGGGGCGCGGGCGGTGCCAGCGGGCGGGGTGCCGCCATCGGCCGGTGCTGTCGCGGGCGATGGCGACGTCGGCTTCCACGACGAGCTCGGGAAGCCGACCGCAGCGCCTAGATTCGGTACCTGTGCCCCGACCCGGGGCGGTCCGCACGCCGTGCCGGGAGGCCGGGGAATGTCCGGCGGGCGGGCGTGGTTATCGAGAGCGTGGTGGTGAAGGGGACTGTGTCCCCGGGCCTCATCTATTGCCTGCGGGGACGATCGTTCGGCTGAAGCCCCGCAGAGCCTTTCGCCGCGTAGGCGACCACCCTTTCACGACCACACCCTTCACGGGTTCAGCCCCGCCGGCGGCCACGCCGGCCGGGGCTGTTTCCTGTCCGGGGCGAGGCCCGTGACGGGGGTGGGGTGCGCAGCGTTGCCACGGTCGTGGACGGTTATGAGGACCTGGACCTGGACGAGATTGAGTGCGCGCCGGTGGAGACAGTGGGTGAGCGGTTGACGGGGTGGTTCAGCCGTAACGGGCCAGCTTGACCGCGGAAGCAAGCAGGATCACGGCCCGGGCGGGGATGAGTACCAGCTCTGAAGAACACGATCGAGCGCTGCCCGGCCTGCGGGTCCCCATGTCGGCTTGCCGCCAGGAAGGCCCCGGTCGCCGTTCTGACCCATCAGCATGAGGAACAGGCTCTTCAGAGCAGCCAGCCCGCGGGCGCGCCGGATCGTCCCCTCGTCCGCATGCGCGTATGCGTCGAAGAAGCGTGAGACGGCGCCGTTGGGAAGGATGACCCATGCGGCCGCAAGGTCCCACGCCGGATCGCCGGCGAACATGGCGTCGAAGTCGATCACGCCCGAGAGCGTCCCGTCCGAGACGACGACGTTCGCGGGATGAAGGTCGCCATGCACCCACAGCGGCGGGCCCTCCCACTCGGGCGCCGCGACGGCGTCGTCCCAGACGGCCCGGACATCGTCGGCCAGGTCGTCGGGGACGACGGCGTGGAAGAAGTGGTCGAATCCGTCCGTGCACTTCTTGGGGTGGTCGCCGCGGTCCTCACTGATCGGCGCGTCTTCGGGCGCCTCCACATGGAGCGCTCTGAGGAAGCCCGCCAGGGTGTCGGCCGCGTGGTCGCCGCGGCTGATGGAGGTGTAGTCCAGTGGCTCGCCGGGAACCCACGTCATGACGGCCCAGGGTTTCGGGAAACGCGCGGATGGTTCACCGATCCGCACCGGGTTGGGCACCGGAAGCGGCAGGCGCGGGGCCAGGACGGGCAGCCACCGGCACTCCTTGCGCAGGAGGTCCGGGGCGCCTTCTGTACGCGGCATGCGCACAGCCAGGTCGTCTCCGAGGCGCCACATTTGGTTGCCCCACCCGCCCGCTACTTCGCGGATGGTCGGCCCTGCTAGGTCCGGATGCTGCTCCTGCAGCAGGTCATGGACCAGGTCTGCGGTGATCTCGATCTCGGAGTCGGTCATGCGAAGCCACACTACTGGGACAGGATTCTGGCTTCGCTCGTGATCCGCGACTGGCTACTGAACTTGAATGGGTGATGTCGGGTTCGGCTGACGTGCGTCAGCCCGATCGTCCTGCCTTGTCAGCGGCGAGTCGGTTACAGGCGCTCGATGCGGTCAAGGTCGCCAGCGAGAAGGCTCCGGTGGCTGATGGTGAAGTCTCCGTTGAGCAGGGTCTGCCCTTCGCCGTAGTACCTGCCCACAACGGCGGCGGGAAGGAAGGAGCGCAGACTGTGGCGCATGTTCCTGGGGTAGTCGACGGGTTCGCCCCAGCCGCCAGGGGCTTGGTCTGTGGAGAGCAGGACCCAGTGGTCCACGGGCACGGCGGCGTCGAGGTCCGGGGCCGCTCCGGTGTGGCTGTCCAGGGCCGGCACGGTCAACTGGTCGGGGTCGTGGGGCGGGTACCACAGCAGCAAGGGCTTGGCGCGTTGCGTGTCGGCGTTGTCGAAACAGCACACGGCGATGGTGTGGTCAGGAAAGTGGTCGGCGTAGAAGCGCAGGAGGTCCGGGTCGAGGTCCGGGCGGCGGTGCAGCGGCACTTGCCGCAGCGCGGTGGGGACTGCGATGGGGTCGGTGGCCAGGAGCACCGTGTAGACGTCGTGGTCGAAGACCTGGACGGGCTGCGGTTCCGCGCTCATCCACGCGATGTCGTCGGCTCCGGCGGCGACGGGTTCGACAGCGGCGACCATGCGGCGCAGGACGTCGCCGGTGCGCCCAGCGGAGAGGAAGTGCCTGGGGGTGAGCTGCCTGGTGGGCAGGTGCAGCAGCATGGCGTTCGGTCCGTCTGCCAGATTGACGGCGGTGTTCTGGTAGCCCAGGACGTGGATCAGGCCATGCACCGGGTGGTGCTGCCTTCCGCAGTACACGATCGTGCCGGAGAACGCGGCCTCACCTGTCGAGATGCACATGGCGGCAAGGTACCGCTCACCCGTCCGGGATGAGTTCGGTGGCGGCGAGGCAGGCGTCGACCAGGTCGGGGCGGTACTGGATCTGCTTGAGCCTGCGCTTCACGGCCCGGGTGATCTGCCCGAGGTCGACGGCGGCGAGATTGCCGATCTCCCGCTTAACGAGCGACCAGATTCCCTCCTGTGGATTCAGGTCGGGCGCGTAGGAGGGTAGCTGGAAGACGGTGAGCCAGTGGGCGTTCCCGGCGATGAACTCACGCATTCCGGCGGTCAGGTGCAGGCGCACGTTGTCCCAGACCAGCACGATCGGGCCGCCGAGCTGGACGCGGGCACGCACCAGCAAGTCGCGCAGGTCGCGCCAGCCGAAGCCCTTCGGCTGGTCCTTGCGGCCGGTGTACTCGCGGATGGCGTAGATCAGCCGGGACCGCGCGCCGGGCTTGTAGCAGACCATGCCGGCCATGGAGACCCGGCCTGGCGGGCTGCTGCCAGGACCAGCCGTGCCGCTTCAGCAGCCGCCAGGTGCCCTCTACGGTGTAGGAGATGTGGAACAGCCGGCCGATCAGGGTCCTGATCCGGGCCAGCGTCCACCGCTGATCCGCCCAACCGTGCACCAGCGGTCCGTGCTCTAATTCCCGCTCCAGCCGGGCAACCTGAACCTCGGTGAGCCTGGGACGACCCGGCGAGCCCTTGGAGAGCACCCCGGTCTCACCCCGCTCGCGCCAGGCCCGACGCCACCGCTCCACCCACCGTTCGCTCACCCGCAGTGCGGCCGCGATCTGTCGGTTCTTCTCCCCACGCTCGAAGAGCTCGTAACACGATCTTGCGGGCGGGTGCAGGTCAGCCGTAACCGGTACGACGATTGAGCCGTTCGTGAGGACGTGAGCGTCAAGCCGTGGGTCGTGGACGACGAATTGTGGGCGATGATCGAGCCGTTACTGCTGCCCTGGCCCAAGCGGTCGCCTGGACCCAAGCCAGTCCCTGACCGGCTGTGTCTGCAGGGCATCCTGTTCGTGCTCTACACCGGGATCCCGTGGCAGCAGCTTCCGTTGGAGCTGGGCTTCGGCTCCGGGCAGACCTGCTGGAGACGCGTGGAGCGATGGCAGGAAGCCAGGGTCTTCGACAAACACAGCGACCACCAGGACCGCCGCCGGGATGAGCAGCAGCCCCTTAAACGTGAACTCCTGGAAGAACCACCTCACCGCCTTCACGGCAATCCTTTCTCATGCGGGAGGCCTTGAGCAGGCACACCTGCAGCATGGCACGCGATTCTGACAAGTCGCCGGCCTTACGGGGCTGTTGCTGTCCCCCGGGCAGGTGGGCTTGCTGCAGGAGGGGTGCTCAGGAGACACATCGGGGTCTACGCTGACTGCCCTTCTCCCGGATTCGGTTGGGAGCACTGTGGTTGGGGGGTTCGATGGACAGGCGTCTTGAGGCTGGCTGGGTCGAGAAGATCGCGTGGTCGGTAGTGGTGGTCGGGTCGCTGTCGATCCTGGCGTGGGTACCGTTCCTGTACGTCGGGATCCGGCGGGGCAGACGAGCCGACTGGGTCACATTCGGCATCTTCTTCGTGTATATCGTGGCGATGGCGCCCTGGGCGATCTCAACGAGTGATGGCCCTGGTGATCCGGTGCTGGGGACGGTTGCGATCCTGGCGATGGCGGCCGCCGTGTGCATGCTGCTGTTCACGGTGTTCGACAAGCGGGGCACGAAGTTCGATGCGGTCAGCATGGCGCAGCCGGAAGGCCGCCAGTTCTTGCAGTAAACGAGGCGGCCCGGGCGCCGGTCGGCGTGGGCGCCCAGGCCTTCTCGGTGAGCGGGGTGACGGGCCTATTCTGCACCCCCCGGCTGTCGGAGCATTCGTAGCGCCTCAAGCCGCTGGGCAGCGTAATTTGCCTGACATGGATAGCACTTGGGCGGCGCGCGACCTGCCCGTACTGGACGCAATGGTGAAGTACCTCGATGACGCAGCTGGCGCCAGCTTCCCGGAACTCCGGGATATTGCCGAGCTGATCGACCTGGACGTCGTCGAGGTCGGCAAGGCAGCACTGGCCCTTCAGAGCGACGGACTGATTGACCTACAGATGGTCAGCGGTGGCCACGGGGCGTGGTACGTGAGGGCCGTATCCGGTGAGGCCCGGCGGATGGTTGGGCAGTGGCCCACAGCTGAGCAGTTCGTCGACGCAGTTGCCCAGCGTCTTCAGGACGCCGCCGACGAAGAGCCCGACGAAGAGCGCCGCAGCCGACTCCGGGACCTGGCCAGCTCAGCACGTGGTGCGGCACGGGGTGTTTTCGTCGACGTCGCGGCAGCCGTGATCTCTAGGCAGATGGGAGCCTGAGTCCGTGGGTGGGCCAGGGTTCTACCCCTCCCGGGCGCACGGGGGTGCGCGGCCCACCTGGCGCGGGTGCTGCTGTGTGTTGATCGCGTGAATATTGCCCCTTCGCCTGTGACACTCCGGTCGCGCGGGGCGCTGTAGAGAGTGACCCACTGTGGTCGGGCGCCTGCCCTCCTGGGGGGAGGCCCGCGGGCGCCAACGTGCAGGAGTGGGCCAGTTCCCCCCGTGCTGGCCCGCTCCTGCACGCATGTGAAGGTCTGGGCGGCGAGCTTGCAGGCGGACCGGAGCCCTGACAGCGGGCGGCCGCTCGTCAGCCCGCTCGTTCTGCAGGCCAGTCGAGCACGGTCAGCTCGGGCCACTGCTGTCGCCAGCGAGCCGTCTTTGTCTTGTACACCTCACGCGGAGCAAGCACTGGATTGGGCCGGACGACGAGATTGAACACGTCGGCGAACCCGTGCGGTGCATAGACGCGCCACTGCCCATCCCGCTCCAGGCGAACACCCAAGCAGCAGGTAGTAGCAGCGAAGTTGTCGATGGCAGCCTCGGTGGAGGCGTAGGGAGCGCACGCGACGCCGAACTTCTGCTCGTACCAGAGGTGGACACGGGCCTCGTTACGGACCTCGACCTCTGCCGGCAATCCGGCGAAGGCATCGTCGGCGGCCTTGATCACAGCGTCCTCCGCCTCCCACGACAAGTCGTGATCGTCAAAGTAGAAGACGTCGTAGTCCTTGATCCCGCTGGTGGGGTGCCTGTCCGTGACCACGTTCCACACGGTCTGGAACAGGCAGCCTGCCGTCAGGTACCAGCCCGGCAGCCCCAATCGAGCCGTGCGGTTAAGCACCTCCAACAGCACCTCGTTGCGGGACAGCACGGACCTCAGGGCAGCAAGCTGCTCGTCGAGTGGGAGGCGACCAATCACCGCTCATGCCTACCACGCGGCAGACCAACAGAGCCTGCGTACCGCCCGCGAAGCCCGTCTGTGATCTCATTCTGAAACGATCAGTTAGTACTCCAGCAGCGGTTCGTTTTCTGAGCTGCGTTTTCGGTAGTGGCAGCGGCGGGCGACGGAAGAACAGCCCAACCCCGAAGCAGCCCTCGCCCGCGCGAAGATGGCCGCCGCGCTCGACGAGGACCAGGAGCCCGAGCCCGATGAGCCCCTGGAATGGCAGCCGATCTGGAAGCGGCCCCGGAAGCCGAAGTCGAAGGCAGCGAAGAAGCAGGAGCTGCGCAAGCAGCGGCGGCGACTCCAGGACGCCGGGCGCCGCCGCCTCGCCGCCGCGCAGTCGCGTCGACCCCGCTCCCGGCAGAACCGGATCGGCAACGCGGCCGCGCGCCGCGACGCCCGCGCCCTGCTCCCGGGTACGGCACTCCACCGCCCGGCTGTGGTGACGACTGCGCGCCGCCCTCAAGCGCAGCGGTCGCATCCGCGCCTTCGACACCGAGACCGCACGCCTACGGGACATCTTCCGCTCCCAGTACGCCCGACAACTCCCGGCAGTCGAGGACGCGTTCGGCCAGCAGCTGCTGGCCCTGCTCAAGCAACTGGACGCCACCTGCCAGGCGGCGGTCGACCTTGCCACAGCCGCCGAGGCCGCCTTCAAGCAGCACGCCGACAGCGAGATTCTGCTCAGCTTCCCCGGCCTCGGCCCCCTGCTCGCAGCCCGCGTCCTCGCCGAGATCGGAGACGACCGGACCCGCTTCGCCGATGCCAGAGCGCTCAAGTCCTACGCCGGCTCCGCCCCGATCACCCGCGCCTCTGGCAAGAAGCGCTTCGTCGGCCGCCGTTTCGTCAAGAACAACCGGCTCACGCACGCCGGCTTTCTCTGGGCCTTCTCGGCCCTCCAAGCTTCACCTGGAGCGAACGCCCACTACCGACGCCGACGCGAGCACGGCGACTGGCACAACGCCGCCCAGCGCCATCTGCTCAACCGCTTCCTTGGACAGCTTCACCACTGCCTCCAGGCCCGGCAGCCGTTCGACGAACAACGCGCCTTCGCGCCACTCCTCCAAGCACCTGCATGACCCGCAAGCCCGCCCGCCTTCGTCAACAGCACGTCGACAGATCCGAGCTGTCGGGTTCAATCGAAGAGCGATTCCGGGGACCGCAGGCCTAGCCACTGATCGGCGTCCCAGGCCCGGAACCGCTCCACTTCGGTGAACCCCAGCTTCGCGGCGAGGCGCATCGAGGCGGCGTTGGCGGTTTGCGTGGCGAGTACCACCGGCTCACCGGGAAGGACGTCTTCGAGCCAGTCAAGTGCCGCCGCGCACGCCTCGGCGGCATACCCGAACCCCCACGCCCGCGGCAGAAACATGTAGCCGAGATCGACCTTCCCCACGGCAGCAGGGCGACGGTGCTCCGTTGCTCTCCTGAGCAGGATCTGGCCGATCATCGCCCCGTCCAAATCAACGACGAAGCTCCCGGGCCACTGCTCTGGCACTTCGGGCAACTCGCGCTCAAGCTCGGCACGCGGGCGTGGTCCGCCAAGGTAGGTGTGCACATCTGGCGACGCCAACAACTCGATGAACGCCGCACGGTCCCGGGCTTCGGGCTCGTGCAGCACGAGTCTCTCGGTCTTGATCGGCGCAGGCGGCCACGCAACGGGTCCGAGATCATCCATGCCGGCCAGCCAATCAGCAGGCGCGGTAGCGATCAAGGCTCGCGGGCTCTCTTGACTTCTTAGCCCCCTGAGATGTCTTGACCACGGCCGCTACCGGACGCTGTCAGACCGCGGGCAAGGGGATCCCGGGCACGCTGCTCCCTCGATCACCGCCCACCAGGGCGGCCTGAAGCGAAGGAGCCACCGCGATGACCACGCACCGACCACCGGCAGGCGCCCGGCGCGCCCGCCCCGACCACCACTGGGCAAGTCGCCCCGGCCTCCTGCGGCACGCACTTGGGATGCCACTTCGGGACCCACTTTGGTGCCCAGCACCGGGCGGGACGGAAATCCCGCAGCTCACCACGCAGATACGACCGCCCGCCGCGTTGTCACAACCCTCTTCTCTCCTCTTGCACTTGAAAGGAATGTCCGTGGTGGAGGAGATCATCGGGTCCGGGGGTCGGGAGCCCTCTGCGGCCGGGCCGGGCCGGCGCCCGGCCGGTGGCCGCGCGCGACAGGCGAGGGGAAGGGAGCGGGGCTGATGGCGGGGAAGCGGAAGACGAGCCCGGCGGGGTCGACGAACAACCTGCGCGGCGACGTGCTGCGCGTGCTTGGTGTGCTGAAGGTCGCGACCGTCGAACAGATCCAGCAGATCTCAGCCCCGCACCTGAGCTACCAGCACACCGACAAGGCCAAGCCCTCCGAGCGCAAGCAGGCCCGCACCGCTGCGCATCTCGGTGCGCTCTCCGATCTGCGCAAGCACGGCCTGGTGGAGAACGGCGGGAAGACCTCGGGCGGGGACACCCTGCGCAACCTGACGCCCATGGGCCTGAAGGCCGCCTCCTACGAGCTGGGGCGGCCACTGGGAGAGATGGGCGGCCCGGCCCGTGGCGCGGGCCGCAGCGGCGCCTCCCACCCGATGGCCGTCAACGACGTCCTGGTGGGTGAAGGCGGGCGGCGTCCGCTGGCCGTGCTGATCACACCGGGGCAGGCAGGCGACGGGCCGCGGATGATCCCGGTGCGGAGCGCGTCCGTGTGCCGCGCCCGGCCGGCGGGCGTCCTCGCACTCGGCCGGACCACCTCAGCGGCGACAAGGCGTACAGCTCCCGCCCCAACCGCCGCTATCTGCGACGTCGGCAGATCAAGCACACCATCCGCGAGCCCCGCGACCAACGGGCCCACCGGCAAAACCGTGGCAGCAAGGGCGGTCGGCCCGCCGCCTTCGACCGGGCCCGGTATGCCCGCAGGAACGAGATCGAGCGAACGATCAACGCCCTCAAAGGCTTCCGCGCCGTGGCCACCCGCTTCGACAAACGGGCGTACATCTTCCACGGCACGGTGACCGTCACCGCGATCCGGCTGTGGCTCCGCTCCTGAGCCCTGCTCGCTTACTTCCGATTCACCGTGCCTACCGCAGGA